>DATKRO010000057.1:0-24381 GCA_035532115.1 Caulobacteraceae bacterium | reverse complement strand
GCCGCTTCGCGGCGGCCACCCTCCCCATGAAGGGGAGGGAGGGAGGCTAACCCTTCCAGGCCTTGGCGAAGGCGACCACCTGCTGGGCCACGGTCTCCACCTGGAAGGCGTCGCGCACCTCCTTCAGGGCGCCGGCGGCGTCAAAGGGGGCGAGCGCGCTGTTCAGCGTCGCGCCCAGGGGCGTGGGCCAGCCGCGCAGGGCGTGGACGATGTCGCGCAGCGAGCCCAGGGCCGAGCCGCACGCCTGCCAGCCGTCCGCCACCACGATGCAGCCCACCGCCCGGCCGTGCAGATAGGGCCGCGCGTCCTCGCGCAGCGGCTCGAGGCTGTCGAGGGCGTTCTTGACGAGGCCGGAGAGCGAGCCGTGGTAGCCGGGCGTGGCCACGATGATGCCGTCGGCCTCGCGCACGCCTTCGACGAGGGCGGTGCGCTCGGGCGGATCGCCCGGATCGGCGGGATTGTAGATCGGCAGGCGCGCCAGCATCTCGCCGCCGAAGAGGCGCGTTCGCGCGCCCGCCGCCTCGGCCGCCGCCAGAGCCAGGCTGAGCACCCGTTCGCTCGAGGACGGCGAGCGGACGGTCCCGCCGATCCCGACGATCAGCGGTCGCACGGCGCTTCGGGCGCGGTCGGCGTCCTCAAGCGTTCGCCGGTTCGGCGCTGCGCGTGCGGCCCGCTTCGCCCTTCAGCTCCTCGATGGCGGCGCCGAACTTGTCGAGCGCCGCGTCGCGCAGCTTTGGCATGTGGTAGCTGGGGAAGAGGTCGTTGTCGGGCTTGTAGTCCTTCAGCACTTGCCGGGCGACGGTCACCTTGTGCACCTCGGTGGGGCCGTCGGCGATGCCCATGACCATGGCCGAGGTCAGCATGCCCATGAACGGCATCTCGTTGGAGACCCCCATGGCGCCATGCAGATGCGCGGCGGTGGCGGCGATGTCGTGATAGACCTTGGGCATGGCCACCTTGATGGCGGCGATGTCCTTGCGCACCAGGTTGTAGTCCTTGTGCTTGTCGATCAGCCAGGCGGTGCGCAGCACCAGGAGGCGGAACGACTGCAGCTGGATCCAGGCGTCGCAGATCTGCTCCTGCACCACCGCCATGTCGGCGAGCCGGCCGTCGCGGGTCTGGCGCGACACGGCGCGGCGGCACATCAGGTCGAAGGCGCGCTGGCAGGCGCCGACGGTGCGCATGGCGTGGTGGACGCGCCCGCCGGAGAGCCGGGTCTGGGCGATCAGGAAGGCGCCGCCGCGCGGGCCGAGCAGGGCCTCGGGGCCGACCTCGACGTTGCTGTAGCGGATGTAGGCATGGCCGCCGCCCTCGCCGGCCCCCACGCCGATGCCGCGCAGGATCTCGACGCCGGGCGCCTTGGTCGGCACCAGGAAGATCGAGGTCTTCTGGTGGATGTCCTTGTGGTCCGGATCGGTCACCGCATAGACGACCAGCACCGACGAGCCGTAGGCGCCGGACGAGAAATACTTCTCGCCGTTGATCACCCATTTGCCGTTCTTCAGCTCGGCGCGGGTCTTGAAGGTGGTGGGGTCGGAGCCGCCGGCGGGCTCGCTCATCGAGAAGGCCGAGCGGATGTCGCCGTTGAGCAGCGGCCAGAGCCACTTGTCCTTCTGCTCGGGCGTGCCGTAGTGGGCGATGATCTCGGCGTTGCCGGTGTCGGGCGCCTGGCAGCCGAAGATCGACGGCGCGAGGCCGTTGCGTCCCAGCTTCTCGTTCATCAGCGCCAGCTTCAGCTGGCCATAGCCCTGGCCGCCCAGTTCGGGACCGAGGTGGCAGGCCCAGAGCCCCTGCTGCTTCACCTCTTCCTGGAGCGGCTTGATGAACTTCTCGCGGGCGCCTGGGACCATCAGCGAGCGGCCGAGGTTCGAGAGCGGCTCGACCTTCTCCTCCATGAACTCCTCGATCCAGTCGAGTTTCTTCTGAAATGCGGGGTCGGTCTCGAAATCCCAGGCCATCGGCGTCTCCTCCTGCGAGGGGGTCATTATCGGGCGCCGTCCGGGGAGGCGCAACCGTCGCAAACGCTTGTTTGAAAGATTGCCGCGGCGCCTGGGGCGCGCGTTTCCCACTGGACGAGGCGGCCTTGCCGTATCATGCGTTCGCGCCGCATGGCCGAGGAAAAGCGAACCATCGAGCGGCTGGTGATCTTCGGCGCGACGGGCGACCTCGCGGCGCGGATGCTGCTGCCGTCGCTCTACTTCCTCGACGCCGAGAACCGCCTGCCCCCCGGCCTGAAGATCATCGGCTCGGCCCGGTCCAGCCTCGACCGCGCCCGCTTCCGCGATCACGTCCACGCGGTGCTGAAGCAGCGGCCCGAGGGGCTGGACGAGGCCGCGTGGGCGCGCTTTCGCGAACGCCTCGATTACTGCGCCGCCGACGTCACCCACGCCAAGGGGTTCAAGGCGATCGAGGCGCGCATCGCCGGCGCCTCCACGGTTTTCTTCCTGGCGCTGTCTCCCAGCCTCTACGCCACCGTCTGCAAGGCGCTGGGCGAGAGCGGGCTCGCCTGCGGCGACTGCCGCATCGTGCTGGAAAAGCCGATCGGCCATGACCTGGCAAGTTCGCGCGCCATCAACGCCGAGGTCGCCCAGGTGTTCGAGGAGCGGCGCGTCTTCCGCATCGACCATTACCTCGGCAAGGAGACGGTGCAGAACCTCTTGGCGCTGCGCTTCGCCAACACCCTGTTCGAGCCGCTCTGGAACAATCTGGCCATCGATCACGTCCAGATCACGGTGGCCGAGACCGAGGGGGTCGGCGAGCGGTGGCCCTATTATGACGAATACGGCGCGCTGCGCGACATGGTGCAGAACCACATGCTGCAGCTGCTCTGCCTGGTGGCGATGGAGCCGCCGCCGGACGCCAGCGCCGATTCGGTGCGCGACGAGAAGGTCAAGGTGCTGAAGTCGCTGCGGCCCTTCACCCGCGCCTCGGCCCATCAGCTCAGCGTGCGCGGCCAGTACCGTTCCGGCGTGGTCGACGGCGGCCAGGCGGCCTCCTACGCCCAGGAGCGGGGCGGCGACAGCGGCACCGAGACCTTCGTCGCCCTGCGCGCCGACATCGAGAACTGGCGCTGGGCCGGGGTGCCGTTCTATCTGCGCACCGGCAAGCGCCTGCCCGAGCGCCGCACCCAGATCGTCATCCAGTTCAAGGCGCTGCCGCACCTCATCTTCGGCGAGCGCGCCGAGGAGGACGTCACCGCCAACCGCCTCGTCATCGACCTGCAGCCCGACGAGGACATCTCGCTGCTGCTGATGAACCGCCGTCCCGGCCTCGAGGGCGCGCGCCTCCAGGCCCTGCCGCTCAGCCTCTCGCTCGACAACGGCGGACGCCGGCGCATCGCCTACGAGCGCCTGCTCCTCGACGTGCTCGCCGACAATCCCCAGCTGTTCGTGCGCCGCGACGAGGTGGAGCTCGCCTGGGCCTGGATCGATGGCGTGGCGGCGGCCTGGGCCGACCTTTCCATGGCGCCCAAGCCCTACGCCGCCGGCAGCTGGGGACCGGCTGGCGCCTTCGCCCTCCTGGAGCGTTCCGGACGGGCGTGGCTCGATGAGTAGGGTCGAAACCTTCCCCACCGCCGCCGCCGCCGCCGACGCCGCGGCCCAGGCGCTGCTCGCCCGGCTCTCGGCCCCGGGACCAAAGCGGCTGATGGTGACGGGAGGCCGCGGCGCCGGGCCGGTCTACGACCGGCTGGCGGACGCCGACATCGACTGGCCGGGCGTCACCGCCGCGCTCAGCGACGAGCGGTTCGTCGCCGCCGATTCCGGCCTGAGCAACGAGCGTCAGGTGCGCGAGCGGCTGATCCGCTCGCGCGCCGCCCCGCTGCGCTTCGTGCCTCTGAAGGGCCCCGGCCCCACGCCCGAGGACGACGCGGTGCGCGCCGAGCCGCTGATCCGCGCCCTGCTGCCCTTCGACGCCGGCCTGCTCGGCATGGGCGAGGACGGCCATGTCGGCTCGCTGTTTCCGCAGACGCCGGGACTGTCGGCGGCGCTGGACGTCGACGGCGAGCGCCTGGTGATCGGGGTGGCCGAGGCGGGCCTCGCGCCCTTCGTGCCGCGGATCAGCCTGACCGGCCGCGCGCTCTTCGACGCGCGCCTGGTGGTCCTGCTCATCGGCGGCGAGGCCAAGCGGGCGCTGGTCGAGCGCGTCGAGAGGGACCCGGCGTTCGCGCCGCCGGTCGGCGCGCTGCTGCGCCAGAGGAAGGCCCCGGTTCGCGTCATCTGGTCGCCGGGCGAGGCCTGAAGGAGGGCGCAATGCACCCGGTCACCGCCGAGGTCACCGAGCGGATCGTCGAGCGCAGCCGCGGGAGCCGCGCCGACTATCTGGAGCGCATGGAGGCGGCGCGGCGCTCGGGGCCGGGGCGCGCCAAGCTCACCTGCGCCAACTTCGCCCATGCCTTCGCCGCCGCCCCGGACGACGACAAGGCGCGCCTGCGCAATCCCGCCGCGGCCAACATCGCCATCGTCTCGGCCTACAACGACATGCTCTCGGCGCATCAGCCGCTGGAGCGGTTTCCGGCGATCATCAAGGCCGCGGCGCGCGCCGCCGGCGCCACGGCCCAGTTCGCCGGCGGCGTTCCGGCCATGTGCGACGGCGTCACCCAGGCGCGCCCCGGCATGGAGCTGTCGCTGTTCTCGCGCGACGTCATCGCCATGGCGACCGCCGTGGCCCTGACCCACGACGCCTTCGACGCGGCCCTCGCGCTCGGCGTCTGCGACAAGATCGTGCCCGGCCTCTTCATCGGCGCCGCCGTCTTCGGGCATCTGCCGGTGATCTTCGTGCCCGCGGGGCCGATGACGTCGGGGCTTTCCAACTCGGAGAAGGCTCGCGTCCGCGCCCTCTACGCCGAGGGCAGGATCGGCCGCGAGGAGCTGCTCGCCGCCGAGATGCAGTCCTATCACGGCCCGGGCACCTGCACCTTCTACGGCACCGCCAACTCCAACCAGATGATCATGGAGATGATGGGGCTGCATCTGCCCGGCTCGGCCTTCGTCCATCCCGGCACGCCGCTGCGCGAGGCGCTGGTGGCGGCCGCGGCCAGGCGCGCGCTCGCCATCGGCGCCGGCTCCAACGCCTATGCGCCCATGGCCGCCGTGGCCGACGAGAAGAGCTTCGTCAACGGCCTCGCCGGCCTGCTCGCCACCGGCGGCTCGACCAATCACACCTTGCACCTGGTGGCCATGGCGAAGGCCGCCGGCGTCGTCCTCGCCTGGGAGGACTTCGACGACCTCTCGCGGGTGACGCCCCTGATCGCGCGGGTCTATCCCAACGGCGAGGAGGACGTGAACGCCTTCCACGCCGCCGGCGGCATGGCTTTCGTGATCCGCCAGCTGCTGGACGCCGGCCTCGCCCACGAGGACGTGGTCACCGTCGCCGGCCAGGGCCTGCGCCTCTATCAGAGCGAGCCCTTTCTCGACGGCGGCGAACTCGTCTGGCGCGAGGGGGCGGCGCGGTCGCTGGCGCCGGAGGTGCTGAGGCCCGTCGATGCGCCGTTCGACGCCGAGGGCGGCCTGCGCATCGTTTCCGGCGGCCTTGGCCGCGGCGTCGTCAAGACCTCGGCGGTCGAGCCCGGGCGCCGCGTCGTCGAGGCGCCGGCGATCTGCTTCGACGATCAGGACGCCCTCATCGAAGCCTTCCGGCGCGGCGAGCTCGATCGCGATTTCGTGGCCGTGGTCCGCTTCCAGGGACCGCGCGCCAACGGCATGCCCGAACTGCACGGCCTGACGCCGACCCTGGGGCTGCTGCTCGACCGCGGACGCCGCGTCGCCCTGGTCACCGACGGGCGCATGTCCGGCGCCTCCGGCAAGGTCTGCGCCGCCATCCACGTGACCCCGGAAGCCGCCGTCGGCGGGCCGCTCGCCCTGGTGCGCGACGGCGACGTCATCCGCCTCGACCCGCAGGCCGGGACGCTGGCGATCCGGGTCGAAGCGCGCGAGCTGATGGCCCGCACCCCCGCGCCCGCGCCGCGCTCCGGCTCGGGCTACGGCCGCGAACTCTTCGGCTGGGCCAGGGCCGCCGCCGGCCCCGCCGACCAGGGCGCCTGCACCCTCTTCGCGTAACGCGCCGCGCTCCCTCCCCCTCGTGGGGAGGGACAGACCGCGAAGCGGTCAGGGTGGGGGACTCAAGGGGCCGTGCGCAGGCGCCAACCCCGATTCGATCGTTGACGCGGCAGACTCCCCCACCCGTCCGCCGCTGCGCGGCGGCCACCCTCCCCATGAAGGGGAGGGAGGTTCTTCAGTAGAGATTGACCACCACGCTGACGCGTTCGCCGGCGTAGAGCGGCTGGACCCAATGCACCCGGTCGCCGCTGAAGGAGACCAGGGTGTTCGCCACCGGCCGCAGGATCAGGGGCGATCCGCGTGGGTCCCGGGGCGCCACCGCCAGCTCCCCGCCGGCGATGTCCCTGGCGCTTACGTAGAAGACGCTGGTGCAGGTCGGCGGCTCCGGGCGATCGGCGGCGGAGTCGGTATGCGGCTCCTGGAACGCCGGCCTGGCGCGGTCCCCGATCATCCGCACCGGGAAGAGCTGCAGGTGCGGCGGAGCGGCGAAGGCGAAGCCGCAGGCCTGCGCCTGCCGCAGCGTCGCCGTCGCGAGCAGGGCGCGGACTTCGTCCAGCGCCGCCTGGGCGGCGATATTGGTCGCCCGCACCTGGTTGGTCTGGCCCCGTCCCAGCAGACCCAGCGCCTGCGACGGCGCCCAGCTGGCCGAGAGCCTTTCGAGGGCGCCCAGCACGCGCAGCAGATCGAGCGGCGCAAGCAGGTCCCGCCGCACGAAGACGCCGTCGCCGGCCGCTGGCGCCATGCCGCCGCTCCGGCTCAGCACAGGCGCATGACGACGCCGTCCTCGGCCAGGCGCCGGATGCGGCCGGGCTCGACGCCCCAGTCGGCGAGCACCTCGAAGCTGTGTTCGCCGAGCCCGGGATCGGGGCGGTCGTAGCCGGCGCGGCTGCGCGAGAAGGCGGCGTAGGGACGGTCCTTGACCGGACCGTGCGGGCTCTGGCGCAGGGTGTCGAAGAAGTCGTTTTCCCACAGCCACGCGTCGGTCAGGATGGCCTCGCCCTCCAGCACCGGCGTCGCCCGCACGCCGGCCCCCAGCAGCTTCGCCAGCGCCTCGGCGGCGGTCTGCGACGCCAGCGCCTGCGCCAGCCGCTGCGCCAGGCGCCCGTCGCGCGGCTCGGACATCAGGTCGAACTCGCTCGCCCACTCGCGATGGCCGAGCGCGCCGGCCAGGGCCGCCGCTTCCTCGCCGGTGCGGCAGGCGATCAGGATCCAGGCGTCGGCGCAGGCGTAGAAGCGGTCGAGCGCGGTCAGGCCCAGGCAGTCGCGGCAGCCTTTGGGCGCGGGCGGCGCGCCCGGCCAGGTGGTCAGCTCGCCGCACTGGAACATGGCGCTCTGGGCGGTCAGGCTGGTCTCCATCACCTGACCCTCGCCGGTGCGGGCGCGCGCGTTCAGCGCCGCGATCACCCCGAACGCGGCCATCGAGGCGGTGGCGAAATCGTTGACCGCGATGATGTGGAACACCGGCTCCTCGCCGTCGCCGCCCTGGGCCGCCATCATGCCGCTGCGCGCCTGCAGCAGCGGATCGAAGCCGGGCCGGCGGGTCTCCTCGCCGCGCGCCCCATAGGTGGTGATCGAGCACGAGACGAGGCGCGGATTGGCCGCCATCACCGCGTCGTGGCCGATGCCCAGCCGGTCGCGCACGCCCAGCCGGTAGTTGTCCAGCACCACGTCGGCGCGGCGGACGAGGTCGAGGAAGAGGCCGCGTCCCGCCGGCTGCTTGAGATCGACCACGAGGCCGCGCTTGCCGCGATTGTAGGCGGTGAAGCCGACGCCGCGGTCGCGCCAGGGGTCGCCGTCCGCCGATTCGACCTTGACCACCTCGGCGCCGAGATTGGCGAGGATGGCGCTGGCGTAGGCGCCGGCGATGACGGTGCCGAGGTCCAGCACCCTGATCCCGGCAAGCGGCGCTGTGGTTTCCGGTGACAGTGCACTATTTACGGTGACAGTGCACTCATTGCCGCCGGCAATGAGTGCACTGTCACCGTAAATCTCGTCCGCCTCGCGCACCAGGCAGCGCACCGCGCCCGGCGTCCGGCGCAGCTTGACCGGCACGCCCGGCATCTCGACCGGCCCGAGCGCGGGGTGCTCCAGCACCGCGCGCATGTCGTTGTTGGCGATCAGCTCGCTGGCGAGCCAGGCCTCGCGCGGCTCGACCGGGCCGGTCGGCACGTCGGCGGCCCGCAGGATCGCCAGCCACTCGGCGCGCGGCTTTTCCCGGAAGCGCGCCTCCATCGCCTCGGTGACGGTTTCGGGGAAGACGTCCTCGGCCAGGGCGATCTGCGCCAGGCCCATGGCCTCGATGGCGCGCCGGAAGAAATGGCTGAAGAGCGTGGCCAGGAAGAGGAACTGGCCGTCGCCGCACTCGTAGAGCCGGTAGGACGGCGAGGCGCCGAGGGGCCGCCGTCCCGGAGGCAGGATCATGCCCGAGCCGCCGCCGACGAGGGCGACCGCATTGAGGCCGCTCACCGTCACCGCCTGGCCGAGGCCGCTGGTCTGGCGCTCCAGCAGCGCCGCTCCCGCCGCGCCGGCCGCCATCGTCGCCTGGGCGTAGTGCAGGAAGGGCGCGACCAGATAGACCGGCTGATGGGCGTAGCTCGACTGGCGGAAGGCGGCGCCGGTGAGCGCCATCAGCGCGCCGTGGTGGCTCTCGAACTCGCTCCATGGCCCGGTCAGGCCGTAGGGCGGCGTCCACAGCCGCACCAGCCGCGGATGGCGTTCGGCCGCATCCATGAGGCCCAGCGCCTGCATGCGCCGCGGGCTGAAGTCGAAGATCGCCACGTCGGCGCGGGCGAGCAGGGCCTCCAGCCGGGCGCGGCCCTCGCCGGCGACGTCGAGCGTCAGCCGGCGCTTGTTGCGGTTCCACATCTGGTAGCCGGGCCTGGCCGCGGCCGCGTCGCCCTGCGGCGGCTCGAGCTTCAGCACCTGCGCCCCGAAATCGGCCATCAGCATCGCCGCCATCGGACCGACGAGGCCCTGCGAACAGTCCAGGACGTTGAGGCCCTCGAACGCGCTCATCCGACGCCCGCCGACATGCCTCCGTCCACCGGCAGGACGGCGCCGGTGATGAACCTGGCCTCGTCGGAGGCCAGGAACAGCGCCGCATGCGCCACGTCCCAGGCCGTGCCCATCTTGCGCCCCAGCGGCACCTGGGCGTCGCGGCCGGCGCGGATTTCCTCGATCGGCCGCCCTTGCGTCGCCGCCCGGCCGCCGACCGCCATCGGCGTATCCATCAGGCCCGGCATGATGCAGTTGCAGCGGATCAGGTAGCGCGTGTTGGCCGCCGCGGTGATGCGCGTCAGCTTGTTCACCCCGGCCTTCGACATGCCGTACGCCACCAGGTTCGAGGCGGCCACCGCGGCCATGGACGAGATGTTGACGATGGCGCCGCCGCCGCCCTGCTCGCGCATCGGCGGCAGCGCATGCTTGATGGTCAGCCACATGCCCTTGAGGTTGGTGGACATGATCGCCTCGAACGCCGCTTCCTCGAGCTGGGTGATCGAGCGGTCGCCGGCGCCGATGCCGACGTTGTTGTGCAGCACGTCGATCCGCCCGAGCCTGAGCCTCGCCTCGGCGACCAGGGCCGCGCAATCGGCTTCGCGGGTGATGTCGGCGCAAAAGGCGCTGGCCGCGCCGCCCTCGGCCTCGATCATCGCCACCGTCTCCTCGGCCGAGTCCCGCCGCCGGTCGACGCAGAGCACGCGGGCGCCCTCGCGCGCGAAGAGGATGGCGCTGGCGCGGCCGTTGCCGATGGTCTCGCCGGGCGTCTGGCCGGCGCCCACCACCACCGCCGTCTTGCCGGCGAGGCGCCCCGCCATCAGGCGTCTTCCAGCTTCAGCCCGGCGAGGAAGCCGAGCACGGCGGCGTTGAACGCCTGCGGCTGGTCGATGTTGGCGGCGTGGCCGGCGCCGGCGATCACCGCCTTCTTCGCGCCGGGGATCTTGCCCGCCATGTAGTCGGAGGCGGCGAGGAAGGGCCGGTCGTTCTCGCCCACGATCACGATCGAGGGAACCTGGATCTCGGGCAGCGAAGCGATCACCCGCGCATCCTTCTGGGTCAGCATGCCCCGGGCGGCGCGCGCCAGGCCGCTGGCGTCGCGGTGCTGGGCGGTGCGCATCTCGACGCTGCCGGCGGCGAGGTTTCCCAGGCCGTCGCGCTCGTAGCGCTCGGCGGTGCGAAGCGCGTTGGCGTTCCAGCCGTCGCGGGCCTCGTCCTTGCGATAGCCGGGCCCGGTGTCGATGATCAGCAGCGCCAGGCACCGCTCGGGATGCGCCAGGTGGAAGGCCAGCGACATGTAGCCGCCCAGCGACAGCCCGCCGACGATCGCCTTCCTCGCGCCCGCCGCGTCCAGGATCGCCGCCATGTCCGCCACGGTGGCGGCCTCCGAATAGGCGTCCTGGCCCTCGGGGTAGTCGGACCGCCCGTGGCCGCGCATGTCCCAGGTGATCAGCTTGTAATCCCTGGAGAAGGCCTCGACCTGGCCGGCCCACATCTGCGACGTGGCCGAATAGCCGTGGGTGAGGAGCAGGGGCGTCCCCTCGCCATGCACCTCGTAGTGGATCTCGATCCCGTCCCGGTTCAGCCTGGGCATGCCTCGTTCCTCCGTCGATGTTCCTCCCTCCCCTTCATGGGGAGGGTGGCCGCCGCGAAGCGGCGGACGGGTGGGGGAGTCCGCCGCGTCAACGATCGACTCGAGGTTGGCGCCTGTGCACCGCCCCAGAGTCCCCCACCCTGACCGCTTCGCGGTCTGTCCCTCCCCACGAGGGGGAGGGAGGCGGTCGTGTTTCTCGGAGCCGACACCGTTTACGCCCCGACGAACCTGCCGGTCCGGCGTTCGTTGACGGCGCGGACGCCCTCGGCGAAGTCGGCGGTCTTGCGCAGCCAGGTCTGTTCGACCAGTTCGTGGTCGGTCTGGGCCTTCACCGCCTCGGCGAGGCCGGCGCGGAACGTCGCCCGCGTCGACTGCACCGCCAGGGGCGCGTTCTCGGCGATCTCGGCGGCGAGGCGCAGCGCCGCGCCCTGCAATTCCTCGAGCGGGACCAGTTCGTCCACCAGCCCCCAGGCCAGCGCCTCCTCGCCCTTCAGGCGCCGGCCGGTGAGGCACATCAGCGCCGCGCGCTGCGCCCCGATCAGGCGCGGCAGCGTCAGGGTGACGCCGAAACCCGGATGGAAGCCGAGCTTGACGAAGTTGGAGACGAACCTCGCCTCCGGCGCCGCGACGCGGAAATCGGCCACCAGGGCGAGGCCCAGGCCCGCGCCCACCGCAGCCCCCTGGATCGCCGCCACCATCGGCTTCCTGGCCGAGAACAGCCGCACCGCCTCGACGTAGAGCGGATTGATCCCCTGCATCCCGGTCCCGCCGACCCCGGTGGGCGAGACGAGGTCGGCGCCGGCGCAGAAGCTCTTGCCGGCCGAAGCCAGCACGCTGGCGCGAAGCTCGGTGGTTGCGTCGATGTCGGCGAGCGCGTCGGCCAGATCGGCCATCAGCTCCACCGAGACGTGGTTGTGCGGCGGCCGATCGATGGTCAGCAGCGCCACGTGGCCCTCGGCCCGGGCCGAGATGTCGCCGTATCGGGATTTCATCGCCTCACCGCCTCGTTCCCAGCAGATTCCTCGCCACCACCCATCTGTGCACCTCGGTGGGGCCGTCGTAGATGCGCATGGTCCGCAGCCTGGCCGCCATCAGCTGCAGCGGCAGTTCCTTGGTCATGCCCATGGCGCCGAAGGTCTGCATGGCGCGGTCGACCACCTCGAAGGCCATCTCGGTGGCGAAGGCCTTGATCATCGAGATCTCCAGGCGCACGTCGCGGCCCTGGTCGAGCTTCCAGGCGCAGTCGTAGGTCATCAGCCGCGCCGCATGGATGCGCGTCGCCGCGTCCGCCACCCACCACTGGATCGCCTGGCGTTCGGAAAGCGGCACGCCGAAGGTCACCCGCTGCGGCGCATATTCGAGGATCATGTCCAGCGCCCGCTGCGCCATGCCCACCGACCACGACGCCATCTGGATGCGCCGCGTGCCCAGGCGCAGCTGCATGGGCGCAAAGCCGTTGCCTTCGGTTCCCAGCAGCTTCCAGCCCTCGACGCGGCAGTCTTCCAGGGCGATCTCGTAGGTGAAGGCGCCGCCGATCATCGGAATGCGCCTCAAGACGTTGAAGCCCGGCGTGCCCTTGTCCACCAGGAAGGCGGAGATGCCGCCGCGGGCGCGCTTCTCGCGGTTGGTGAGCGCCATCAGGATGGTGAAATCGGCGTCGGCGGCGCGGCTGATCCAGATCTTGCGGCCGTTGATCAGCCAGTCGTCGTCGCCGCCATCCTTGCCCGGGACCCGCTCGGCGTGGGTGGTCATGCCGGCCGGATCGCCGCCGGCGCCGGGCTCGGAGATGCCGATGGCCGATATGGTCTCGCCGCGGACGTAGGGCTCCAGATAGGCGGCGCGCTGGCGCTCGTTCACCGTCGCCTTCAGCATGCGCAGGTTCGGCGAATCCGGCGGCAGGGTGTAGGGGGTGATCGTCCGCCCCAGCTCCTCCTCGACCCCCACCATGGCCAGCGCCGGCAGGTCCGAGCCGCCGATGTCCTCGGGAGCATCCAGTCCCCAGAGGCCGAGGCCCCGGGAGACCTCGTCGAGCCGCCGGTGTTCGTCGGCCCCCAGACCCAGGCCCTTGCCCTCGGCCTCGCGCGCCAGCACCGCCGGCTCCAGCGGCATCAGCTCGTCGCGCACGAAGCGGGCGACGAGGTCCTTCAGCATCCGGTGCTCTTCGGAAAGTTCGAAGTCCAAGCCCTTGCCTCTCCCGCCCGCGTGGCCTTGCGCCATTCTTCGGCCCATTCTAGCCAGACATGAGCGCGGGCGTCATGTCAGAAGCGACGCATCGGGAGGATGAGTTTGTGGCGCACGTGAGCGAACTGGCGCGCGAGGCGACCGGCCCCTTGAAGGGCGTGCGCATCTGCGACCTGACCAGCGTCGTCTTCGGCTCCTACGCCACCCAGATGCTGGGCGACCTCGGCGCCGAGGTGATCAAGGTGGAATTCCCCGGCGGGCGGCGCGGCGGCGGCGGCGACATCATGCGCTGGAGCGGCCGCACGCCCGAGGGCGCGTCCCCCGACCTCGGCCCCATCTACATGACCATCAACCGCAACAAGCGTTCGGTGCTGCTCGATCTGCGCGAGGAGAAGTCGGCGCTGGCCCTGCGCCGCCTGATCGCCACCTGCGACGTCTTCGCCGCCTCGGTGCGCTACCAGGGGCTGAAGCGGCTCGGCCTCGACTACGAGGGCGTCAGCGCGGTGCGGCCCGACATCGTCTATTGCCATGGCGCCGGCTATGGCGCGGCCGGGCCCTATGCCGGGGAGCCCGCCTACGACGACCTGATCCAGGCGACCTCCGGCCTCGCCGACCTGCTGCCGCGCACCGACGGCGATCCGCGGCCCCGCTACCTGCCGACGCTCGCGGCCGACAAGGTCGCGGGGCTGTTCATGTGCCAGGCGATCACGGCGGCGCTCTTCCATCGCCAGCGCACCGGCGAGGGCCAGTTCGTCGAGGTTCCGATGCTGGAGTGCCTGGCGAGCTTCAACCTCGTCGAGAACCTGTTCGGCCACGCCTTCGAGCCGCCGACCGGCCAATGGGCCTACACCCGCTCGGCCAATCCCAACCGCAAGCCGTTCCAGACCAGCGACGGCTACATCGGCCTCCTGCCCTACACCGACCAGCAATGGGACGAGTTCTTCCGCGTCGCCGGCTGGGCCGAGACCGTCGGCGCCGATCCGCGCTTCTCCGACTTCCGCACCCGCGCCCAGCACGTCGGCGAACTCTATGGCCTGGTCGAGGAGGTCACCCGCACCCGCACCACCGACGAGTGGCTGGCGTTGCTGAAGCCGCTGAACATACCGGTGGTCAGAATGAATCGCTTCGACGACCTGATGGACGATCCGCACCTGAAGGCCGTCGGGCTCTTCCAGCACTACGTCCACCCCGACGCCGGCGCCTACGTCGGCCTGCGTCCGCCGGTGACCTATTCGAAGACGCCGGCCAACGTTCGGCGCCATCCGCCGCGCTTGGGCCAGGACACCGACGACGTGCTGGCCGAACTGGAGCTTCGCGGATCGGCCGAGTAGGGTGGGGGCGGCTCGAGAAAAAGGAAAGAAGACGCCATGCGCCTGCGCCAGGTCGCCCTGATCGCGCACCAGATCGCGCCGGTCGCCGAGCAGCTTCGCGCCGTGTTCGGCCTCGAGGTGGGGTTCCGCGATCCGGCGGTCGAGGTCTTCGGCCTGAAGAACGTCGTCATGCCGGTCGGCGGCGAGTTCCTCGAGGTGCTGGAACCCTTCCGCGAGGACGCCTCGGGCGCCCGCTATCTCGCCCGGCGCGGCGGCGACGCCGGCTACATGGTCATCACCCAGGACGCCGACGCCCTGGCTCACCGCGCCCGCCTCGAGACCCTGGGCGTGCGGGTGATCGCCAGGAGCCCGGCCGGCCGCTACCGCTTCACCCACTATCATCCCGGCGACTGCGCCGGCGTGCTGCTCTCCATCGACAGCGTCGAGGCCGACGAGGGCTGGCGCGCGCCGCTGAGCGACTGGCCGCCCGCCGGGCACGACTGGCGCGAACACCGGAGCCGCGACAGTCTCGGGATCGCCTCCGTCACTCTGCAGTCGCGCGATCCCGTGGCCGCGTGCGCGCGCTGGTGCGAACTCCTGAAGACGGGCGCCCTCACCAACGGCGACAGCCTTCGCATCCGGCTGGAGCGCGGCGAGATCCGCTTCGTCAATCCCCTCGACGACGACGGGACCGGGGTGGTCGGCCTCGACATCGAGGTGAGGGACGCCCGCGCCGCGCTCGAGCGCGCCAGGGCCGCCGGCCTGCCGGTGGCGGCCGGCGCGGTGCAGATCTGCGGCGTCGTCATGCGCCCGGTGGCGAAGTGAGCGGCGCCCTGCGTGGCCGCAAGGTCGTCGTCATCGGCGGCTCGTCCGGGATCGGCCTGGCGCTCGCCGCGGCCGCGCTCGCCGACGGGGCCGAGGTGGTGGTCGGCTCCAGCGGCCTCGGCCACGTCCAGGCCGCCGTCGAACGCCTCGGCGCAGCGGCGAGCGGCCATGGCGTCGACGTGCGCGACGAGGCCGACGTGGCGCGGTTCTTCGATCGGGTCGGCGACTTCGACCACCTCGCCTTCACCGCCGGCGACTGGGGCGGTCGCGGCGCGCGCGACCTCGCCGACACCGACCTCGCCCGGGCGGCCGAGCTCTTCGCGGTCCGCTTCTGGGGGGCGCTCGCGGCGGTGAAGCATGGCGTGAAGGCCATTCGCCCCGGCGGCTCGATCGTGCTCACCAACGGCATGATCGCGCATCGGCCGCGCCAGGGGACGCCGATCTCGACGGCGATGGCCGGCGCCATCGAACATCTGACCCGGGGCCTCGCCGTCGACCTCGCCCCGGTGCGGGTCAACGCCGTCTGCCCCGGGATGATCCGCACCGACGTCTGGAACTCGATCCCGCAGGAGAGCCGCGAGAGCCGCTTCGGCGAGATGACCCGCCGCCAGCCCCTCGCCCGCATCGGCGAGCCCGCCGAGGTCGCCGAGGCGTACCTCTATCTGATGCGCGCCGGCTATACGACCGGACAGGTGCTCCTCGTCGATGGGGGCGGCTCGGTGGTCTGAGCCGCGCCGTCCGCAGCTCCGCCGTTCCCGGCTCGCGGCGCTGGTACGCCCTTTGCTCCCGATCCAGGCGAGCGCAAGCGGCCGCGCCAGAGCGGCACAGAGCGGGCGAATGCGAAAGCCAGTCGATGCAGCCATAGAGGCGCGGGTGGTCCATCCGGCGGAGCTGTCCGTCGCCGACATCGCGGCGTGGCGGCGGCTTCAGGAGCAGACGCCTCAGTTCGGCAGTCCCCTGCTTGGGGCCAGGTTCGCCCGGACCGTCGGCGACGTGCGCATCGACGCGCGCGTGGCGATCTATCGGCGCGGCGGGCGCATCGTCGGGTTCCTCGCGCATCACCGCCGCCCGCGCGGCTTCGCACGGCCGATCGGGGCGCCGTTCTGCGACTACCATGGCCTCGTCGCCGCGCCGGACGCCGGCCTCGCCGGCGCCGAGGCGCTGCAGGCCGCGGGCCTCTCGGCGATGCGCCTGACCGGGCTCGTCGATCCCTTCGGGGCGTTCGCGTCGGCGCGGCCGGGGAGCCGCGCCTACCGCGTCCTCGCCGAGAGATCAGCCGCTTCCCCGCCGGCCGCGTCCGTGGCCGCCGCGACCCTGGCCTCCAAGCATCACCGCCGCTACCGGCGCTCGCTCGAACAGGCGATCGGCCAAGTGCAACTCGTCGCCGACGACCGCGACGGCGCCGCCTTCGAGCGCCTGATCGCCTGGAAGCGGGCGCATCTCGCCCGCACGGGGCTGCACGATTTCCTGGCGGCGCCCTGGTCGGCCGAGCTGATGCGCCGCCTGTTCGAGACTCGGTCGGCCGGGTTCGGTGGTCTGATGATCAGCCTCTACGCCGGCGATCGGCTCGCCGCGGCGCACTTCGGGATTCGCCAGGGCGGCTGGTTCCATCCCTGGATCGGGGCGTTCGATCCGCAGCTGAAGGCCCACTCGCCGGGTTCGGTGCACCAGGTCGAGGCGCTGGGCGCGATGGGCGAACTCGCGCTGCACACCTATGATCTCGGACCGGGCGAAGACCACTGGAAGCGGCGCCTCGCCACCGACAGCGTCCAGCTCGGGCAGGGCCTCGCCGCCGCCCCGACCATCGCGGGCGGGCTCGCCGCCCGGACCGAGCGCTTCTGGGACGCGGCGGCCTTGCGCGGGGCGCCGCTGGCGGGGCGCGCGCGTGGCCGCCTCGACCAGATCGCCGCCCTCGAGCTGACGCTGGCCGGCAGGGCGCGGGGCATCGCGCGGGCGCTGATCACCCACAGGAGACGAGAATGGGCGGCGTGATCGAGGCCTGGACGCCCGGCGACGTCGCCGGCTTCGGCAACGCCATCGTGCGCCTGCGCCATGGCCTGGCCGAGCGGCCGCTGTTCTCCGACGACGGCCTCGCCGACGTGCTCGAGCGCTATCCGCGGCAGGCGCTCGGCGTCTTCACCATGGGCCACGACATCGAGGACTGGCGCGACTGGCGGCGCGGCTCGGCGCACGGCCTGGACGGCAGGGCGCTCCTGGACGCGGTCAGGGCCGGCCGCCTCTGGCTCAACCTGCGCCACGCCAACGACCATCTGCCCGAGTTCGCCGCGCTCTGCGATGAGATCGCCGCCGAGAAGCAGCGGCGCCTGGGAACGCCGATCCTCAATCGCGACCTCGGGCTCTTGATCTCGTCTCCGAACGCGCGCGTCTTCTACCACCTCGACGTGCCGCTCGCCTCGCTGTGGCAGGTGCGCGGCGAAAAGCGCATCTGGTTCTATCCGCGCCGCGAGCCGTTCGTCGATCCGGCGTGGCTGGAGCGATGCGTGCTCGGCGTCGCCGAGGGACAGATGCCCTTCGAGGCCGCCTGGGACGCCGCGGCCGAGAGCTTCGCCATGACTCCCGGCGACATGGTGACCTGGCCGCAGAACGCGCCGCACCGCGTCGACAACGGCCCGATGCTGAGCGTCGCGGTGTCCATGGAGTTCATGACGCCGCCGGCGCGCATCCGCGCCAGCGTGCTGCACGCCAACGGCCTGCTGCGCCGCCGCCTTGGCTGGAACCCGCGGGTGCAGGACCGGGCCGGTCCCGCCATGGCCGCCAAGCTCGCGCTCGCCGGCGCCCACAAGGCCTGGACGGCCCGGCGCCGGGGCGCGCCGGCGCTGCCCGAAACCTTCGCCGTGCAGGCGCCGCCGGCATGAGCCCTCCCGTCTCCATCGTCATTCCGACCCAGAGGCGGCTGCAGGGCCTCGCCCGCGCCGCCCGCTCGACTTTCGCGCAACAGGGCGTCGATCCGGCGGGTCTGGAGCTGGTGGTGGTCGACAACGACGCCGTGGCGTCCGCGGCGGGCGTGGTCGAGGCCCTGGCCGCCGAGGCGCCGTTTGCGGTGCGCTACGTCCACGAGCCCGCCGCCGGCGTCGCCAACGCCCGCAACGCCGGCGTGGCCGCCGCCCGAGGGGAGCTGATCGCCTTTCTCGACGACGACGAAGAAGCGTCCGGCGGCTGGCTTGCCGCCCTGCTCGACGTGCAGGCGCGCCACGGCGCCGACGTGGTGTTCGGGCCGGTTCGGGCCCGGGCCGACTGGCTCGAGGTTGGCCACCGCGCCTATTTCGAACACTTCTTCTCGCGCTCGGGGCCGTCGCAGAGCTGCGATCTGGACCACTATTACGGCTGCGGCGACAGCCTGGTGCGCCGCGCCGCGCTTCCTGATCGCGAGCGGCCGTTCTCGGCCGTCCGCAACCAGATCGGCGGCGAGGACGATCTGCTCTTCGGCGCCATGCAGCGCGCCGGCGCCCGCTTCGCCTGGGCGGCGCAGGCGTGGGTCTGGGAAGATCCGGCGCCGGAGCGGCTGACGTTGCGCTACACGGCCCTGCGCGCCTTCGCCTATGGCCAGGGCGCCAGCGCCCACAGCGCCGCGGCCGGCGACTGGCCGGGCGTGGCCGGCTGGATGGCGGCGGGCGTCGTCCAGGCCCTGGCCTTCGCCGCCCTGGCGCTCGCCGGGCGCCTCGCCGGCTCGCCGCGCTTCGTCTTCGCCCTCGACCGCGCCGCCCGCGGCCTCGGCAAGACGCTCTGGCAGCGCCCCTTCAAGATCCGCTTCTACGGCCTCGCCGGGCCGTCGCCGGCCGGTCCGATCCATCCGGTTCCGCTCGCGCCACCTAGTGTGCGGCCCGCGGCGCCTGACGCTCCTCGGCCGGAGGACGGCGCGCCTCCAGCACCTGCAGGGCCTGCGGATCGTGGTCGAGGAGCGCCAGCGCGCTGCTGATCGCCCGGCTCGGCAACAGGTCGCCGGCTTCGTATTTCTGAAAGGCTCGCGGGCCGCCGCCGATCAGCTCGCCGGCCGCCGCCTGGCTCAGCCCCAGCTTCTTGCGGATGCGGCGGACGTCTTGCGGCTCGATCAAGCCTTCGCTACGGGCCTTGAGCCGGTTCAACATCCGGTCCGACACCTTCATATCCTCGCCGGTGTGGATACTCTGATCCGAGGCGTCGCAATACCATCCCGGCATGTCGAAGGTGATCGATCGACCTTTGTAATTGAGAGTCATCGGTCGCGCGTCGCGGCGCATGGGCGCCCCGGTCTCTGGACAGACTGGATGCTCAGCCATTGCCTTTTTCCTTGAACGACAGCAACAAAAACTCAGCCAGCACATCCGCGGTGAACTTCACGTAGAGCACGCCGGCAGATGACGGGACGTGGTACACGTCCTGCCAAAGTCGGTGATCGGCGTAAGCGGTCATCGATTTGTAGAAGTGGCTGCGCCGCATCGTCTGGATCGTCGCAACGATCCCGTCTCGACCAAAACCAAGCTCGGCGGCATTGCGCAACGCGACACCAGTGACGTTCAGGCGATCAACGCTCGCGAAGGCGGACTTGAACGCCTCGAGATCGCAGGTCGGCTTCCGCTTTTCAGCCACATCGCCGAATGACACCATTATGGTGTAGAGTCAAGTCGCGCGGCAATCATCGCAGCGGCGGGCGGCCAGCGGCAGCAGGACCGTTGGCTCGACCTCGCAGTGGGGGCGCGCCGCCGCCGGCCGACCCGCCCCGCCGCGGAACTGGCGCGGCTCCGCTTCATTCTGGTTGAGGTTGAAGTTGGCGTATAGGTGAGGGCGGCGCCGGCGGCGCCCGTCGAGGGACACTGGATGCGATCTGGGGGGCTGCTCCAGCGCGGCATGGCGGCCTTGGCCGCGGCGCTGGTCGCAGCGCCCGGGCTGGCGCGCGCGACCGACGGGGTGGCGCCCGAGACCGCGGTGAAGGCCGCCTATCTCTCCAAGTTCGCCCCGTTCGTCACCTGGCCGCAGCTCGCCCGCGCGCCGCCCGACGCGCCCCTCACCATCTGCGTCCAGGGCGCCGATCCCTTCGACGGGGTGCTGGATCGGCTGACCGCGGGCGAGCGGGTCGGGCGCCATCCGGTCATCGTGCGCAGGATCGCCAAACTCGGCGCGGACAGCGGCTGCCAGATCGCCTATGTTGGCGGATCGCCGAAGCAACCGCAGGCCGCCGCCCTCGCCGCCGTAGAGGGCGAGCCCGTGCTGACGGTCACCGACTCCGACAGCGGCGGCGATCGGAGAGGCATCGTGCACCTCATCCTTTCGGGCGGCCACGTCCGGTTCATCATCGACGCCGGCCAGGCGGACAGGGACGGGCTGCGGATCAGCTCCAAGCTGCTGGCGCTCTCCGCCGGGGCGCGCAGGTGAGCCGCGAGCGCCGGGGCCTGCCCCGGATTGCCTTCCTCTGGCTCGGGGCCGCGCTTCTGGTGGCCGCCGCCGCCCTGCTGGCGCTGCGCGAGGAGGCCGTCCACCGCACCGGGGCGTTGCAGCAGGCCCAGGCCCAGAGCGATGTCCTCGCCGGCAGCGTCAGCGCCGCTCTGGCCTTCGACGACGCGGCGGCGATGCGCCAGTATCTCGGCGCCCTGATGCGCAACCCCCAGGTGGCGGCGGCGGCGATCTATGGCGCCGGCGGCGAGCGCGTGGCCTCGATGAGCCGGCCAGGGGCGGGGCAGGCGCCGCCGCGCGTCGCCGCGCCCCGCGCCTCCATGAGCGGCGCCCGCATCGTCGTGGTGCGGCCGGTGACCGAACAGGGCCAGCGCCTCGGCTTCGTCTATCTGCGCACCGTCCCCGAGACGCTCGCGGCCGTCGTCGCGCGGCATCTGCCGCTGATGCTGCTGACGGCTCTGGCCCTGGCGCTGCTGGGCCTCAACACCGGGGCCGCCGCCCGGCTGGCGGACGCCAACCTGCGCCTCACCGAGGAGATCGCGGCCCGGGGCGCGGCCGAGGCGGCGCTGCGGCAGAGCCAGAAGCTCGAGGCGCTGGGGCAGCTCACCGGCGGCATCGCCCACGACTTCAACAATCTCCTGCAGGCGATCCACGGCGCCTTCGAACTCGTTCTCGGCAGGGCTTCGGACGAGAAGACGGTGCGGCGCTGGGCCGCGAACGGCCTGGCGGCGGCCGAGCGCGGCGCCAGTCTCACCCGCCAGCTGCTGGCGTTCTCGCGCCAGCAGAAGCTGGAGCTGAAGCCGCTGATCGTGGCCGGGATCCTTGGCCGCATGCGCGATCTGCTGGAGGGCGCCGTCGGGCCTCTGATCGAACTGATCCTCGATCTCGACGAGAGCGGCGCGCCGGTGATGTCGGACGCAACCCAGCTCGAGCTGGCCGTGATGAACCTCGCGGCGAACGCCCGCGACGCCATGCCGGCCGGCGGGCGCCTCACCATCCAGACCCGCAGCGCCGCCATCGAGGCCGACGCCGTCCTCGCGCCTGGCCGCTATCTCGAGCTGCGGGTGATCGACAGCGGCGAGGGCATGCCGCCGCACGTCTTGCATCGCGCCTTCGAGCCGTTCTTCACCACCAAGCCGGTCGGCAAGGGCACGGGTCTGGGCCTGGCGCAGGTCTATGGCCTCGCCCGTCAGGCGGGCGGCGATGCGCGGATTGCGAGCACGCCGGGCGGCGGCGCGACGGTCACCCTCTATCTGCGCGAAGCCGCCGCCGCGGCGCAGATCGCGCCCGCGGCGGTCCGCGGCGCCGGCGCGCCCGGGCCGGCGCTCCCCGCCACCGTGCTGCTGGTCGACGACGACGAGGCCGTGCGCGGCGTCGTCCGCGGCGGGCTGGAGATGCGCGGCTACCGCGTTCTCGACGCCGCGAGCGGCGCTTCCGCCCTGGCGCTCGCCGCCGCCGAGCGCCCGCAGATCGCGGTGATCGACTACGCCATGCCCGGCATGGACGGCGCCGAGACCGCCGAGCGCCTGCGCGCCATCGCGCCGGGCCTGCCCATCATCCTCGCCAGCGGCTACGCCGACACCGCCGCGGTGGAGAAGGCTCTTGGCGAGGGCGCGCGCCTGATGCGCAAGCCCTTCGACCTCGACGCCCTCTCCAGCGCCGTGGGCGAGGCGCTGGCGCCGGTCACGCCGGCGTGAAGGTGAACACCGGTGGGCCGTTCTCGGTGGCCGTCCACTTCAGCTTCACCCGCTGGCCGATCCGCAGGGCGTCCAGATCGCAGTCGACGAAGTTGGTCAGCAGCGAAACGCCCTCGTCCAGCGTCACGTAGCCGATGCCGTAGGGGACGGGCGTGTTGTGGCGCATGACGCTGAAGGTGTAGATCGCGCCCTCGCCAGGGCTCTCCTCCCAATGGGTGTCGGCCGAGTGGCAGAACGGGCAGAGGCTGCGCGGGTACCAGTGCGGCTCGCCGCAGGCCTTGCAGCGCTTGATCAGGAACCGGCCCTGGCGCGCGGCGTCCCAGAAGGGCTTGCTCTCCAGGTTCTGCGCCGGCGCCGGAATGCGGCGCGAGGTCAGCGCCGGGCGCTCTTGAACGTCGGACATCGGCCTACTCCCTTTCCATGATGAGCGTGCCCGCGCCGTGGCGCGTGCCGAGCGAGCCGCCGGTGCCGTGGGCGATGACGAGGTCGCAGTTCGCGACCTGCACCTTCGGATGCGCCTCGCCCCTGGCCTGGCGCACCGCCTCGATGATCTTGGTGATGCCCCCGCGGTTGGTGGGGTGGTTGTTGCACAGGCCGCCGCCGTCGGTGTTGAACGGCAGGCGGCCGACGCCGGAGATGAGGTTGCCGTCGGCGACGAACTTGCCGCCCTCGCCCTTCTTGCAGAAGCCCAGGTCCTCGAGCTGCATCAGCACGGTGATGGTGAAGCTGTCGTAGATCGAGGCGTACTTGATGTCGGCCGGCCCGACGCCGGCCTCCTCCCACGCCGGCGGTCCCGACCAGACGGCGCCGGAATAGGTGAGGTCGAGATCCTTGCCGCCGCGCGGCCCCTTGGGCGCCTCGCCATGGCCGATCACCTTGACCAGCGGCCGCTTCAGGCTTTTGGCGACCTCCGGCGCGGCCATGATCACCGCGCCGCCGCCGTCGGTGATCACGCAGCAGTCCATGCGGTGCAGCGGATCGGCGATCATCGGCGAGGCCAGCACCTCCTCGACGCTCACCACCTGGCGCAGCATGGCGTGCTCGTTCCATTGGGCGTGGTGCGAGGCGGCCACCTTGATCCAGGCGAGCTGCTCGGAGGTGGTGCCGTATTCGTACATGTGGCGCCTGGCGCACATGCCGTAGGTGTTGTGGGTGGTGCCGCCCCAGATGTTCTCGAAGCCGGCCTCGGGGACCTCGTTGACGCCGCCGCCCGGCCCGCCCTGGGGCGCCATGCGGAAGCGCTCGCCGCGCTGGCCGTCGCCAAGGCCGGCGCGGCCGCCGATCGGCCGGCCGGCCAGGGTGATCAGCGCCACCTTGCACTTGCCCGCCGCGATCGCCTCGGCGGCGTGGCCGGCGTGGACGATATAGGACGAGCCGCCGGTCTCGGTGGAGTCCGTGTGCCTCAGCTTCAGGCCCATGTAGTCGGCCATGGAAAGGGCGCCGAAGCCCGGGGCGTCGCCGGCGCAGAAATAGCCGTCGACGTCGTCGAACGAGAGCCCGGCGTCCTCGAGCGCGCCCTTGGCGCATTCGGCATGCACCTGGGCGGTGGACAGGTGCGGGATCTCGCGCAGCGGGTGCTCGAACACCCCGACCATATAGGCCTTGCCTTTGACGCTCATGTGCTGGGTTCCATTGCTTCGATCAAATCCCGCTGCGCCCCGGCCGGCGCGTCATCCGCGGCGCTGGCCCACCGGATGCGACGAACTCAGGCCCCCGTCCACCACCAGGGCGTGGCCGTTGACGTAGGAGCTGTCGTCGCAGGCCAGGAACAGCGCCGCATGGGCGATCTCGTCCGGCTCGCCGCCGCGCTTCAGCGGGTTGAGCTGGCCGATCCGGTCGGCCGTGCCGCGCTCGCGGGCGTTCTCGTAGACGCGCCGGGTCATGCCGGTCTCGATCAGGCCCGGGCAGATGGCGTTGACCCGGACTCCGGTCCCATAGAGGGCGTTGGCGCTGGTCTGGACCAGGCTGATCACGCCCGCCTTCGACGCCGAATAGGGCACGCCGCCCGCGCCCGAGCGCAGGCCGGCCACCGAGGCGGTGCAGACGATCGAGCCCTTGCCCTTCTCGCGCATCACGGCGCTGGCGTGCTTGATGGCCAGGAACGGGCCGATCAGGTTGACGCGCAGCACCTCCAGCCATCCCTCCGGCGTGAGCTGGTCGAGGCTCCCGAAGGCGCCGCCGGCGGAGCCGATGCCGGCGTTGGCGTAGACCGCGTCGAGGCCGCCGAACTCGGAAAGCGCCCGCGCCACATAGGCCTTCACGTCCGCCTCCTGGCCGGCGTCGCCCTGCAGCGCCACGGCGCGCCCGCCGGCCTCGCGGATCGCGGCGGCGGTGGC
>DATKRO010000056.1:0-94811 GCA_035532115.1 Caulobacteraceae bacterium | reverse complement strand
AAGCCCATCCGCATAAGCCTCGAAACGAACCTCAGTATCGTCCGACATCCCTGCCTCCAGGCGATCCAACCCGAATCACCAAGGCTGAATCGTCAAGCTGCGCAGGTGGATGTGACGTGATGACTCAGTAAGACTAGAACGCGTTCCGCAAAAGTGGAACCGGCCTTGCGACCCGAACGCGCTCCAGCATTTTGGATCCAGAGCGGGTTGCCCCGGTTCAGGCGTGGCGTGGCCGGCCGGGCTCGCCCAGGTCGCACTCCAGGGCCGCCCGATCCCAGCCGCCAGCGTCGGCCGCCGCCGCGTAGGTCGTCTGCAGGAAAGCCAGCAGCGTCGCCTCCGGGTCGTCGGCCGCGCGCACGGTCTCATAGGGCAGCACGAACTCGCCCAGGGCGGCATCGTAGCGGGCTCCGGCCGACGGCGTCGCGGTGCGAAAGCCGGCGGGCTCGGGCCAGGCGTAGGAATAAAACACCGCCTCCTCGCATCCCGGCCCCCCCGGCCAGAAGCCGGCGCTGCTCACCTCATGGGAGTAGGCTTCGATCATCACGGCGGCCGGCACGTGCGGGGCGCCGCCCGGGTGCGGGGGCGCCCGGCGACCCGAGAAGCGGGTGACCGCAAGATCGAACCCGCCCCAGAAGAAATGCACCGGACTGGCCTTGCCGAGAAAGCCGGTGCGAAAGCGCTTCAGCACCCGGTCGGCCTGGACGAGGGCGCGCCAGAACCGCAGCACCTGCGCGGCATCGTAGGCGCGCGGCGCGGCGTCTTCGGCGAACGGGGTCGTCTGCGCCATCTCGTTGGGCGCCGGGTGGATCGCGACCGGGGTTCGCGCGCCGCCGAGCATCCTCATCACCGCGCCATAGAACTCGGCGGTCGGCATCGCACGCAGCGGCAGGGCGGCGACGGCTTCATCGGTGCGGAGGCGCAGCACCTCGTCGACGAAGTCGAACTCCAGGTCGAAGAGGCGCGGACCATGCGGAATCGGCCCCGAACCGAGCCCGCGCGCGGTCACGTAGAGGGGCGTCTGCCACGAGTGGTTCAGCCAGGGCGTCTGCGCCAGGCGCACCTTGCCGACGATCTGGGTCCAAAGGTGCAAGGTCCGGCAGGTGTCCGCCCACGGAAGGTACGGCAGCGGCGGCCAAGCTTCAGATGCTTCGCCTCGCATGGAGCGTCTCCCATCCGATCAGGGCCGGCGGCGCAGTCTAGAGCACGACGCGATCCGACGGAATCGTCTGGTCGCTGAATTCGCCCGCACCGCCCGGCCCGGATCGGCTCAACCGGGACCCGCCAGGCGAGCGGCGAGCCTCAGATCCTCGACCAGCGCCGCGAACGCAGCCGCCTTGGCCGCCGCATCCGGGACGCGCAGGATCATCGAAGGATGGTAGGTGACGAGGCCCCGAGCCCCGCCGGCCAGGTCGAACGGCCGGCCCCGGCTGGCGGCGATCGGCGTCGGCCGCCCGATGGCCCCGAGGGCGGCGGTGGCGCCCATGGCCACGATCGCCCGCGGACGGACGAGCCGGCGCTCGGCCTCCAGCCACCAGCGGCAGGCGGCGACCTCGCCGGCGTCCGGGCGCTTGTGCAGGCGCCGCTTGCCGCGCATCTCGTGCTTGAAGTGCTTGACCGCATTGGTGACGAAGGCCTGGCCGCGCGCCACGCCGGCCCGCTCGAGCGCCTGGTCGAGCACCCTGCCCGCCGGACCGACGAAGGGCGCGCCGGCCATGTCCTCCTGATCCCCCGGCTGCTCGCCCACCAGCATCAGCCTGGCCGACGCCGGGCCGGCGCCCGCGACGCCCTGGGTCGCGTCCCGCCACAGCTCGCAGCGCCGGCACTGCGCCACTGCGGCCGCGACCGCTTCCAGCGAGTCCGGCGGATCTTCGTTCCACGCGCCGTCGCGACTGGCCCGCTGGGCGGCGCGGGACGCGCGGCGGGACACCGGCCGAGACGCGGGCTCGGTCATGGGCGCCCTTTCCGGGCCAGCGAGACTTCGCCGCCGACGGCTCGGTCGTCCCGCGCCGCCTCGCGCCGCGCCGGCAGTTCGTTGGCCATGGTGTGCGCGCCGGGAATGACGGGAGCGCCGGAGGGCAGCGGCCCGTCGGGGTCGCGGATGAAGGCGGCGACGTCGGCCCAGACCAGACGAGCGTGCAGGTCGCGCAACAGCAGGTGCCAGCCATGCGCGTAATAGGCGCTGCGGTCGCCGGCCGGCAGACGGCGCGCCGCCTGGAGCGCCGGCTTGCGCGGGATGATCTCGTCGTGCGCGCCCAGCATGTAGATGGTGGGCACGCGCACCAGGCCGATCTGCGACCAGGCGTGCTGCATGGTGGTGACGAGGCCAAAGAGCGCATCGGTGCGCGCGCCCCAGAGCATGAGCGGGTCCTTGCCCATGGCGATCAGCTCGGCGCGGTTGTCGCTGGCCTGGATATGGTCGGTGACGAAGCTCGGCGGGGTCAGCACCGCGGACCTGGCGACATGGGCGGTGATCCACAACGCCACCTTGTAGGCGAGGGGCTGGCTCGACCAGCCCCAGACCGCCGGGGCCAGCAGGATCAGCCGGTCGGCATCCGGCGGACGCCTGGAGGCGAAGGCCTCGATGGCCACCGCCCCGCCCAGGCTCTCGCCGGCGACCGCGATGACGGCATGCGGATAGCGGGCGCGGACGAGGGCGGTGATGGTGCGAAGATCCTGGGTGAAGAGCGCATCGCCAGCCCAAAGGCCGCGATGCGGCGAGCGGCCGAAGCCGCGCTGGTCGTAGGCGTAGGTGGCGATGCCGTGGCGGGCCCAGTAGGGCGCGGCGAGGTGAAAGGCGTTGGCGTAGTCGTCGAGGCCGTGCACGCCGACGATCACCGCCCAGGGATGACCACCTGGCACGTCCCAGTGAGTGAGGCCGAGGCGCGCGCCGTCGAAGGAAATGAAGGCGCTGTCCTCCAGCCGCGGACCTGTGAAGCTCGGGGCCGGGACGAAGGCATGCTGGACCGCCGGTGCGCAGCCCGCGAGCGCGGCGGCAAGGGCGAGGAGGGCGAAAGGCTTCATGAACCGAGAGCCGAGGCGACGCGCTGGCGCAGATAGGGCGCCAACTCGGCCTCGAACCAGGGGTGGCGCGCCAGCCAGGCGGTGTTGCGCCACGAGGGATGCGGCGTCACGACGGCCTCGGGCGCGTGCTCGCGCCAGGCGCGGACCGTCTGCGTCATCGAGCCGCCGGCGCGCTCGCCGAGCGCCCAGCGCTGCGCGGCCCAGCCGACCAGCAGGGTGAGCTCGACCTGGGGCAGCGCCGCCAGCAGCCTTCGCCGCCAGAGCCGGGCGCATCTGGCCGGCGGCGGAAAGTCGCCGCCGCCGGGATCCGTTCCCGGATAGCAGAAGGCCATCGCCGCCACGCCGATGGCGGGATGACCGTAGAAGGTCGCCCGGTCGACGCCCATCCAGGCGCGCAGGCGAACGCCGGACGGATCGTCGAACGGCAGGCCGCTCTCGTGCACGCGCCGCCCGGGCGCCTGGCCGCAGATCAGGATCCTGGTTTCCGCGCCGACCCGCACCACCGGCCTCGGCTCGTGCGCCAGCTCGCCGGCGCAGGCCCGGCAGGCGCGGATTTCGGCGAGGAGGCGATCGAGGGACATCTGCGAGCTTCTCACCAGACGGGAAATGGCCCCGCATGGACGATCCTGGAAATCACGAACGCCCCCCGCAGCTAAAAGTCCCTGGTCAGCCCGACGAAGAAGCCGCGGCGAGGGCCGTATTGGGGCGCGAACACGCCCACGCCCGTGCCGTTGCGGAGCTGATAGACCGCGTCGAAGGCGTTGACGACGTCGAAGCGCAGCTGCAGCGGCGCGCCGGCGATGTCGGCGAACCTGTGCGAGACCGACAGATTCACCTGCAGGTAGGCGGGCAATTCCAGCCCATTGGGTATGGCGGTCAGCACCGAGGCGTCCGGCTGCTGGACGGGACTGGCCAGTGGCAGGTTCGCCCGCAGACCGCTGCCATAGATCATGTCGCCGCCGATACGCGTGCCTTCCCAGAGGTAGGATGCGCCGGCGGACGCGGTCCAGCGCTCGTCATGGTCCAGATAGATGTAGTGGTTCGCCACGTAATCGAGCTGCGCCTGCGGGAAGTTGAACTGGCTCGAAATCCAATCCTCCCCCTGAGCCACCGAGTAGGCGCCGTTGGCGTAGGCCGAGAACGGACCCAGCGCGTAGGAGGCGGTGAGCTCGACGCCATATTGGCGGCCCTTGGCGTAGTTGAACGGCGTCAGGATGATCGGCGCGCCAAACTGGCCCTCGTCGACGAGGTGGCGCGAAAGCTTCAGGTAGGTGTCGAGGGTGACGGAAAGGGCGGGCCCAAGCCTTTGCGAGGCACCCACGTCGAAGTAGTTGGCGCGTTCTGCGTAAGGGGTGGTGTCGGCCGTCACCAGCGGGCACGCGGGCGTGCCGGCGAGGGCGCCGCACGCGCCGACCACCGGGCTTGCGGTCGAGGTGACGCCGGGGTTCCCAGGGACGGGCTCGACGAACTTCTCCACCGTGCCACTGGCGATCAGCTCGAACGGCGGCGGTGAGAAATAGCGTGCATAGCCCGCGTGGATGGTCGTCGAAGCTTCAGGCCGCCAGACCAGGTTCACGCGCGGGCTGAGCTGGTTCTCGCTGCGGAAACCATCGAACTGATCGAAGCGGACGCCATAGTTGAGGGTCAGGTCGTGCAGCAGCTTCCACTCGTCCTGAAGATAGGCGCTATAGGTCTGCGCGGTGGCGCCGCCGTCCGCGACCATGGTGAACGGCTGGTTGCCGATCTGCTGGCCGAACGCGGGACTTGCCGGATCGTCGTTCACCAGCAGCACCTGCGAGGTGGTATCGGTGGTCGCATGGTCGACCTCGGCGATCAGCCCGGCGCGCAGGGTGTGCCGATTGCTGAGGTGATACGCGCCTTCGAGCTGCAGACCGCCCTCGACATCTTTCTTGTCGGCGCGCTGCGCAAAGCCGTCGTAGAGCAGGCCGCCGATCTCGTCGGGTCTGAAGGCGAGGGTCGAGTAGCGGCCATAGAGAGACGCCTGGATGGTCAGCCGATCCGTCGCGTGCAGATAGCTGACGACGCCGTACCGGCTGGCCTCGGTCTGGTTCTCATTCAGGTTCTGGCTGGGCAAGTCCGTCTGGCCGGCGACGTTCAGCCCAAGGCCGCCGTTCAGCGCTCCGGCGATGTCGGGTATCTGGAAATGCTGGTCGGATGTCCCCAGGATCAGCGAGATGCGGCTCTTCGGATCCAGATCTTCCTCCAGATAGGCGAAACCCTGGAACTGGCGGGTGTGGTCATGCAGCGGATCGGAGCGACCGTCCGGCGATTCGATGCCGAGGTCGTTCTGCAGGTAGCTCCCGGATGCGAAGTAATCGAGGCCGCCCGACGAGCCGCCCGCCTCGAAGCTGGGTTCGATGTCTCCATGGCTGCCGCCGTAGAGCGTGACCGAGCCGCCCTTGTCGAACTGGCCGGCCTTGGTGGTGATGTCGACGATGCCGGCGGTCCTCAGGCCGTACTCGGCCGGCAGCGCCCCGGTGATCAGCTCGACGTTGTCCGCCAGCCTCGGGCTGAGCGCCTGACTGAACACCGAAAGGCCCTCGGGCAGGATGACGCCGTTCAGTCGGTACTGAAGCCCGTTGTGCTCGCCGCGGATATGCAATTGCCCAAAGGAGTCCTGCGCCACCCCGGGCGCCTGCAGCAGCACCTGGTTCAGCGGCGTGTTGGCCCCTGCCGGCAAGGCCTCGATGGTCTGACGGGTGATCGAATAGGTCGAGGCGCCGACCTGGGGTTCGATGGTGTCGCGGGCGGCGTCCAGGCGCCGTGCGGTGACTACGACCTCGTTCACGCTCGAGCTGGACGGACCGGCGTCGGCGGCGTGGGGGCTTGCCGCCTGGGCGACGAAAGGCGCCGTGATCGCGAGCGCGGCGGACGCGGCCAGCAGGCTCCGTTTTCCAAAGCGCGGCATCGGGCTCCCTTCACGGCTGCGAAGGCCTTAGTCGACCGCGCCGAGGGGACCCATGGCGGTGCTTCCCTGCGGTTTGGGGAAAACTTCCCGACCCACCGTTTCGGCTTGGCCGAGTGACGTTGCGGGTACAGAGGAACGCGCCATGTCGCTGCGCGCCCGCATCGTCGCCGCCATCGCCCTGGTGCTGGTCCTGGGGTCCGCGCTGGGGCTGGCGTTCGGAGGCTGGCACGCGCGCCAATGGCTCCGCGCCGAGCTGACCAGCGCCCGGACGAGCGGCGAATTGACGGTGGCCGCGGCCTTTGCCGAGTTGCCACGCTCGCCCGCGCCGCGCGCCGGCCTGGTTCAGCTCATCGGCGCCTTCGACGACAATCGCCACCTCCAGGCAAGCTTGCTGGCGCCGGATGGACGCGCGCTCGCTACATCGACTCCGGCGCCCTCGCCCGCGCCGCCGGCGTGGTTCGGATGGATGCTGCATGAGCACGTCGCGCCGGTGCGGCTGCGTGCGCCCAACGGCTTCGTGGTGGTGCTGGCGCCGGTCTACGCCGACGACACGGCGGCGGTCTGGGCGGAGTTTCTGAACCTCGGCCTCGTGCTTGCGCTTTCCTGCCTGGGAGGCGCCGCTCTGGTGTTTGTTCTGGTGAGCCGCGCTCTGGCGCCGCTCAGAGCCATCGGCGAGGTGCTGCCCAGGATCGGCGCCGGCGACTACGGCGCCGAGGCGCCCACCTGGGGCCCGCCGGAACTGGCAGCCTTGAGCCGCGGCGTCAACGAGATGGCCGCGCGCCTCGCCGCCATGCGCGACCGCAACCGCGCCCTCGAAAACCAGATCCTGAAGCTCCAGGACGAGGAGCGCGCCGAGATTGCTCGCGACCTGCATGACGACATCGGCCCGCAGCTCTTCGCGGCCAGCGTCGATGCGGCCATGGCCGCGCGCCTGATCGGCGCCGACCGCAACGACGAGGCGCTGGGCCAGGTGCGCTCGATCCAGACCGCCATCGCCCATATCCAGCGGCTGGTGCGCGACATCCTGGGCCGGCTGAGGCCACCGCCCCTCGCCGAACTGGGTCTCTCGGCGGCGGTGCTGGACCTGATCGGCTTCTGGCGGGCGCGCCGGCCGCGGATCGTTTTCGAGGCGCGGCTTCTCGATGACGAGGCCGGCCTCGCCGAGGTCGTGCAGGAGACCCTCTACCGGCTGGTCCAGGAGAGTCTCAGCAACGCCATGCGCCATGCCGAGCCGGCGCATGTCGCCGTCGTCGTCGAACGGCGGCGCGGCGAAATCGCCGCCTGGGTGACCAACGACGGCGCCGCGGTCCCGGCCGCGAAGATCGGTCTTGGCCTCACCGGCATGGCCGAGCGGGTCGCGAGCGCCGGCGGCGCCCTCGAGGCCGGGCCGCAGCGGGCCGGCGGCTGGCGCGTCATGGCGCGCCTGCCGCTCGCGCCCCAAGCGCGGGACGAAGCGGCGTGAAGATACTCATCGTCGACGACCACGCCATCGTGCGCGACGGCGTCAAGCGCCTGCTCAGCGCCGGGGGCGAGCACCAGGTGAGCGAGGCGGCCGACGGACGCGAGGCTCTGATGCTGGCGCACAGCCTGCGGCCCGCGCTCGTCATTCTCGACCTGAACCTGCCGGGGCTCGGCGGCCTGGAGCTGCTGCGCCGGCTCGTCCAGACCGGGACCGGCCGGATCCTGGTGCTCTCGATGCACGCCGAGCCGCTCTACGCCCGCCGCGCGCTCGAAGCCGGCGCGCATGGCTACGTGAGCAAGAACGCCGCGCCCGACGAACTCGTCGCCGCCGTGCGGCGCCTCGCCGGAGGCGGGCGCTACGTCGAGGCCGAAATCGCCCAGTCCCTGGCGCTCGGCGTCGGCGGCGAGAGCCTGGATGCGCTCAGCCGCCGCGAGCTGGAGATCCTGCGCCTGCTGGCGACCGGATCCAGTCTGGCGCAGATCGCCGAAGCCATCGGCGCCTCATACAAGACGGTCGCCAACAGTTGCACCCTCATCAAGGCCAAGCTCGGCGTCGCCCGCACCGCCGATCTGGTGCGGCTGGCCATCCAGACCGGGGTGTCCTGAAGGCCGAGCCGTGTTCGCACTCAGCCGCCGCGCTTCAGCGTCTCGCGGGCGATGACCAGCTGCTGGATCTGGCTGGCGCCTTCGTAGATGCGGAAGATGCGCACGTCGCGGTAGAGGCGTTCGATGCCGTGATCGGCGACATAGCCGGCGCCGCCGAAAATCTGCACGGCCCGGTCGGCGACGCGGCCCACCATCTCGGACGCGAAATACTTGGCCGCCGCGGCCTCCAGGGTGACGCCGTCGCCGGCGTCGCGTTTGCGCGCGCTCTCCAGCGCCAGCGCCCTGGCGGCCAGCGCCTCGGTCTTGGAGTCGGCGATCATCGCCTGGACCAGCTGAAACGCCGAGATCGGCTGGCCGAACTGGCGCCGCTCGCCGGCGTAGGCGACGCAGTCGGCGATCAGCCGCTCGGCGACGCCGACGCAGACGGCGGAGATGTGCAGCCGCCCACGGTCCAGCACCTGCATCGCCACCTTGAAGCCCTCGCCCTCGGCCCCGAGGCGGTTCTGGGCCGGCACGCGGACATCGTCGAAGACGACGTCGCAGATGTGCGCGCCCTGCTGGCCCATCTTCTTCTCCGGCCAGCCCACCGATAGCCCGGACAGATCGCGCGGCACGACGAAGGCCGACACGCCGGCCGCCCCTGGCTTGCTTGCATCGCTGCGCGCCATCACCGTGAAGAGCCCGGCCTTGTCGGCATTGGTGATGAAACGCTTGCGCCCGTTCAGCACGTAGACCTCGCCATCGCGCCGCGCCGTGGTCTGTACCGAAGCCGCATCCGAGCCTGCCTCCGGCTCGGTCAGGGCGAAGGAGGTGACGATCTCGCCCGAGGCGATCTTGGGCAGCCAGCGGGCCTTCTGCTCGGGCGTGCCGAACATGACCAGGCCCTGGCTGCCGATGCCGACGTTGGTGCCGAACACCGAGCGGAACGCCGGGCTGGTGCGGCCAAGCTCGATGGCCACCAAACACTCGTCCTCCATGGAAAGGTCGAGGCCGCCGTACGCCTCCGGGATCGAGAGGCCGAAGAGCCCCAGCGCCTTCATCTCGGCGACCACGTCCGCCGGCACCTCGTCGTCCTCGGCCACCCTGGCCTCCAGCGGGCGCAGCCGTTCGGCGACGAAGCGGCGCACCGCGTCGACGAGCTGGGTGCGGGTATCGACGTCGAGGGCCATGGGTTCAGGCCTTTGCGACGCAGCAGGGGTGAATGGAAACGGCGCGAGCTTGCATGAAGCCTCCCTTGACCGGTATGGCCGCACCCTATTCGGCGAGCGTGCGCCGGGCAAACCGCAAGGATGAGGAATGGACGGCAGTCAGCCGCAATCGCCGTGGACGCCGCGGCCGATCAGCGAAGGCGCCTGGGCGGGATGGAGCGGCTATACCAGCGACCCGTTCGAGACCCTGGCCGGTCCCTTCTACTCGCGCCGCGAGCCCGGCGGGGACGTCGTCTGCGCCTTCCGCGCCGAGGCCAAGCACATGAACGGCGGCGGCTTCATGCACGGAGGCGCCCTGGCCACCTTCGCCGACTTCGCCCTCTTCATGATCGCCGAGGACGCGCTGAAGGACACCGGGTCGGTGACCGCCTCGCTGAATTGCGAGTTCATCGACGCGGCCCGCGCGGGCGAACTCGTGGAGGCGCGCGGGCAAGTTGTGCGCGCCGGCGGCTCGATGGTGTTCGTGCGCGGCCTGGCGGCGAGCGCCGGGCGACCGCTGCTCAACTTCTCGGCCATTCTCAAGAAGGTCCGCCGCCGCTGAGCGCGCCATGACGCCTGCGTTTTCGGTCCTCGACCTGTCGCCCGTCAGCGCCGAGGGCGGCACGCAGGCGGGCGGCGTGCGCGACACGCTGGAGGTCGCCCGCGCCGCCGAGCGGCTGGGCTATCGGCGCTTCTGGGTCGCCGAGCACCACTCCATCGAACACCTCTCAAGCCCGGCGCCCGAGGTGCTGATCGCGGCGCTGACCCAGGCGACGCGCAGCATCCGCCTCGGCTCGGGCGGCGTCATGCTGCCCAACTACTCGCCGCTGAAGGTGGCCGAGGTGTTCATGGAGCTGGAGGCGCTGGCGCCCGGACGCATCGACCTGGGGCTCGGCCGCGCCCTCGGCGCCGATTACGCCACCGGACGGGCGCTGGGCTCGGCGTCCTCCGAGGTCTTTCCGCAGTATTTCGCCCTGCTTTCAGCCTGGCTGCTGGACGCCTCCGGCGTCGAGCCGTTCCCGGCCGGACATCCGTTCTCGTCGGTGAAGGCGAATCCGCGCGGCCCCTCGCACCCCGACCTCTTCCTGCTGTGCTCCTCGGCCGACAGCGCCCGCTTCGCCGGCATGGCGGGCGTCGGCATGGTGTTCGCCGAGTTCATCGCCCGCGCCGACGGCGCGCCGGCGGTGGCCGCCTATCGCGAGGCGTTCCAGCCCTCGATCTGGCGGCGCGAACCCTGCGCCGGCGTCGCCACCATCGCGCTGGCCGCCGACACCGCCGCGGAAGCCGAGCGCCTCGCCGCCATGACGCCGCGCCGCCCAGGTCTGCCCGAGGCCGCCGAACGCTTCATCCGCCGCATCCGCGGCGACGGCGCCGCCGTGCGCGCGTTCCTGGCCGAGAAGCTGGCCGCGACGGGCGCCGACGAACTCTTCGTCATGAGCGGCGGCCCGACGCTGGCCTCCAGAATCCGATCGCTGGAGCTGATCGCCGAGGGGATGACCGCTGCCGACAGCGGCTAATGCAGCGCCTCGACCTGGATGCGCGCCACGGCGCGGACGCTGCGCGCCGGCTGGCGGTCGCCGTCGACGACGAGGCGGAAGGGCGCGTCGCGGGCGTCGAGCGGGGCGCCGTCCTTCCGGTCGGCCAGGATCACCGGGCGCGGCTGGACGCCGGGGTCGGTCCCGGCGAGCGAGAGCACGGCGCGAAAGCCATCGGCGCCGGTGACGACGAGATAATCGCGCACCGCGGCCCCATGCACCATGACTCCGGTGGGCGCCCCGACCATCCTCAGCAGCGGGTCGAGCTCCACGCCCGCGTAGACGTGCGGCGCGCCGTGATCGACCATGGTGGCGTGGGCGCGCCGGGCGCCGGCGAGCACCTCGGGCGTGAGGATCAGCGTCCTGCCGGTCGGCCCGACGATCACGGTCCGAGGCGCCGGCGTCGGCGTGGCCGCAGGCTTTGAAGCCGCGGCGCCGGCGACGAGGGCGAAGGCGAGAGCGCAGAGGAGACGCCGCATTTCGCTAGACTCCCGCGCTCGCCGAGACGCGCTCGCGCATCGCGCCCAGCCAGCGCGTCAGGTGCGTCAGCTCGGGCGGCACTGCGAACTTCACCATGCGGGCGAAGTCCATGCCGATGAAAGCGACGCCGTCGACGATGCTGATGCGCTCGGCGCCGATCCAGCGGCTCTCTGCCAGGCGCCGGTCGAACAGCTTCAGCGCCCGCTCGCCCGTGGCGCGGTTGCTCGCCGCCACTTCCGGGATCTGAGTCTCCAGCGCCGCCAGGGCGGGATGACCGTGCCGCACCGCCAGCATCAGCGGCGTCGCCAGCATCATCTCGGCGCGGCGCAGCCACATCTCGATGATCGCCGTCTCTTTCGGGTCGCGCCCGAACAGATTGGGCTCCGGATAGAGGCTCTCAAGGTAGCGGCATATGGCCACCGACTCGGTGATCGTGGTCCCGTCGTCCATGGTCAAGGCTGGCACGTTGGGGAGGCCGGCGCGCTCCAGATAGTCGGCGCGCTTGTGCTGGCCGCCGAAGAGATCGACGTCGATCACCTCGATGTCGGTGATCTGCTTCTCGGCCATCAGCCAGCGGACCCGGCGCGGGTTCGGGGCGCGGCGGCTGTCGTAGAGCTGCATCGGTCGCCTCCTGGCCACCACCTTAGCCGGCAAACCGCGTCGCGGGGAAGCCGCCGCGCAAGGCCGCTCAGCGCCCGGTCAGCTCCTTCACCAGCGGCCGATCGCCGTAGACGTGCTCCAGCGCGTCGGTGATGGCCTGGGTGGAGACCGCGATGGTGCGGTCGAGCGCACCGTCATAGGTGAAGTCGCCGGCGATCGAATGGATATTGCCGTCGAACACCGAGCCGACGATCCGGCCCTTGGCGTCCACCACCGGCGAGCCGGAGTTGCCGCCGGTGATGTCGTTGGTGGTGGAGAAGTCGAGCACCGCCGCGCCGTCGAGCTTGCCCGCGGCGGCGAGCCACCGCGCCGGCAGCCGATAGGGCGCAGCGCCGGTCGCCCTCGCGAAGAGGCCCGAGAAGGTGGTGAACGGCGCCGTCTCCTGGTCCTGGTAGGTCCAGCCGGCGACCTTGCCGTAGCTGAGGCGCGGCGAGAAGGTCGCATCGGGATAGATGCCAGGCCCCTCGAGGGCGTAGCGCGCCCGCGCGATCCTCTCGGAGGCCATCTCCACCGGACCATAGACCTCCTCCTCCCACACCTGGCGGGCGGCGCGGGCCAGGGGATCGGTCTGGACGACGAACCGGACCATCGGATCGGGCGAGGCGGCGATGGCGGCGGCGCCGCCATCCCAGAGCCTGCGGCGCACCTGCGGGTCGGCGAGCGTGCTGCCGGCGACGAGGCGCGCCGCCAGGGCGCGCGGACTCTCGGCCCCCATCAGCATGGCCACCGCCGGCGAGTCCGGCCCCAGCAGCGCGCGCGTCCGGGAGAACCACAGTTGGAGATAGAGCCGTTCCAGCTTCGGATCGATCGACCGCGCATCGAAGAGCAGCTTCTCCACCAGCGGCAGGCGCGAGTCGGCGTATTCCGGCAGGCGCTGCGGCGAGGGCTTGGCGCGCTCCTCCGCGCCGCGGACCAGATCGCGGGCGTAGCGAAACAGATCCGAACCGCCGCCCGCTCCGACCTCGAGCTGGCGCCAGACGACGAACTGGCGGGCATAGGCCTTCTGCGCCGCCTCGATCTCGCTCCAGGGATCGCCGATCTGCCTGGCGAGCTGCGGATCGGCCGCGAGCCTGGCCTGGAGGGCGGCGTCCGCCTTCGCCCTGGCCGCCATGAACGCCGGATCGTGCAGCGTCGCCTGCCGGCCCGCGAAGATCTTGAGGACGTTCTCCACGTCGAACAGCGGCGCGGCGGTGACGCGCGCCATCTCGGGGCTCTCGGCGCCGAGCCGCAGCAGCCGCGCCTTCAGCTCGCTCTGCTCGTCCTGGAGCAGAGGCAGGGCGACGTCGCGCAGCGTCTGGAGTTGCGCCACGGTGAGCTGGCGCTCGGTCGCCCCGGGGTCGCCCGAGACGAAGACAGGCTCGCCGTCGAGAGGCGGAGCCGTGGTCCAGGCGAGACGGTCCGGCGTGGCGGCCGGGCGTCCATCCTCGTAGAGGCGCAGGAACGCGCAATCGAGGTCGTACCTTGGAAAGTTGAAATTGTCCGGATCGCCGCCGAAGAAGGCGGCGTCGAACTCCGGCGCGAACACCAGGCGCACGTCGGCATAGCGGCGGTACTTGTAGACCTTGAACTGGCCGCCTTCATAGAAGCTGATCGCCTGGCAGAAGAAACGTCGGTCGCCGCCGCAGGCGTCCCGTTCCGCCGCGGCGATGGCGTCCTCGCGCGCCGTCGCGAACGCCGCCCCGTACTTGCCGCGGCTGGAGGCGAAGACCGCCGCCGTGACGTCGGTGATGCCCACGAGGATCTCGGCCTGGACGTCGGGACAGGTCTTCTCCTCGGCCTCGCCGTCGCTGGTGAACCCGTCCGCGACATAATCCCGCTCGAGGCTGGAGAGCGCTTCGGCGCAGTCCACGATGCAGTGCTGGCTGGTGAGGATCAGGCCCCTGGGCGAGACGACGGCCGCCGAACAGCCGCTGGTGAGCCGCACCGAAGCGCCGCGCAGATGATCGAGCCAGCGCGAATCCAGCTTGACCCCGAGCGCCGCGCGCACCTGCGCCACCGGCGCCTCGTCGAAAGGCCACATGCCCTCGTTGGCGCGCGCCGGCGGCGCGATCAGGACAAGGCAGGCCACGGCCGCCGCGACGAAGACGCTGCGCAACATCTCGCCGCGAGCCTAGGCGGCGAAGCTGGCGCCGTCCACGCCGCGCTGGCGGCGGCGCAGCGCCGGCGCCATGAAGCGCGCTCTTCAACCGAGGAACCCAGCCCGATGCCCCAGGATCCCGCCGCCATCGCCGCCGCCATGAAGTGTCTCGACGATTTCATGGCCGCCTTCAACGCCCGCGACCTCGAGGCCTGGCAGAGAACCTTCAACTTCCCGAGCGTGCGGCTCGCGTCCGGGACGCTGACCATCATCGAGCCGGGCTACCATACGCCGCAGATGTTCGGCCGCGGCGCCCTTGCCGAATGGGACCACTCCGCCTGGGAGCGGCGCGAGATCATCCACGCCGGCGCCGACAAGGTGCACGTCGACACCCGCTTCGTGCGCTACCGGGCCGACGCAAGCGTCATCGGCGGCTTCGATTCCATCTACGTCGTCACCTGCGAGAACGGCCACTGGGGCGTGAAGGCGAGGTCGAGCTTCGCGCCATAGCCGCGGGAACACATCGCGCCACGATCTAGTTTGTCGGTGCGCTCGGGAGCGTAGCCCTGGGCGCTGCAGGCATTTGGCTCGGCGACGACCCGGCGGTCGACGCCGCGGGAATGGGAATGGCGGGCGGGCTCGCAGGCTCTGTTGCGATCGGCATCGGTCCATGCCCGGTGGCCCCGGCCCCTGGGGCATGACGATCGGCTGCCCTGACTGCGGCGCGCTCGAGGATTTGCCGCCGCTGCGACCGCCATTCCAGGCAATCTGCCGCACCTGCCGGGCGCCGCTGGAGCGGACGTTGGGCCGAAGTCCCGACGCGGCGCTGGCCTGCGCGCTCGCAACGCTCGTCCTGCTGCTGCCGGCCAACCTGGCGCCGCTGATGACGGTCGGCATCATGGGCGCCGAGCGCACCACGGTGCTCGGCTCGGGGGTGGCGGCATTCTGGGAGGGCGGCTGGCCGATCCTCGCCTGCCTCGTGGCCGCGTTCGCGGTCGCGGCCCCGCTGGTGCGCTTCGGGCTGCTCTCCTTCGTGCTGGCCGGCCTGCAGCTTGGTCCGCGCCCACGGGGACTCGGCCGCCTCTACCGCTGGGCGATGTGGCTCGATCACTGGGCGATGACGGATGTCTTCCTCATCGGCTTCTTCATCGGCTACAGCCGGGTCGCCCAGCACCTCTCGGTCACCATCGGCATGGGCGGCTGGTGCCTCGTCGCCGCCGCGCTCATGACCATGCTGACCCGCGCGACGCTCGACCGGCGAGCGGTCTGGAGGGCGATCGCACCAGAACGGCAGGTGGGCGAGCACGAGACCGCGATCTCCTGCACCACGTGCGATTACGCCGCGCCCCCCAGCGCCGAGGGAACGCCCTGTCCGCGCTGCGGCCTGAAGCTGCGCCGGCGCATGCCCCACGCCGTGCTGCGGGCCAGCGCCCTCAGCCTGGCGGCTCTGGCGCTCTACGCTCCGGCGAACCTCTACCCGATGGCCGTCGCCGGCCAGCTTGGCCGCGAGATACCGCACCGCATCGTCGATGGCGTCAGGGAGCTGTTCCAGGCCGGCCTGTGGCCGCTGGGCATCGTCATCTTCTGCACCAGCATCGCCATCCCACTGCTCAAGCTTGCCGGCATGGGCTGGTTCATCCTGACGGTGCAGCGACGCCCGCATCGGCATCTGCGTCTCAAGACCCATCTCTACCGCGCCATCGACGAGCTTGGACGGTGGTCGTACGTCGATGTCTTCACGCTCGCCACCTTCCTGCCATTGATCCAGTTCGGCGGTCTGGCGTCGGCGCGCGCCGGGGCGGGCGCGCCGGCGTTCGCGCTCGTCGTGACGCTGACCATGCTCGCCTCGCGCCTCTTCGATCCGCGACTGATGTGGGATCTGCCGGCGGAATCGCCCCGGTGAGCCAGGACGGAGGCCACCGCAGCATCGCCGGCACGCGACGAAGCTGGGGTCCGGGATGGATCTGGGCCGTGCCGATCGCCGCCATCGCCGTGGCCGGATGGCTGTCGATCCGCGCACTCTCCCGCGGCGGCGAAGAGGTCACGGTCGTCTTCGACAATGCCTATGGCCTGAAGCAAGGCGGAACCCCGGTAATGCTGCGGGGCGTGAAGGTCGGGGATGTCGCCGCCGTATCCCTGGGCCGGGGCTTGCAAGACGCGAGGGTGAAGCTGAGGCTCGACTCGGATGTCGACCGCTATCTGACCTCCGGAACGCGCTTCTGGCTGGTCGGCGCTAAATTCGACCTGGCCGACCCCTCATCCCTGAAAGGGCTACTGGCGGGGCCGCAGGTCGCGATGAGCCCCGGCCCTGGCAAGCCGACACGGCTCTTCCAGGGCCTCGATCAGCCGCCCGCGATGCCATTGCCGGCCAACGGCGCCGCCTTCGTGCTCACCGCCGATCAACTCGGAGGGCTTCGAGCCGGCTCGCCGGTCTTCTGTGGGCAGGACGCGGCCGGCAAGGTGACGGCCGTCAGACTGCTGGGTCCGCACGCGTTCGAAGTCGACGTCTTCGTCAACGCGCCGTTCGACCGCCTGGTCGGCGCGCATACGCGCTTCTGGAACTCGGGCGCATTTCAGGTTTCCGCAACGAGTTCCGGGGTGAAGGCCCAGCTGCTTTCGCCGACGGCGCTGATTTCCGGGGCGCTCAGTTTCGATACGCCTCCGGACGCGGCAGCCGGTCCCGCCGCTCCGGCGGGCGCCCGCTTCGCGCTTTTCGACGACGAGGGCGCCGCGAAAAACGCCGCGATCGGCCCGCAGGTCGCCTACGCCATCCGCTTCCAGGGGCCTGTTGGCGGCCTCGCGGCGGGCGCCCCCGTCATGATGGATGGCTTTCGGATCGGGCGCGTGACGAGCGTCCGGCTGGGCTATGACGCCGCCGCCGGCCGACTGATCACCCCCGTGGGCATCGCTCTGGAGCCGGCGCTCCTGCATATCGAGCATGCCGGTGCGGCGGCGAGCACCGACTGGCGGCCTGCGGTGGACGCGATGTTGCGGCGGCTAATCGCCCGCGGTCTGCGCGCCCGCCTCGCCCAGGACCCTCCGATCGTCGGGGCGCATCGGGTGGAGCTGGTGTTCGCGCCCGGCTCGGGCGTCGCGGCGCTCGTCGCCCGTGATGGGGTGGAGACGATTCCAGCCACGACGTCCGGCGATTTCGCTGCGATCGCGGGCCACGCCGATCAGGTGCTCGTGAAACTCGACAAGGTCCCGTTCGCCCGGATCGGCGAGAACCTGCGGCAGGCCACGGGGCGCATTCGCGCCCTGGTCTCGTCTCCGAAGCTCGCCGATAGCCTGAACAATCTCGACCGCTCGCTGGCCGAAGTGGACTTGGCGATCCACGAGGCCGGCCCTCAGGTCGGCCCCCTGGTCGCCAAGATGCGTGGGGCCGCCGACGAGGCCGACCGGGCCGCCGCGGCGGCGCGCCGCATCGTCGCAGGCGACCCGGCCAGCCAGGACAGCGACCTGCCGAGCGCCTTGCATGAACTGACGGACGCCGCGCGCTCGATCCGCGTGCTGGCGGACTATCTCGAGCGCCATCCGGAGGCGCTGATCGAAGGCAAGGCGAAGCAGAAGAGTCCCCGATGAAGCCGATCGTCATCGCCGTGGGCGCGCTCGGGCTGGCCGCCTGCAGCCACAGTCCCCCAACGAGCTTCTACACGCTCGATCCGACGCCCGCGGTCGGCGAAGCATCGTCGGCGCCGGCGACGCGGATCCAACTGCAAGCCGTTCACATCCCCGCGGTGCTGGATCGGCCTCAGGTGGTGAGCGAGGTCGCCGCCGATCGCCTGCGGATCAGCGAACAGGACCACTGGGGCGCGCCGCTCGCGGACCTGATTCGCCGCGCCCTGGCCCAGGATCTCGCGGCGCGTCTGGCGCCAGGGCTGCTGGTCCTGCCCGGCGCGCCCAGACCCGCCGGCGCCCGCCAACTGGTGGTGAACATCCTGGCGTTCGAGGCCGGAACCGACGGTCGGGTTCGCCTGCAAGCAAGCTGGACGCTGCTCCCCGCCGCGAAGTCGCAGGCGCCGCTGACCCGGGACGTCGACCTCATCGCCAAGCAGCCGTCGAGCAACGCGAAGGCCCAGGCGAAGTCGATGAGCGCGCTTCTGGGCCGATTGGCGGACCAGATCGCGGCGACTGCGCCCGTTACTCCGAATTAATTGGTCCGCCAGGCGGGCGGCTCCTAAGAGCTTGGGCCTTCGACGGGATTGGCTGCGATGTCGCTGGCCTTGGCCACGCTGGTCTACGAGTGGCGCCGATATCTGGCGGCCGTGGTGGCGCTGGCGTTCTCCGGACTGCTGGTGCTGGGGACGACGGGGCTCTTCACCGGCATCGTCCACTCGGTGCTCGCCACCACCGAGCGCTCGCGCGCCGACCTCTTCATCCTGCCGTTCGCGACGCCGCAATTGATCAACAGCGACTCAAGCCTGCCCGATCGGGTCAAGCCGCTGATCTACATGAATCCCGAGGTCGTCGACGTGGAGAGCTTCGACGGCGGCGGGGCCAAATGGGTCAACGTGGCCAAGCCGGGCGAAAAGCAGGTGCAGACCTTCGTACAGACCTGGGCGGTGGACACCGGCCGCGACGCCCTGACCCTGCCGGTCGACTATCCAGACCAGGTGCGCCTGGCGCTGGCCGAGCCGGGAGCGGTGGCGGCCGACGCCACCGATCTGGCGCGGCTTGGCGTGAAACTGGGCGACACGGCCTCGCTGAACGGCAAGACGGTCTGGCTGCGGGCGGTGCTGCACGGCTACCCGGGCGTCACCCAGCCCACCGTGATCATGTCGCGCGACACCGCCCGGCTGCTCGGCATGGGCGACCAGAAGGGCAAGACCGGCCCCCTGATGGTGCGCATCGCCGATCCGGCCAAGGCCGATCTGGTGGCGGCGCAGCTCAACGCCGCCGCGCACGGCGCCTATCGGGCGCTGACCCGCGCCCAGCTCAATCGCAACGATGAGCGGGCGCTGCTTTCCGAACAGATCATCGGCGTGCTGCTGGTCTTCTTCATCTTCCTGGCGATCGGCATCGGCATCGGCATCACCTCGCAGACGCTGCGCGGCGCCATTCTCTCCAACATCCGCGAGTTCGCCTCGCTGCGCGCCCTCGGCATCTCGATGGCCTCGCTGCGCCTGATCGTCATCGAGCTGTCGTTCTGGGTGGGCGTCGCCGGCCTCGCCGCGGCGGCGCTGTTCACCTTCCTGATCTCCTTCGCGACCGGAGCGATCGGCCTGCCGCTGGTGATCCGCCCCAACGTCGCGGCCTGGGTCGGCGCCATGCTGATGATCCTCGCCGTCGTCTCCGGCGCCATGGCGATGGGCATATTGAAGAAGAGCCAGCCGGCGGATCTGCTCAGATGAGCCCTCGGGGATCCTCTGAAGTGGCCATCGCGGCCGCCGGGCTGACCAAGCGCTACAGGACCGGGCGCAGCCAGGTGACCGTGCTGAAGGCGGTGGACTTCGAGGCCCGGGCCGGCGACCTCACCATGGTCATGGGGCCGTCCGGGTCCGGCAAGTCGACCTTGATCGCGGCGCTCTCCGGGCTGATGCGGCCGGACGAGGGGCAGGTCACGGCGCTGGGCGCCGACCTTTGGAGCCGGCGCGCCTCCCTCATCGACCGCTTCCGCCTCGACCACTGCGGCTTCGTCTTTCAGGGCTTCAACCTGTTCCCGGCGCTCTCGGCGCTGCAGCAGGTGGCGAGCGTGCTGCGCTACCAGGGACTTGGACGGCGCGCGGCGCGCCAGCGGGCGGCCGCGGCCCTGGACGAGGTGGGGCTGAGCCCGCGCATGCACCAGCGGCCGGCCGAGCTTTCCGGCGGCGAGAAGCAGCGCGTCGCCATCGCGCGCGCCCTCGCCAAGGCGCCGGACCTGGTGTTCGCCGACGAGCCCACCTCGGCGCTGGATTCGGAAAGCGGCCAGCTGGTGGTGCGGCTGCTGCGCCGTGCGGCCAGCGAGCATGGCGCCGCGGTGATCTGCGTCACCCACGACCAGCGCCTGGAAGCCTTCGCCGACCGCATCGTGCGCCTGGAGGACGGCCGCATCCTCGCCGACGCTCCGGCCCGCGCCGTGGCCGCTGCGCCAAAGCCCGCGCTCGCTGAACTTCGAGGCCGCCATGAAACCGCCTAGGGCCTCGGCCCTCCCCGTCCTTCTCAGCCTCGCGCTCGCCCTGGGGGCGGCCGGATGCCAGCGCGCCGGCGCCGCCAAGGCCGCCGCCGCCGCGGTTAGCCCCTATGCGGCGATCGCCGACGGCAAGGCGGACGTCGAAGGCGGCATCATCAGCCTCGCCGCCCGCGCGCCGGGAGTCATCAGCGCCGTCTACGTCCGCGGCGGCGAGAAGGTGACCAAGGGCCAGATCCTCGCGCGCCAGGAGGACGGCGCCCAGCTACTTGGCGTGCAGACGGCGCAGGCGAACCTGGCGCAGGCCAAGGCGCAGATGGACCTCACCCACGTACAGCTCGCCACCGCCCAGCGCGAGTACGACCGCCTGCTGCCGCTTTCGGCCTCGCAGTTCGTGGCGCGCCAGCAGCTCGATCAGGCCCAGGACGCCATCCGCCAGGCCCAGGCGACCCTCGCCGCCGAGAGCGCCGCCGTCGAGGTCGCCCGCACCCAGCTCGACCAGGCCAGGTACGCGGTCGAACTCACCATTATCCGCGCGCCGGTCAATGGCGAGATCGTGCGCCGCTACGCCGCCCCCGGCGCCGGCGCCTCGACCCTGAACGTCTCCAAGATGTTCGACCTCGCGCCCGACGGCGGCCGCATCGTGCGCGCCGAGGTTTCGGAAGGCGACGAGCCTTTCGTCCATGTCGGCCAGGCGGTGCAGCTGGCCTCCGAGGCCGATCAGAGCCGGTCGTACCCAGGGCGGGTGCTGCGCATCGCCCCGGTCTTCGGCGCCCGCAAGCTGCAGTCGGACAATCCTTCGGCGCGCACCGACGAGCGCGTGGTCGAGACCGTGGTCAGCGCCAACGGCGCCCCCTTCCTGATCGGACAGCGTGTGCTGGTGAAGTTCATGAAGGGCGGGGGCTGAGGTCGCAGGCGCCTGGTCGGGGAACCCGCTTCGAACTCGGAGTGCGGCTTGACGGCGGCCGCGCCAGCCGCGCAGAAGGCCGCGACCTCAGCGAGCAGGAGACGCAAAGGCGATGGCGGACATCCGCTTCGACGGCAAGGTGGCGATCGTCACCGGCGCGGGCGGCGGGCTCGGGCGCGAGCATGCGCTGGAGCTGGCGCGGCGCGGCGCCAAGGTGGTGATCAACGACCTCGGCGGCGCGGTCGACGGCGCCGGGGGCTCGTCGGCGGCGGCCGCGGCGGTGGTGGCCGAGATCGCGGCCTTCGGCGGCCAGGCGATCGCCAACGGCTCGTCGGTCACCGACGACGCCGGCGTCGCTCTGATGGTCCGCCAGGCCATGGACGCCTGGGGCCGCATCGACATCCTCGTCGCCAACGCCGGGGTGCTGCGCGACAAGTCGTTCGCCAAGATGGAGGTGCGCGACTTCGAATTCGTGGTCGACGTGCACCTGATGGGCACGGTGAAGCCGGCCAAGGCCGTCTGGGACATCATGCGCGAGCAGAACTATGGGCGCATCGTCGTCACGACCTCGTCCACGGGGCTCTACGGCAATTTCGGCCAGACCAACTACGGCGCGGCCAAGCTAGCCCTGGTGGGGTTCATGAACAGCCTCAAGCTCGAGGGTCAGAAGAACAACATCCACGTCAACGCCATCGCCCCGGTGGCGGCCACGCGCATGACCCAGAACATCATCCCGCCCGCGTTCTCCGAGCGGCTGAAGCCCGACCACGTGACGCCGGGCGTGGTCTACCTCTGCTCGGAGGAGGCGCCCACGGGCGCGATCCTCACCGCCGGCGGCGGCGCCTTCGCGCTGGCCCGCATCTTCGAGACCGAAGGCGTCTTTCTGGGCGAGGGCGCCCTCTCGGCCGAGGGAGTGCGAGCGAACTGGACCCGGATCGCCGACGAGCCCGGCCAGAGCGCCTACGTGAGCGGCGGCGAGCAGACCGCGAAGTTCTTCCGCAAGATGGGACAGCCGGTCTGACGGCCGCTTGCCCGACGCCGCGAAGCGAACCATCTATATCAAGCATTGATATAGGGTCGGCCACATGGGCACGAACGTACATCTGACGCCAGAGCTGGAGCGCTTCGCCCGCGAGGTGGTCGCCGAGGGCCGGTACAACAACGTCAGCGAAGTGGTGCGGCAGGGCCTGCGGCTGGTGCAGGAGGCGGAGGAACGGCGCCGCCGGTTCACGGCATCCCTCGACGAAGCCATGGCCGAAGCCGAGCGGGACGGATATGTCACGCTGGAGGAAGTCCTCGCCGATATCGACTCCATCATCGCCGCCGCGGAGGCGTGACCAAGCCCGCCGCGTTCACGCCACGCGCGCGCTCGGATCTTGGCGAAGCGGCCACGTGGATCGCCAGGGACAGTCGCTCCGCTGCAAGCGCGTTCCGGGAGGCGATCGACGCCGTCGCCAAGCTCGTGGGCGAACATCCGAGGGTCGGGGTTCTGCGTTCAGACCTCGCGCCGGCGCCTTACCGATTTTGCGTCGTGAGGGGCTTTCCCTACCTCGTGGTCTATGACGCGTCGCAAGAACCGCCCGTCGTCGCGCGGATCGTCCATGGCGCCCGGAATCTGGCCGAAGTCCTGAAACGCCTTTGAGGTTCGCACCGCGCCGAGCCAAGCTCCGCCACGAATCTCCTTGCGCGCCCTGCGGCCCCGGGCTTCCCTGGCCGGCAGGCGCCCCGCAGCGGCGCGATCTTCAGCCCAGCCCGGGACCCGCGCGTGACCACAGCGTCCAATTCCTCCTCCTCCGCCGGCGATCGGCTCGCGACGCCGCGGCTGCTCGCCTTCAGTCTGCCGGGCCTGCCCCTCGGCGCGCTGGCGGCGGCGCTCTCGGTCTATCTGCCGCGCTACTACGCCAGCCACATCGGCCTGAGCCTGGCGGCGGTGGGCGCGGCCTTCATGACCGTGCGCCTCGTGGACATGTGCTTCGATCCGGTGATCGGGATCGTCATGGACCACAGCCGCACGCGGCTGGGACGCTACCGGGTCTGGCTCGTCTGCGGCGCGCCCCTGCTGGGCATTCCGGTCTACATGCTGTTCCTGGCGCCGGTCGGGGTCCCCTACCTCTATCTGGTGGTCTGGCTGTTCCTCTACTATCTCGGCACCTCGGTGATCGCGCTCGCCCACGCGTCGTGGGCGTCGGTGGTGGCCTCGAAGTACCATGAGCGCTCGCGCGTCTTCGGCGCGATCCAGGTCGCCAGCACCATCGCCGCCGCGGCGGTGCTGATCGTGCCGGCGCTGATCAGCCGCAACTCGGTCTCCGACGTGCAGGACATGGGCTGGTTCATCCTGGTGGTGACGCCCATCGGCATCCTGGCCGCCGCCTTCTTCACCCCAGAGCGGATCGTCCGGGAGCACCGCACCGAGAAGGTCACCTGGCGCGATTACTGGGAGATGGTCTCGTGGCCGGAGATGCGCCGCATCGTGCTGGCCGACTTCTGCCTGTCGCTGGGGCCCGGCTGGATGTCGGCGATGTACCTCTTCTACTTCCAGGATTCGCGCGGCTTTGCGTTCCGGACCGCGACCTATCTGCTGGTGCTCTACATCGCCGCCGGCGTGCTGGGCGCCTGGGTGCTGTCGCGGCTGGCGACGCGGCTGGGAAAGCACCGGACGCTGATGATCGCCAGCACCGGCTACTCGCTCGGCCTCGTGGTGCTGAGCTTCCTGCCCAAGGGCGACCTCTGGCCGGCGGCGGCGATCATGTTCGCGCTGGGCTTCCTCGCCTCCGGCTTCGTGCTCCTGGGCCGGGCAATGTGCGCCGACGTCGGCGACGCCATCCGGCTGAAGAAGGGCAAGCATCGCCAGAGCCTGCTCTACGCCATGATGACCAGCGTCGAGAAGATCGCCGCCGCCCTCTCCATCGGCCTGACCTTCACCATCCTGTCCTGGGTCGGCTACCAGGCCAAGGAGGGCGCGCACAACACGCCGGCGGCGATCCACGGCCTGGAGCTCGTCTATCTGATCGGCCCGGTCGGCTTCGTCATGCTCGGCGGCGCCTGCTACATCGGCTACAAGCTCGACCACAAGCGCCACGCCGAAATCCGGCTGGCGCTGGAGGCGCGCGACGGCGCCATCGACGAGCCCCTGGCGGCCGGCCTCGCGGCCGAGTGACGCGGGCGGGGCGGCGGCAAATTGAGGCGTGCGCGGCGCAAGGGCGCGTGATTAACTCCCTCCAATAAGGAACGCCGCAGGCGTCCACGATCGATTTTGGAGGATCGCCTTTGTCTTCAGCTTCCACGCCGGCGGCCGCGCCCAGGGTGCCGCTGCCGACCATTTTCGCCTTCGGGACCATGGGAATCCCGATGGCGGCGCTGCTGCTGATCTTCGGCGTCTACCTGCCCCGCCATTACGTCAGTCTCGGCATCGGCGGCTTCAGGCCCGGCGATCCGCGCGCCTTCCTAGCGGTCGCCGCCGCGATCACCATCGTCCGCTTCATCGACGTCTTCTTCGACCCGCTGGTGGCGCTGGGCATGGACCGCACCAAGACCCCGATCGGACGCTACCGGCCCTGGATGGTCCTGGGCGCGCCGCTGGTGATCCTGGGCGTCTACAAGCTGGCCATGCCCCAGGTCCACATCACCCAGTTCTACCTCGTGCTGTGGCTGGCGGTGACCTACGCCGGGCTCTCCATGATGACGCTGGGCCTCGCCGCCTGGTCCGCCGTGCTGGCGACGACCTACAACGACCGCTCGCGGGTCTATGGCTGGACGCAGGCGCTCTCGGTGCTCGGCGCCGTGGCGATCCTGATCCTGCCCGAACTCACCCACGGCGCGATCGCCGCCGGCCGCAAGGCCAGCATGCCGGCGCTCGGCCTCATCCTGATCATCTCCATCCCCATCGCGCTCTTCATCTGCACGGTGTTCACCCCCGAGCGGCTCGCCGCCAGCGCCAAGCGCCCCAGGTTCTCGTTGTCCGACTTCCGGCGCGCCCTGGGACGGCCCGCGATGCTGAGGATCACCCTCGCCGACCTGCTGCTGACGCTGGGCCCGGGCACCACCGGCCCGCTCTATGTCTATTACTTTCACGACGCCAAGGGCTTCTCCATTCCCGACGTCGGCTATCTGCTGATCTCCTACATCGGCGCGGGCATCCTGGGTGCGCCGTTCTGGGGGCGGCTGGCGCAGCGGTTCGGCAAGCATCGCACCGTGCAGATCGCCTGCGTCTGCTATTCGATCACCCAGGCGACGCTGATGTCGCTGCCGAGGGTCTGGCCCCACTACACCCTGGTCGACGCCATTCCCACCACCGCCGGCATGTTCGCGGTGGGCTTCTGCGCCAGCGCCTTCCTGCTGCTGGTCCGCGCCATGGTCGCCGATGTCGCCGACGAGGTGCGGCTCGAGCAGAAGCAGGATCTGACCAGCCTGCTCTATTCGATGGTGACCACGACGACCAAGATCGGCGCGAGCATTACCGTCGCGGTCGTGTTCCCGATCCTGGCCTTCGTCCACTACAACGGTGCGGAGGGTGCGGTGAACACGCCTCATGCCATCTTCGGGTTGGAGATGTGCTACCTGTTCGCGCCGATCATCCTGGTCTGGTTCGGGGGCGCGATGTTCTTCGGCTACCGGCTGGATTCGCGGCGCCACGCCGAAATTCGCGAGGCCCTGGCGCAGCTCGACCTGGCCGCGGCGGAAGAGTCCCTGGTGGGGCCGATCGAAGGCGCGCCGGTCCCGGCGGCCGAGTAGGTCAGCGAAGCTTGCGCGCCGCTTCCGCGAACGCCTTGGCGGCTGGATTGTCGGGCGACGTCGCCACCAGCGGACGGCCCGCATCGCCGCCTTCGCGCAGGGCGATGTCGATGGGGATCTCGCCCAGGAACGGCGCGCCGAGCCGCTTCGCTTCCGCCCGCGCCCCGCCCGATCCGAAGATCGGAATTCGCGCCCCGGTGGCCGGGTCGGCGAAATAGGCCATGTTCTCGATCACGCCGAGGACCGGAACGCCGAGCTTGTCGAGCATCGAGGCGGCGCGGCGCGCGTCGATGAGGGCGATCTCCTGCGGAGTGGAGACGATCACGGCGCCATCGACCTTGAAGTCGCTGAACAGGGTCAGCTGGATGTCGCCGGTGCCGGGCGGCATGTCGACCACCAGCACGTCGAGCGGCGCCTCGTGCGTCCCCCAGCGCACGTCGCGCAGCATCTGGCGCACCGCCGAGGTCGCCATCGGGCCGCGCCAGATCATCGCCCGCCCCTCGTCGACGATGAAGCCGATCGACATCAGCTTCAGGCCGAAGGCTTCGAGGGGCGTCAGCTTGCCGTCCTCGAACGCCGGCTGCTCGTCGATGCCCAGCATGCGCGGCACCGAGGGGCCGTAGACGTCGCAATCGAGCAAGCCGACGCGGGCGCCGGTCTGGGCGAGCCCACAGGCGAGGTTCACCGCCACCGTCGACTTGCCGACGCCGCCCTTGCCGCTGACGATGGCGATCACCCGGCCAACGTGCTCCAGCGGCGCCGGCGGCTGCCGCTCCTTGGGAGCGGCGAGCGGATCCTCGCGCACCTGCGCGCCCTTTCGGACCCGCGTCGCCCCCGGCGCCGGCGGACGCGCCGCGGCGGTCAGCACCACCTGGGCCTTCTCGACGCCGGCGACGGACAGCAGGGCGCGTTCGGCGGCTTCGCGCACCGGCGCATAGAGCGCCGCGTCGGACGCCGCCACCTCCAGCATGAAGCCCGCCCGCCCCTCGCCCAGGATCAGGCCCTGGACCAGCCCGGCGGTGACCAGGCCCTGGCTCGATTTCGGGTCGCGCACCCGATCGAGGGCTGCGAGCACCTGGGCCTTGTCTGGCTGCATGGGCGTGTTCAATTGCTCGGAAGCGGCGCTAGCGGCGCGGGCGCCACATATCCGCACCGCGCCCGGACATTACAAGCGCCGCGACACGCGCAGCAGCGCCTCCAGAGGGCCCGTCGGCAGGCCCCGCATCGCCGCATCGAGCTGGCGAGCGGCGGTGGAGAAGGCGCAGGCGCCGCTCAGGCTCATGGCGCAGGCGAGGGCCGAGGTCCGGTCGCATTCGGCGCGGGAACGCTTCGGCGCCCCCGTGGCGCGGCGGTGGAGCACGCAGGCGAACCAGTCGTGGAACTCGGCCCGGCTCGCGAACATATCCCGCGCCGCGGTCGCGAGCCGCAGCATTTCGTCGGCGCCCTCGGCCGCGATAGGCGCCGCCGCGGGGCCACGCGCCTCGGCCTTGCGCCGTACGGGACTGGTGGCCGGCATGGCGCGCCTCCTGTCTAGAACTCGGTTCACGCGAATCGCAATGAATCCGGTCGATAGCGAGGTAGTTCGCCGATCTCAATAGGTCGTAAGTCGGACGCGATTGTGGCATATTCTGGCCGTCGGCCAGTCTTTGACCGAGTTATTGATTGATTTACATTTACCTTATTAGGAGCGCCCGCACGTGATGCAGCGTCTCGACGATGACGACGCATTTCTGGCGCATCTCGTCGGTGGCTTCGAGCAGATCGGGCGCCATCACCGTCATCATGCCGGCCGCGTGCGCCGCGCGCACGCCGTTGTGCGAATCCTCCAGCGCCAGGCAGTCGCGCGCGGCCACGCCCAGGCGCTCGGCCGCGACGAGGAACGGATCGGGCTCGGGCTTACCGCGCGCATAGTCGCCGGCGGCCACGATCACCTCGAAGCGCTCCAGGATGCCGATCGGCGCAAGCGTCCGGCGCACCGCGGCGTGGCTCGACGAGGTGGCGATGGCGCGGGGAATGTCCACGGCCTTCAGATAGTCGAGCAGCTCGATCGCGCCGGTCTTCGGGGCGACGCCGAGCTCGCAGGCCGCGTGAACCCGCATGGAGACCGCATCGAGATAGGCCTGCAGCGGGAAGGCGGCGCCGAAGTGCTCTCTCGCGATCGCGTCGCTGGCGTGGCCGGGCAAGCCGACCATGAGCTGGAAGACGCCGAGCGGCAGGGCGCCCCCGAATGCGGGCGCCAGTTCCATCATCAGATCGCGGACCAGCGCCTCGGTCTCGACGAGGAGGCCATCCATGTCGAAGACGACTGCCCGAACCGGCCGCGGAAACATGCTGGACCTCGACAGAGATAGAGTTGGCCACGGAAGACACGAAAAGCACCAACGGACTGCTGCCGCGCCCGCGGCCTGGCCGCGCCTGCGGCGATCTTGAAACGAACTCGCGTCTCAGTTGGTAACGAACTCGTCGGCGCCGTAGCCCTGGAAATAGAGCAGCGCGGTGAGGTCGGCGCTGTCGAGCCTGGCGTCGGCCTGGGCCGCCAGCACCGGCTTGGCGCGGTAGGCGACGCCGAGGCCCGCCGCCTCGATCATGCCCAGGTCGTTGGCGCCGTCGCCCACCGCCAGCGTCCGAACCATGGGGACCTCGGCGCCGAGGGCCTCGCTCTTCAGCGCATCCAGCTTGGCCTGGCGCCCCAGCACCGGCTCGGCCACGTGGCCGGTGAGGGCGACGCCGTCGTCGATCAGCCGGTTCGACCAGTGTGAATGGAACCCGGCGGCCGCCGCGACGCGCGCGGTGAAGAAATCGAACCCGCCGGAGACCAGCACGCAGCGAGCGCCCTTGGCCGCCATCGTGGCCGTGAGCGTCCGCGCGCCCGGATTGAGCCGCACGCGCTCGTCGAAACAGCGCTGCAGCTCGGTCAGCGGCAGGCCGGCGATCATCGCCACGCGCTCGCGCAGCGCCGCCTCGAATTCCAGCTCGCCGCGCATCGCCCGCGCGGTGATGGCGGCAACCTCGGCGCCGATGCCGGCGAGATCGGCCAGTTCGTCCAGGCACTCGCAGCCGATGATGGTCGAATCCATGTCGGCGATCAGCAGGCGCTTGGCGCGGTGCTCGGCGATCTGGGCGCAGAGATCGACGCGATGGCGCTGCAGGGCATCCTCGGCGCGGGCGCGCACGACGGCGGGATCGTCGTGTTCGAGAAAGAGATCCGTCGCGCCGGCGCCCAGAATCTGCGTCGCCTTGACGGGCGCGCCGGCGCTCGCGCAGGCTTCCAGGGCGAGCGGCAAAGCTTCCTGCAGGACCTCGAAATCCTGGGCGACGAGGGTGAGGACGATCCGCAAATGGCCCCTTCGGACGCAAGCCCCCGCATCTGGCTGATCGCCGGGCCCACCGCAAGCGGCAAATCCGCCCTGGCGCTGCGGCTCGCCCGGGCCATCGGCGGCGATATCGTCAATGCCGATTCCATGCAGCTCTACGCCGATCTGGCGGTGCTGACCGCGCGCCCGCCGCGCGACGAGATGCTCATTGCGCCGCACCACCTCTTCGGCGTCGCCGACGCCGCCGAGCGCTGGTCGGTGGGCCGCTGGCTGGATGCCGCGCGCGCGGCCCTGGACGATATCGCGCTTTGGCGCCGGCCGGCGATCGTCGTGGGCGGCACGGGGCTCTACTTCCGCGCCCTGACGCGTGGGCTTGCCGAGATTCCATCAATCCCGCGCGAGGTGACGCGGCGCCTGCAGGACGAGGCCGGCGCCGCCGGCGAGCTGGCGCTGCGTCCGCGGCTGGCGCGCCTCGATCCCGAAGCCGAGGCGCGCATCCAGCGCGGCGACCTGGCGCGCCTGCTGCGCGCGCTCGCCGTCGTCGAACATACCGGCCGTTCGCTGAGCGCCTGGCGGCGCGACACCACCCCCAGTCTCGCCGCCGCCGACTGGCGCGGTGTCGTACTGGCGCCGCCGCGCGAGACGCTCTACCGCGCCGGCGACGCGCGCCTGGCGCGGATGTTCGGCGCCGGCGCCATCGAGGAGGTCCGCACCCTCGCCTGCCGCGGCCTCGATCCGGCCCTGCCCGTCATGAAGGCGGTGGGCGTGCGCGAGATCATCGAACTCCTCGAAGGCCGTCTCAGCCATGCCCAAGCGCTCGAGCGCGCCCAGCGCCAGACCCGCCGCTACGCCAAGCGCCAGCTCACCTGGTTCCGTCACCAGACCCCAGACTGGCCGCACCTCACCGCCGCCGAACCGCAGGCGCAATGGCGCGAGCTTGAGGCGCTGCGGGAGGGGACGGGCGACGGCGCACACACGGCCGGCGACGCCTGACGGACCGAAGGACGCCGTCGCCGCTTGGCGCAATCAGGTTTGACTGCTTTCCGCCGGCATTCGGCGAAGGTATCCCTCCAGACCGAATGATCTCCATTCGCGCCTTGCGGCCTTCGGAGTGGCTCCTGTTTCGCGAGTTCCGGCTCGCCGCCCTGCGCGCCTCCCCCGGGGTCTTCCTTGGCACGTTCGAGCGCGAGGCAGCGCACACCCAAGAGCGGTGGGCGGCTCTCCTGGCAGGCATCGACGGCGCAGTCTTCGGGTTGTTCGAAGGAACGGAGGTGATCGGAATCACGTCGGTGTATACCGACCAGGATGATCCGAACGGCTCGACGGCCGGCTTGGCCATGTCGTTCATCCTGCCCGCCTATCGCGGCCGAGGGCTATCGGCAAAGCTCTACGAAGCCCGCCTCGCCTGGATACGGTCGCGACCCAAATTCAGGCGTGTCCGCGTGGGTCATCGGGCTTCGAACGAAGCTTCGATGCGCGCCATTCAACGGCACGGCTTTGCATTGATCGATCGCAAGCGCCGCCTCTGGCCAGATGGCGGCCAAGAGGATGAACTGATCTACGAGCTTTGGCTTGGCTGAGATCGCGACCGAGCTGTTGCTTGATCGGCGTTCGATACAGGACGTAATACTGCCGTTTTTATTGCCTCGTGCCCGAAGTCCTCAGAAGAGTCCGCCAGAATGGCCATTGCCCTGCCTAAAGCGCCGCTCGATGCTGGTGATTTCGTCCTCCGACCGTGGAAGGCGCGGGAAGGAGCTTGGTACGTCGCAGCGCGCGACGAACTCATCTTCATTTGGACGACCGAGCCGCGCGACCCTACGATCGACCGCGTGTCGACCGTCATCGACGAGAACAATGCCGATCCTGAATGGGTCGCGCCGCTCAACCCATCCTTGACGCTCGGTCGCCACGATGGCATCACGCTCGCAGACGGCGTTGGAGCAAGAGCGATGCGCATGGCGCGGCTCGTACTTATCAGGCGATCGGTATCGGCAGGCGGCTGACGCCCCTGATCCGATCTCGGTCGCACGCGCTGAAGGCCCCTCGACGGGCCTTTTTTCTTGCCCCGACACCCGATCAGCCCACCTTGAGTCCCATGACCGCCCATCCAGACATCCAAGCCGAGACCCAGACAGCCGCCGAGATCATGACCGGCGCCGAGATCGTCGTGCGCGCGCTGGTGGACCAGGGGGTGACCGACCTCTTCGGCTATCCGGGCGGGGCGGTGCTGCCGATCTACGACGCGCTCTTCCACGAGCCGCGCCTGAACCACATCCTGGTGCGTCACGAGCAGGGGGCGACCCACGCGGCCGAGGGCTACGCCCGCTCCACCGGCAAGGTGGGGGTCGTCCTCGTCACGTCCGGACCGGGGGCCACCAACTCGGTCACCGGCATCACCGACGCCCTGATGGATTCGATCCCCCTGGTGGTGATCACCGGCCAGGTGCCCACGCACCTCATCGGCACCGACGCCTTCCAGGAAGCCGACACGGTGGGCATCACCCGCGCCTGCACCAAGCACAACTATCTGGTGAAGAACGCGGCCGACCTGCCGCACGTGCTGCACGAGGCGTTCCGGATCGCCGCCACCGGCCGCCCAGGGCCCGTGGTCGTGGACATCCCCAAGGACGTGCAGTTCGCCAGCGCCCCCTACGTCGGCCCCCGCGAGGCGCGCACCAGCCATGAGTACCATCCGCGCGTCGAGGGCGACGCCGGCAAGATTGCCGAGGCCGCGGCCCTGATCGCCGCGGCGCGCCGGCCGATCCTCTATGTCGGAGGCGGCGTCGTCAACGCCGGCCCGGGCGCGAGCCAGGCGCTGCGCGAGCTGGCGAGGCTGACCGGGGCGCCGGTGACCTCGACCCTGATGGGCCTGGGCGCCTTTCCCGCCAGCGCTCCGGCCTGGCTCGGCATGGTCGGCATGCACGGCGCCTACGAGGCCAACCACGCCATGCACGACTGCGACGTGATGGTGGCCATCGGCGCACGCTTCGACGACCGCGTCACCGGCCGGCTGGACGCCTTCTCGCCGGGCTCGAAGAAGATCCACGTCGACATCGACCCTTCCTCCATTGGCAAGGTGGTGCGCGCCGACGTCGGCATCGTCGGCGACGCCGGCCAGGTGCTCGGCCAGCTGATTGGCGCCTGGAAGCGCGGCCGCTTCGCCGCCGACGCAACCGCCCTGAAGGGCTGGTGGGCGCAGATCGAGGGCTGGCGGGCGCGCCGCGGCTTCGCCTATCGAGCCTCGCAGACCCTGATCAAGCCGCAGTACGCCATCGAGCGGCTCTATGCGCTGACGCGCGGGCGCGACGTCTACATCACCACCGAGGTCGGCCAGCACCAGATGTGGGCGGCGCAGTTCTTCCACTTCGACGCGCCGAACCGCTGGATGACCTCCGGCGGCCTCGGCACCATGGGCTATGGCCTGCCGGCGGCGGTGGGCGTGCAGGTGGCGCACCCGAACAGCCTGGTGATCGACATCGCCGGCGACGCCTCGGTGCAGATGACCATGCAGGAGATGTCGACGGCGATCCAGTACGACCTGCCGATCAAGATCTTCATCCTCAACAATGAATGGATGGGCATGGTGCGCCAGTGGCAGGAGCTGCTGCACGGCCAGCGCTACAGCCACTCCTATTCGGCGAGCCTGCCGGACTTCGTCAAGCTGGCCGAGGCCTTCGGCGCCGTGGGCCTGCGAGCCGAGCGTCCGGACGAACTCGACGATCTGATCGAGCTGATGATCGATACGCCCCGGCCGGTGATCTTCGACTGCCGGGTCGAGCGGACCGAGAACTGCCTGCCGATGATCCCCTCGGGCAAGGCCCACAATGAGATGATCCTGGGCGACGACGCCGGCGACCTCGGCGCGGTGATCGACGCAGCGGGCAGGAAGCTGGTGTGAACGCGCTTGACGGCCGCGCAATGTACGTACATATATGTACGTACAGATGAGGTTCGATTGGGATGACGCCAAGGCGCTGTCGAATCTGGCGAAGCACGGCATATCCTTCGAACTGGCCAAGCGCGTATGGGACGACCCGCTATACGAGGTCACGTTCGGCAGGGTTGTAGACGGCGAGGAGAGATGGCTTGCCGTCGGGGTTGTGGGCACGACGACGATCATCGTCGTGGTCCATGCATTCCCCGACCTCGAAGATGACCAGCGGGTGCGCATCATCAGCGCCCGAAAGGCCACGTCGCAAGAGAGGCGCCAACATGAGCGATAGACCATTCACGCCCGAAGAACTCAAGCAACTCGTCAAACTCGAAGCGACGTCCGATAAGGACATCGACACCAGCGATATTCCTGAAATCACCGACGAGCAGTGGGCGCGCGCGTTCCGGCCGGGACTGAATCGTCCGATCAAGCAGCCCATCACCATCCGTCTCGACGCCGACATCGTCGGCTGGTTCAAGGAACACGCGGGCGGCGGGCCTTACCAGCGCGAGATCAATCGCGTCCTGCGCCAGCACGTAGCCAACGCCCGGCGGCGCGCGTAAGCCATCTTCGATGAGCGTCGAACCTCCCGCCTCGGCCTACGACATGGGCCATGCCCACGAAGCCGAGCAGGTGGCGACGTTCGCCATCCTGGTGGACAACGAACCGGGCGTGCTGCACCGCGTCGTCGGCCTCTTCGCCGCGCGCGGCTACAATATCGAGAGCCTCGCCGTCGCCGAAACCGATCGCAACGCCCACACCAGCCGCGTCACCATCGTCACCCGCGGCACTGCGCAGGTGCTCGCCCAGATCGAGGCGCAGCTCCAGAAGATGGTCTCCACGCGGCACGTCCAGAACGTGAGCCGCGACCCCAACGGCGTCGAGCGCGAACTAGCGCTGGTGAAGGTGCGCGGGACCGGCGCGGAACGGGTCGAGGCGCTGCGCATCGCCGAGATCTTCCGCGCCCGGGTGATCGACACCACCACCCAGAGCTTCATCTTCGAGATCACCGGCGCGCCCGCCAAGATCGACGGCTTCATCGACCTGACCCGCCCCCTAGGTCTGGTCGAGGTCTCGCGCACCGGCGTGCTCTCCATCGAGCGCGGCGTGGAGACGCTGTAGGGCGCCGGCGCCTACTGCGCCGCCCCGCGCGTGATCGGCGCCGTCCAGTCCGGATCGAGCGTCTTCAGCGGGTGCGAGGCGGTGACCATGCCCAGGAACGGCGGCGCAATCGAATAGCCGAGCAGGCTCTGCAGCTGCGGCGCCATGGCCCGCACCCGCTCCCTGGGAACGGCGAGGTGGAAGTTCTCCTGGGTGCGCAGCCAGGGCTCGCAATACTGGCTGGTGAAGGCAAGGCGCGGCGCGGCGCTGCGGTTGGACCCCGCGCCGTGCACGAGCGTGCCTGGGAACACCGCGATGGCGCCGGCCGGCATCTCCAGCGCCACCGCTTCGGGCGGCGGCCCGCTCGCGCCGGCGCGGCGCAGGCGGAACGCCTCCAGGTCGGCCGCGCTCCAGAGGTGACTGCCCGGGACCGCGACCGTGGCGCCGTTCTCGACGGTGAACGCATCGATGGCGCCGATGACGCTGACCGCGAGCGCCGGCCGCGGCCGGGGCACGAGATAGAAGGCATCGTCCGTGTGCAGCGCCTGGGCGACCTCGCCAGGGAAGATCGAGATGGCATGGCTGGCCGAGAGCAGGAAATTGGGCCGCAGGAACGCGCCGATTACCGCCATCAGCCGCGGATCGCAGGCGATGGACTCGAACACCCGGCCGCGGCCGACCAGGGTATAGACCCGCTCGGTCGTGCGGCCCTCGAAGGCGTTGCGGCCCCGCCAGCGGCCGAGCAGCGGCGCGACGCCGGCGCGGAAGTCGGCGAGGTCCTGCTCGTCGAGGAAGTTCTCGATCACGGTCCAGCCGTGGCGCCGCATCCGTTCCACGTGCGGAGCGGGATCGAACCGCGTCGTGCGCGCCAGCGCCGCAGCATCGTCCATGGCCGCTCCTCCTCAGGCTTTCGTCGCGGCGACCCGCGTCGGCAGGTCCGTCCTGGCGGCACGGTACGCCCGGCAGGTGGATTTGTCCGGCGCCTGCTTCGAACCCGCGTCTGCACGTGCCGGCTTCAATCGGCGGCCGCAAGCGCATATATGTCGTCCGTTCGGGCTCTCGTCCGGACTATGGAGATAAACGCGCGCGCAATAAGCGGACTGGACCCGGGTGCGATTCCCGGCGGCTCCACCACTTCCTGCTTCTCCTCGCGTTATCGGCGGGGCGCATGCGGGGCCGATCAGCATCGACAGACGTCTAAAGGCGTTGCTTTTTCCCGGCGTGGCTCACCGTTTCGGGCCATTTGATAACTGCGAACGATAACTTCGCTGAAGAATACGCCCTCGCCGCGTAATGCGGTGCGGTCGAATTCGACCTTAAGCCCTGGGCCTTAGCCGGTTCAGGCGGGGCTCGGGAGGCGCCTGGCAACAGAAGCCTCCCACCCATCCCACGACCCGCCGATGGTCGCGGCCGATGCAGACGCCCTGCGGGACAGGTGGATGCGCCATCCTCCTGCGGCCACGTCCGCCGACACCCTGAGTGATTGAAATGGCTTGGCGCGCTCGGAGCGATTCGAACGCCCGACCCCCAGATTCGTAGTCTGGTGCTCTATCCAGCTGAGCTACGAGCGCGCGCCGCCGCATGGGCGAAGGCGCGGAACCTAGTCGGGCGGGGGGGAAGATTCAAGGCGCCTATCGGCAGGCGCCGAGGCGGCCGCGCGCACCCTCGACGAGATCGAGCCTGGCCTTCTCGAATCCCCTCGCCACGTCCGGCACGGGGGTTGAAACCGATCGCTGTCGCCGGCGTACAGCGCGGCAGGGCGCGCCGCCCGGCGCCGGCGCCGAGTTCTGCGTCAGTCCGATCGCCCGACCAGACTCCCATGCCCGGGTCCTCCCCAATGTGCGACTAGCCTCTGAACGCATCCTTGGCGGCGCGCACCGCCCCGAACGCCTCGTGATCGGCCACGCCAGCCTTGCCGAGACCGGCCGCCAGCAGCGGGGCGCGCAGGAAGGGGTTGGTGGCCTTCTCGAGCCCGATGCTGGTCGGCACCGTCGCCTCGCCGCGCTCGCGGGCGGCGAACACCTGGTCGGCGCGGGCCTGCAGCGCCGGATCGGCGTCGACCGAGAGGGCGAACCTGGCGTTGGAGGCGGTGTATTCGTGGGCGCAATAGACGGCGGTGTCGTCGGGCAGGGCGGCGAGGCGCCCGAGCGAGGCCCACATCTGCGCCGCGTCGCCCTCGAAGAGCCGCCCGCACCCGAGCGCGAAGAGGGTGTCGCCGACGAAGGCGATGCGGTCGGCCCCGTCGTAATAGGCGATGTGCCCCAGGGTGTGGCCGCCGGTCTCGATCACCTGGAAGCGCGTCCGGCCCAGTTCGACGATGTCGCCGCCCTTCACGGTACGGTCGAGCGGGGCGATGCGCGTCACCTCGGCAGGACCCACGATCCGGCAGCCGGTCTCGGCCTTGATGCGGGCGTTGCCGCCGGCGTGGTCGGGGTGCCAGTGGGTATTGAAGATGTAGTCGAGACGCCAGCCGGCCGCCTTCAGCTCGGCCAGGATGGCGTCGGCGTCGGGCGTGTCGACGCAGGCGGTCGCCCCCGAGGCCTCGTCGCGCGCGAGGAAGCCGTAGTTGTCGGAGAGGCAGGGGAACTGGCGGACGGCGAGGGTCATGGGCTACTCCCTTCGCCGGCATCCTACATTGAGCTGGGGCCGCAAAGGGAGCGCCGATGCGCCGCGACGTGCTGGACCTGCGCGAATTCTACGCCGGCGCGCTCGGCCGGGCGGCGCGCGAGATGGTCTCGCGCAAGGTCGCAGAGGCCTGGGGCTCGCTTTCGGGGCTCGATCTGCTGGCCCTCGGCTATGCGACGCCGTTCCTGGAGCGCCTGACCGCGGCGGCGCGGCGCACCATCGCCGCCATGCCGGCGGCGCAAGGGGTCGAGGCCTGGCCGCTGGGCGCCCCCAACTGCGCCGCCCTGGTCGACGAGGCCGCCCTGCCCTTCCAGAACGCCCTCTTCGACCGGGTGCTGGCGGTGCATGCGCTGGAGGAGAGCGAGAGCCCGATCGCCCTGCTGCGCGAGGTCGGCCGCGTACTCGCCCCCTCCGGACGGCTGATCGTGGCGGTGGCGGCGCGCCACGGCCTCTGGGCCGAGTTCGAGGCGACTCCCTTCGGCCACGGCCGGCCGTTCTCGCGCCGCCAGCTCGGGGAGCTGATCCGCGAGGCCGACCTCGAACCCGCCGGCTGGACCCGGGCGCTCTACGCCCCGCCGCTCGGCTGGGCCGGCCGCTGGGCCGAGGGCTTCGAGCATGCCGGCGCCGTGCTCTGGCCGCCGTTCGCCGGCGTCATCCTGATGGAAGCCGTCAAGCAGACCTTCGCCATCAAGCCCAGGGCGCGCAAGGCGCGCGCCCGTGTCTTCGCCCCCGGCGCGCTGAATCCGGCCGGGGCTGCGTCGCGGGACCGGCCCCGCGACCAGGGCCGACCCAGCTTGGGCGCGGCGCGGAATTCGCCTAGTCTCCTCGCCACGTCAAGGGAATCCCTGCACCGATGAAGATGATTGTCGCCGTCATCAAGCCAAGCCGCCTCGACGCGGCGCTCGACGCCGTCACCGAGGCCGGCGCCTCGGGCATGACGGTGACGGAGGTGCGCGGCTACGGCCGCCAGAAGGGCAAGACCGAAGTCTATCGCGGCGCCGAATACGAGGTGAAACTGCTGCCCAAGGTCAGGCTGGAAATCGCGGCGCCCGACGATCTGGCCGACAAGGTGATCGAGGCCGTCGAGCGCGCCGCCAACACCGGCAAGATCGGCGACGGCAAGATTTTCGTCCTGGACCTCGAGACCGCCATCCGCATCCGCACCGGCGAGCGCAACGCCGCGGCGATCTCGGGCTGAGAGCCTGCCTCCCCTGCATGGGAGCGGGGCGAGCCTATGAAAACAGCTCCGCCTTCGCTGCGCCAGGCGCCGGCGCGTCGCCGCGGCTGAGCAGGAACAGCGCCGATTCGGCTCGCCAGTTCTCCAGCGGCGCCTTCGGATCGATCGCGCGGGCGCGCTTGGCGCCGGCGAGCGCGGCGCAGGCCTCGATGCGCAAGGCGAGTTCGTCGCAGAGGGCGGTGAAGTCGTCCAGGGTGCAAAGGTGGATGTTGCCCGTCGCCCACCAGGGGCTGGGCAGGGCGCGGGTCACCGGCATGCGGCCGCCGGCCAGCAGGCTGAGCCGCACCCGCCAATGCGCGAAGTTGGGCAGCGAGACCACGGCGCGCGGCGCGATGCGCAGCAGCTCGGCGAGCACGTGCCTGGGCTGGCGCACCTGCGGCAGAGTCTGGGACAGAACAGCATAGTCAAAGGCCCGGGCGGGGAAATAGTCGAGGTCCGAATCGGCGTCGCCCTGGACGACCGCGAGACCGCGGGCGAGGCAGGCGGAGACGCCCTCGGGGCTGATCTCCAGCCCGCGACCGTCGACGCCCTTTTCGCGCGCCAGCAGTTCGAGCAGGTCGCCCTCGCCGCAGCCCACGTCCAGCACCCGCGAGCCCGGCCGCACCAGGCGCGCGATCTCGCGGAAGTCTTCGCGATCGCTCAAGCAAGGCCCCTGGCCTGGGCGGCGGAGGAGATGAACCCGGCCAGCGCCGCGTGCAGCGCCGGCTCGTCGAGCAGGAAGGCGTCGTGGCCCTTGTCGGTCTCGATCTCGACGAAGCTCGCCCGCGCGCCGGCGGCGTTGAGGGCGCGCACGATCTGGCGGCTTTCCGGGGTGGGATAGAGCCAGTCGGAGGTGAAGGAGAAGACGCAGAAGCGCACGTCCCTGGCGCGCCGGAACGCCTCGGCGAGCACGCCGCCGTGCTGGGCGGCGAGGTCGAAATAATCCATCGCCCGGGTGATGTAGAGATAGGAATTGGCGTCGAACCGGTCGACGAAGGCCGCGCCCTGGTGGCGCAGATAGCTCTCCACCTGGAAGTCGGCGTCGAAGCCCCAGGAATAGCCGTCGCGCTGCAGCTCGCGCCCGAACTTGCGCTGCAGCGCCGCCTCCGAGAGGTAGGTGACGTGGGCTGCCATCCGCGCGATGGCGAGGCCCTTCTCCGGGCGGACGCCCGCCGCGGCGTAGTCGCCGCCGCGCCAGTCCGGATCGGCCATGATCGCCTGGCGGCCGATTTCGTGGAAGGCGATGTTCTGGGCCGAGTGCCGCGCCGCCGCGGCGATGCAGACCGCCGAATAGAGCCGCTCCGGATAGTCCGCCGCCCACTGCAGCACCTGCATGCCGCCCATCGAGCCGCCCACCACCGCGAACAGCCTGTCGATCCCCAGCGCCTCGATCAGCATCGCCTGGGCGCGAACCATGTCGGCCATGGTGATCATCGGGAAGGCGAGGCCATAGGGCCGCCCGGTCGCCGGGTCGAGGGCGCCTGGGCCAGTGGCGCCGCAACAGCCGCCGACCACGTTGGAGCAGATGACGAAGTAGCGGTCGGTGTCGATCGGCAGGCCAGGGCCGACGACGTTGGACCACCAGCCACGCTTGCCGGTCAGGGGGTGGCGCGAAGCGACGTGCTGATCGAGGGTGAGGGCGTGGCAGACGAGGACGGCGTTGGCGCGGTCGGGATCGAGGCGACCGTAGGTCTTGTAGGCGATCTCGAGGCCGGCGATCTTCCCGCCGCAGTCCAGCCGCAGCGGCTGGCCCTCGGAAAAGCGCATCACCGCCTCCCCGGTCTCGATGTTCAGCCCTGCCGCCTCGCCGTCGCTCATGAGGCGGCTCCCTTCCCGCCAAAGCGGCCGCACTGTCAACGGCCTTGCCTTGCGTCTAAGAGGCGGGGCGATGCGCCGACTTATCCTCTTGCGCCACGCCAGGGCCGAACCGCGCAGTGGCGCGGGCGGCGACCTCGCGCGCCCCCTGGCCGCGCGCGGGCGCGAGGATGCGGCGCTGGTGGGCCAGGCCCTGGCGCGCGAACACCTCGCCCCCGACCTGGTGCTGCTTTCGCCGGCGCAGCGCGCCACCGAGACCTGGAGCGCGGCGCGGGACGCCCTCCCCGAAGCCAAGGTCGAGCTGGTGCGCGAACTCTACAACGCCGCACCGCACGCGATCCGCGCCGCGATCAGGGGCGCGGCTGGCCAGGCCGAGACCCTGATGGTGGTCGGCCACAATCCCGGCCTGCATGAGGTCGCAGTCGCGCTGCTGGTCGAGAACTCGGCGGCGGCGGCCGACGTGGCCAAGGTGGCCGCCGGCTTTCCCACCGCGACCGCGGCGCTCTTCGAGATCGACGCGGCGGGACGGGCGAGCTTCGACGGCCTGATCCTGGCCAGGGACCAGGGCGGCGAGGGCGGCGGGTGACGAAGGTCTATAAGATTGCGCCCCGCGCCGCCTGGGAGGCGGCCTGCGCGGCCGGGCGGTTCGAGGGCGCGGGCGTCGACCTCGCCGACGGCTTCATCCACCTGTCCACCGCCGCCCAGGCGCCGGAGACGGCGCGCCGCCACTTCGCCGGCCGCGAAGGACTGGTCCTGATCCGCTTCGAGGCCGAGGCGTTCGGCGCGGCGCTGCGATGGGAGCCGTCCAGGGGCGGCGAACTCTTCCCGCACCACCATGGCGCTCTCGATCCGGCCCTCGCCGAGGCCGTCGCCGATCTCGAACTCGGGGCGGACGGCGCGCCGGCGCTAGCCGGCCTGATCGCATGAGGCGAGCGCCGCCACCGTGGGCGGACGCCACGCGGTGAGCCGGCTGCACGACCTCGCCGCCCACGCGCTCCAGGTCCTGGCGCCCGAGGACGCGCACCGGGCGACGATCCTCGCCCTGCGGGCCGGGCTCGGGCCCAGAGCGGCGCACGCGGGGCTGCCGACGCGGCTGGCGGGGCTCGAGCTGCCGAGCCCGATCGGGCTCGCCGCCGGCTTCGACAAGAACGCCGAGGTCGCCGGCGCCATGCTGGCGGCCGGCTTCGGCTTCGTGGAGTGCGGCACGGTGACGCCCTTACCCCAGGCCGGGAACCCGCGACCGAGGCTGTTTCGCCTCGGCGAGGATCGGGCGGTGATCAACCGCCTGGGCTTCAACAACGCCGGACTGGAGGCCTTCGCCCGCCGCCTCGGGCGCCGGCCGGGGGGGGTCGTCGGCGCCAACATCGGCGCGGGCAAGGAGTCGCCCGACCGGATCGGCGACTACGTGATCGGGCTGAAGCGGCTTTGGGGGCTCGCCGACTACTTCACCGTGAACATCTCGTCGCCGAACACGCCCGGCCTGCGCGCCCTGCAGACCGGCGAAGCGCTGGCCGAACTCGTCGGACGCATCGCCGAGGCTCGCGAGGCGCTCCCCGGCCGCGCTCCGGTGTTCCTGAAGGTGGCGCCGGACCTGGAGGCGCGTGATGTCGAGGCCATCTGCGAGGCGGTCGCCGGCAGCGGCTTCGATGCGATCGTGGTGAGCAACACCACCCTGGCCCGTCCATCCGGGCTGAGGTCGGCGCAGGCCGCGGAGGCAGGCGGGCTCTCCGGCGCGCCGCTGATGGCGCCCTCGACCCGGCTGCTGGTCCAATTCCATCAGGCGGCGCGCGGGCGCTTTGCCCTCGTCGGCGTGGGCGGGATCGCTTGCGGCGCGGACGCCTACGCCAAGATCCGCGCCGGCGCGGCCGCGGTGCAGATCTACTCGGCCCTGGTGTTCGCCGGGCCCGGCCTCGTCGCCGCGATCGGCCGCGACCTGGCCGCACGGCTGAAGGCGGACGGCTTCGCCGCCGTGGCCGACGCCGTGGGCGCGCGGTGAAGGCCGGCCTGGCCGGGCGTTGGGCGCGCGTTGCGCCGCTGGCGCTCGTCGCCCTGCTCTTCGTCGCCCTGCTGGCGTCCGGCGAGCTGCGGCATCTGTCGATCCGCGACGTCGCCCACCACCGCCTGGCGCTGGAGCGGTTCGTCGCACGCCATCCCGTCGCCAGCGTGGCGCTCTATGCGGGACTCTACCTGATCGTGGTCGTGGCCTGCCTGCCGGGCCCCAGCGTCATGAGCATCGCCGGCGGGCTTCTCTTCGGCGTGGCGCTGGGCGGCTCGGCGGCGCTGGGCGCCTGCGTCGTCGGCGCGGCCGTCGTGTTCCTCGCCTGCCGCACCGCGTTCGGCGACTGGGCAGCGAGCCGGGCGGGGCCGAGGGTGGCGCGCATCGAGGCGGGCTTTGCCCGCGACGCCCTGCCCTATCTGCTGGCGCTGCGGCTGATGCCGGTCGCGCCCTTCTTCCTCGTCAACATCGCCGCCGGTCTGGCGCGCATCCCACTCGTCACCTTCGTGGTCGCGACCCTCGTCGGCGCCGCGCCGTCGTGCTTCGTGTTCGCGAGCCTGGGCGCCGGATTGCGCGCGGCGCTGCAGCGCCAGGAGCATTTCAGCATGAGCCTGCTGGCGCGCGACCAGATCCTGGCGCCGCTCGGCCTGCTGGCGCTGATGGCGCTGGCGCCGGTGCTTTGGCGGCTATGGCGGGCGCGGCGCGGCTGAACGATCGCCGCCGCGCCGGCGAAGCCTCGCGTTGCCGGCGCGGGCGCCAACGAGTAACGGGTGACCATGGCGGACGACGCGCCTTTGTCCGAGCCTGCAAAGCCAGCTGAACGCCGCGTTTTCTGGCCCCGTGGCCTTACGGTCCGACAGCTCGCGCCCGCGCTCGGCGCCAGGGTGCTGCCGCGTGGCCTCTCGGCCCGGCTGCTGCTCGCCACCGCCCTCATCGTCGTCCTGGCCAACGTCATCATCGTGCCGAGCTTCCTGGCTACGCGGCAGCGCCAGTGGCTCGGCGAGCGCGTCGCCGCTGGCGAACTCGCCTCGTTCGTCGTCCAGGCCGCGCCGCAGGGCAAGGTGACCGAGCGGCTGAAGCAGCAGATCCTGGAGAGCGCCGGTCTCGTCGCCGTCGGCATCCAGTCAGACGGCGTTATGCATTCGGTGCTGGCCCCACCGCCAGGGCGCGAACCGCCGACATCCTACCGCATCGACCTGCGCCGGCAGGATCCGCTCGCCTTCCTCACCGCACCGCTGCAGACCCTGCTGGGCGGCGGCGCGCGCATGGTGCTGGTGGTGGATCGGCCGCACTATCGTTCCGGAGAGCTGGTCACGGTGCTGGTCCCGGACAGCCCGCTGCGCTCGATCCTGCTGGCCGACCTCGGCGAACTGCTGATCGGCGCGCTCTTCACCTCGGTCATGGCCGGCGGGGTCGTCTATCTGTCGCTGAACTTCTTCCTGGTGCGGCCCATGCAGCGGATCACCCGCGCGATGGAGCGCTTCCGCGCCGATCCGGAGGACGCCGAAGCGCGGCTCCAGCCGTCGGGCCGCCACGACGAGATCGGTCGCGCCGAGGCCGAGCTCGACCGCATGCAGCAGGATCTGCGCGCCGCCCTGGCCTCGCGGGCTCGGCTCGCCGCGCTCGGCGAAGCGGTCGCCAAGATCAATCATGAGATGCGCAACATGCTGACGAGCGCCCAGATCGCCTCGGAACGCCTGGCGCGCTCCGGAGATCCAGCGGTGGCGAGCGCCCTGCCGAGGCTGGAGCGGGCGCTGGATCGGGCGGTGACGCTGGCGACGAACGTGTTGACCTACGGCCGCAGCGAGGAGCCCAGCCCCGAGGCGCGGCCCGTGCCGCTGCAGGCGGCGCTGGCGGCGGCCGCCGAGGATTCCCAGCTGACCGGCCCGAACGTGTGTCTGATCGCGGGCGTGGACGCGCGCGATCAGGTGCTGGCCGACCCGGACCAGCTGCACCGCATCCTCGTCAATCTGATGCGCAATGCGCGCGAGGCGATCGACGGCGACCCCGGCCGCGGCGGCGTCGGCAAGGTCTGCGCGGAACTCAGGCGCGAAGATGGGACGAGCGTGATCCGCCTCGCCGACGACGGCCCGGGGCTTCCGGAGCGCGCCAGGACCAATCTGTTCCAGCCGTTCGCCGGCTCGGCGCGCCGCGGCGGCGCTGGCCTTGGCCTCGCCATCGCCCGCGAACTCGCCCAGGCCCATGGCGGCGACCTCGTGCTGGTGCAGACCGGCGCCTCGGGGACGACCTTCGACGTCCGCCTGCCGGGTGTTCCCGCCCCCACGCAGCCCGGCGCCGGCAGCCGGCAGGTGCAGGCGGGAACCTGACCGCACCCTTACTGGCGCTGCAGCATCAGGTCGCCGGGACTGGGGAGCCGGCCGCCGCGCTCGGCCAGCAGCTTGCGGATGTCGCGATCGATGGCGGCGCGCTGTGGCGGCTGCAGGATCGGATAGCGGAAGCCCTGGGCGTTGGTCGACGAGCTGATCCCGGCGCCTTCGGCGAAGATGAAATAGCCCTGGTAGGCACCATCTGCGTCCGCATGCGCCTGCAACCGGTGCGCCTCCAGCAGTACGGCGCAATTCTCCAGGCTGTCGATGTTGCGCGCCAGCGGGATGAAGCCGGACGCGCCCGACCCGCGCGAAAGCCAGCAGACGCCGGCGTCCTCGGGCGCGGCGGGCCGGTTGCAGCCGGCGAGCACGACGGCGCAGATCGCCAGGGCGATGGTCCGGGTCACGCGACCACAGCTTAGGGTTTGCGCGCGAATAGTCGAATCCGGATGAACGCCTCCCGGGGCGCCACTCAGGCCGCCAGGCCGGCGGCGCGGATGAGGTCGCGCACCTGGGCGAGTTGCTCGGGCCGGGCGGCGAGTTCGCTTCGCGCCGACTCGCTGCGCAGGAGCTTCATCGCAGCGCCGCGGGCTCGATCGGCGGCAGGCCCGAGAGGCGCCGCGTCGCCCACGGCGAGCCGCAGCAGCAGCGTCAGCCGGCTGATCAGCGGCGCCGGCGCCTGGAAGAGGCCCGCGGAGATGCGGGCGTCGGCCTCGATCAGGCCGCCGACCTCGCCGAGCTTGGCCTGGACGGGCGCCAGATCCTCTGGCGCGAGACCGGCGCGGGCTGCGCCTTTCTGCAGTGCGGCGAGCGCGGCCAGCCGCACGCCCGGCGGATCTGCGCCCTGACGGAGTTCGGTCTTGAAGCCGAGCGAGGCGACGTGGGCGAGAAGATAGGCGGCGGCCTGGCGCTTGTTGGCCGCGCCGATGACGTTCTCGGCGAGCCAGATCAGCTGCTCGGCCTCGCGCCCGGCCGCGCCGCCGTCGCCTCGCAGCGCCAGGACGAATTCGCTCGCCACCAGCATGCGCGAGCGCGCCACGAAGGCGTCCTGCACATTCTCGGAGGGCAGCAGCTGGCCGGCCGCCGCGGTGAGCGCCATGGCGAGCCCGCGAAGCAGGTCGATTTCGCCGCCCGGATCGGCAGGCCGAAGCCGCCTGGGACCGGCGAGCTCATGCAGGACCCGTCGGCCGACGGCCGAGCGCGACGTGGCCAGGCCAGGCTTCTGCAGCCATTCGGCCAGCCTCAGGGCCTCGCCTTCGAGCGGCGGCATGGTCTGGGCCACCGCCGGCTCGATGGCGATGAGCTGATTGACCGTTTCGCTGGCGGCGAGCCGCGTCATCGCCGCGAGCCGGCCGCCGAGGTCGAGCTGGGGGCCCAGCAGATCGACCAGACCGGCGCGCAGTTCCAGGATCTCGGCGAGCGGCTGTTCGATGACCTCGAAGGCGAGCTTGCGCGCCGGCGGCGATGGCGGAGCTGCGTCGGCGAGATCGAGCAGAGCGCCGACCTTCGCCGACCAGGTCTCGCAGGTCGCCAGCCGGGCGGCGACGGCCGCGCCGAGGAAATAGGCCGCGTCCGGCGCGGCGGCGAGCCGTTCGGCGACCGCGGCGAAGTCCTCGCGCTCGAGATCGGGGAAGGCGCCGGCGCGGGCGTCCTTCAGGACCCGCAGGATCGCCCGCTCGATCAGCGCCTGGAAGCTGCGGATCAGCTCGTGCACGGAGAGCCCGCGCGCCTGGGCCTCGGGCACGGCGATCTTCTGGACGGCGTGCTGCAGTTCGTTGCTCGCGGCGTCGAGCGCCTCGACGAGATCGGGGCGGTGCAACAGCTCGAAGGGGGTCGCATGGCGGCGCGCCAGCCACGCCTCGAGCAACCGTCCGATACGGTCGCGCGCATGGAGCGAATAGAGATCCGACGGCGTGATGCAGAGCGGCTCGCGATCCTCGATGATCTTGCGCTTCCTGGAGGCTTCGGTCCTGCCCTTGGAGAGGATACCGACGCTTCGGAACTCGCGCGTGTCCGGGTCGAAGGTCTCCCTGGTCACGCGCACGGCGGCGGCGCGGGATTGGGCCATCAGCGATTCGGCGGTTTCGACGACGGCGGCGCGGCTCTCGCTGGCCATGTCGAGCGTCCATGGCGCGCTCGCGGTGCGCCTCACGTAAAGCTCGTAGTGGACCTGCGACGGATCCATCCGGACGGCGTGCGCGCCCTCGAGGCCGAGGCCACGATATTGAAGCCTTAGCCTTAAGGCCGTCTTGCTTTTCACGGCGCTGCGCCCAATTGAGGCCATCAGCGCCAGCCATGCCCCAGCGGCTGGGCCGTGGCGGCAAGACCGGCGGTTGACATCGGCGGCGCCGCCGTCATGACCTCGGCTCCGCGCCCATTGAGCACATCCAAAGAAGACTGATGGCGACAATCACACTGGTGGACGACGACGAAAACATCGTCGCTTCGATATCGCTGGCCCTGGAGAGCCACGGCCATGCGGTGAAGGCCTATTACGACGGCGTCACGGGACTCGCGGCGCTGGAGGGCGATCCGCCCGACCTCGCCATTCTCGACGTGAAGATGCCGAGGATGGATGGGATGGAGGTGCTGAAGCGGCTTCGCCAGACCTCGGAGCTTCCGGTGATCATCCTCACCTCCAAGGACGAGGAGATCGACGAGATCCTGGGCTTCAACCTGGGCGCGGACGACTTCATCCACAAGCCGTTCAGCCAGAGATTGCTGATCGAGCGGGTGAAGGCGGTGTTGCGCCGGGCGCGCGCGGACGGGCAGGACGAGCCGGCCGGCGCTCTGGCGGCCCAGGGCGGAACGAAGGCCATCAAGCGCGGCCGCCTGACCCTCGATCCGGCCCGCCACGACTGCCTCTGGGACGGGCGCCCCGTCCGCCTGACCGTGACGGAGTTCCTGCTGCTGCAGTCGCTGGCGCAACGGCCAGGCTTCGTGAAGAGCCGCGACAATCTGATGGACGCGGCCTACGATGATCAGGTCTATGTCGACGATCGCACGATCGACAGCCACATCAAGCGCATGCGCAAGAAGTTCCGACAGGTCGACCCGGAGTTCGACGCCATCGAGACCCTCTATGGTGTCGGTTACCGCTACCGCGAGGCCTGAGCGGGCGAAGCCTCGCCCGCCGCTGATCGCCGCCCCGTCCCGCCTCGGGCGGCTGATCGTCCTCTTGAACCTCGCGGCGCTCGCCATCCTCGTGGGCGGCGCGCTGCTGCTCAACGAGATGCGTCAGGGGCTGGTGGACGCGCGCATCGATTCGCTGCGCACCGAGGGGCAGCTGATCGCCAACGTCATCGACACCGGCGCAACCGTCGGCGATCCCGAGCCGCAACTGGAAGCGGACGTGGCGAGCGATCTGCTGCAATCGCTCTCGATCGCGCGCTCCGAGCGGGTGCGGCTGTTCGACGCCGACGGCCATCCGGTGTTCGACTCCTACGTCGCCGCCGACCGGGTGGAGCGCAGCGCCCTGCCGCCGGCGTCGCGGCCCGGGCAGCGGCCGTTCGCCCTCCCCGGCTTCGCGCCCAGGCCGCACGCGCCGGACGCGGCGCAGGCGTCCTTGGACCGGGAAGTGAAGACGGCCCTCGCCGGCCACGATACCTCCGGCGTGCGCGTCACCGAGCGGGGCGGCCGGGTGGTCTCGGTCTCGATTCCGATCGAGCGCGTGCGCGAGGTTCTGGGCGTGCTGACGCTCGAGGCCGGCGACGTCGACCGGATCATCGCCAACGAGCGGGCCGCGCTCATCCCGTTCATCCTGATCGCGCTGGCGGTGAACGTGGTCTCGTCCTTCGTGCTGACCCAGCTCATCGCCCAGCCGGTGCGCCGCCTGGCCCGCGCCGCCGACAGCGTGCGCCTGAGCCGCGCCCGCGCCATCGCCCTGCCCGACATCGCCGACCGCAAGGACGAACTGGGCGATCTGGCCCGCTCGCTGGAGGACATGACCCATACGCTGTCCGACCGGATGGAGGCGATCGAGCGCTTCGCCGCCGACGTGGCGCACGAGATCCGCAACCCGCTGACCTCGATCCGCTCGGCCGTCGAAACCTTGGATCTCATCAAGGACGCTGCGCCGCGCGCGCGGCTGCTCGCCATCCTGAAGCAGGACGTCAGCCGGCTCGACCGGCTGATCACCGACATCTCCAACGCCTCGCGGCTCGACGCCGAGCTTTCGCGCGAGGCGCCCAGGCCCGTGCATGTCGACAAGCTGCTGCATGACATCGTCGGGCTCTACGGCGCCACCCGACGCAAGGGTGAGGCGCAGGTGCGGCTGAGCCAGCGGGAGGGCGAAGATCTGACCGTGATCGGGCGCGAGGGGCCGCTTGGGCAGGTGTTCCGAAATCTGATCGACAACGCGCGCTCGTTCTCGCCGCCGGATGGCGAGGTGCGCGTGGTCATCGGCAAGGACCGCGGCCAGGTGGTCGCGACGGTGGACGACGAGGGACCCGGCGTGCCGCCCGAGAACCTGGAGACCGTGTTCGAGCGCTTCTACACCGCCCGCCCGCGCGGCGCCGCGTTCGGCGGCAATTCCGGGCTCGGCCTTTCAATCGCGCGCCAGATCATCGAGGCCCACGGCGGCAGGATCCATGCCGAGAACCGCCTGGACGCGGCGGGCGCGGTGCTCGGCGCGCGCTTCGTCGCCAGCCTGCCGCAGGCGAGAGCCGGCGCATGATCATCCGGCACGCCGGCCTGATCGCCCGCCGCCTCGGCGGCTGTTGGCGCGGGGTCCTCATCGAGGGCGGCTCCGGGACCGGAAAGAGCGAACTGGCGCTGCGGGCGCTGGAAGCCGGGTTCAGGCTGGTGGCGGACGACCGCACATTGATCTGGGCTTCGGGCGGCGCCGTCTTCGGACGCGCGCCGCGGCCGCTCGCCGGCCTGATCGAGGCGCGCGGGCAAGGCATCCTGCGCGAATCCCCCATCGATCTGGCGCAGATCGTCCTGGTGGCGCACCTCGCCGCCGTGCCGCGCGCCATCGAACGTCTGCCCGAAGCGGCGACGGCGGATCTGGCGGGGCTGCCGGTTCCGCGCCTGGTCATCGATGCCGGAACTCTTTCCGCACCTGCGAGATTGCGACGCGCAATGGAGCATCTTGGAGCGGCGAGGCAACAGGCGTATCAAGCCTGTCCTCTCGGCGGCGAAGCGTCGCGCAGGGACCGGGGATACCCTTGAGGCCCAGCCTATGATCGGGCTCGTGATCGTCACGCACGGTCGCCTGGCCGAAGAGTTCGTCCGCGCCATGGAGCACGTGGTCGGTCCCCAGCAGGCCGTGATGGCCATCTGCATCGGCGCGGACGACGACATGGAGCGGCGTCGGCGCGACATCCTGGCGGCCTGCCAGCGGGTCAATGACGGCGGCGGCGTGATCCTGCTCACCGACATGTTCGGGGGCACGCCCTCCAACCTCGCGATCTCGGTCATGGAAGAGACCCGGGCCGAGGTGATCGCCGGCCTCAACCTGCCGATGCTCATCAAGCTCGCCAGCCTGCGGTTGCGCGAGGATCTGCCGACCTGCGTCTCGCAGGCCCAGGCCGCCGGGCGCAAGTACATCTCGGTCGCCTCCTACGTGCTCGCCGGCGAGAAATAGCCGGCCATGACCGCCGAGCGCTCGGTGGAGATCGTCAACGAGCGGGGGCTGCATGCGCGCGCATCGGCCAAGTTCGTCAGGCTGGCGGGCGATTTCGACGCCGAGGTCACGGTGGCGAAGGACGGCGCTACGGTCGATGCCCGCTCGATCATGGGGCTGATGATGCTGGCCGCCGGCCCTGGCTCGTCTATCTGCATCCGTGCGGAGGGCCCTCAGGCCCAGGCCGCCGTCGACGCCCTCGCCGAGCTGGTGATCAACCGCTTCGCCGAGGAGCGGTAGCAGGCCGCTATCGGGCCGCAGCGCTCGCCGGCTCCCTCGCTGGCGCGCTCATCGGACGCAGGCCCAGGTCGGCCATGAGGCGCTCGTCCTGGCTGGGCTGCGGATTGGGGGTGGTGAGCAGGCGCCCGCCGATGAAGATCGAGTTCGCACCGGCCAGGAAGGTCAGCGCCTGCAACTCGCGGCTCATGTGTTCGCGGCCGGCGGCGAGGCGGACCACCGACCTTGGGCAGACCAGCCGGGCCACGGCGATGGTGCGGACGAACTCGAGGCCGTCCAGCCGCTCCGATCCGCCCAGCGGCGTACCCTCGATGGGCACGAGGTCGTTGATGGGCAGGCTCTCGGGATGTTCGGGGAGCGTCGCCAGCTGGTGCAGCAGCCCGGCCCGGTCGGCCCGGGTCTCGCCCATGCCGACGATCCCGCCGCAGCAGACCGCGATGCCCGCGGCGCGCACGGCCGCCAGGGTGTCGAGGCGGTCCTGATAGGTCCGCGTCGTGACGACCTGGCCATAATACTGCGGGCCGGTGTCCAGGTTGTGGTTGTAGAAGTCGAGGCCCGCGGCCTTCAACGCCTCGGCCTGGGAGGCGGTCAACATGCCGAGCGTGGCGCAGGTCTCCAGTCCCAGCGCCTTCACCCCGGCGATCATCGCCGCCAGCTTTGGCGTGTCGCGGTCCCGCAGGTTGCGCCAGGCGGCGCCCATGCAGAACCGCTGCGCGCCGCCCGCCCTGGCGCGCCCGGCCTCGGCGAGCACCGCGCCCGTGTCCATCAGCCGGCTCGCGGCGACGCCGGTCTGGAAGTGTTGCGACTGGCTGCAGTAGCCGCAGTTTTCCGGACAGCCGCCGGTCTTGATCGACAGCAGTTGCGAGAGCTGTATCTGGGTCGGGTCGAACCAGCGCCGGTGCACCGCCGCCGCGCGGAACACGAGGTCGGTGAACGGCAGCTCGAACAGGGCCTCGACCTCGCCATGCGTCCAGTCGTGGCGGGGCTGCTCGGGATCGTTGGTCATCGGTGTGCTCCTGGCGCGCGTCCAGTTAGCGTCTGAGCCAAGCTGCGCCAAGCGCGGCGCAGCCCCGCCGGCGACCGCATGATATAAGGATTCCCTTATGTCCTGTTGTCCACGCCCCCGCGGACGGCTATAGAGCCCGCCACGCCGCACGAGGGTCTGGAGCGCGCATGAGCGACTACATCGTCAAGGATCTCGCCCTGGCCGGGTGGGGCCGCAAGGAAATCGAGATCGCCGAGACCGAGATGCCGGGCCTGATGGCGGTGCGCGCCGAGTTCGCCAAGGACCAGCCGCTGAAGGGCGCCCGCATCGCCGGCTCGCTGCACATGACCATCCAGACGGCGGTGCTGATCGAGACCTTGCAGGCGCTGGGGGCGCGGGTGCGCTGGGCCTCGTGCAACATCTTCTCGACCCAGGATCATGCCGCCGCCGCCATCGCGATCACCGGAACGCCGGTATTCGCGGTCAAGGGCGAATCGCTGGCGCAGTATTGGGACTATGCGCACCGCATCTTCGAGTGGAGCGGCGGCGGGCATCCGAACCTGATCCTCGACGACGGCGGCGACGCCACCCTGCTCTGCGTCCTGGGCCCGAAGGCCGAGCAGGACCCGGCGATCCTCGATGCGCCGCGCAACGAGGAGGAGGAGGCGCTGTTTGCCGTGATGAAGCGCTACCTGAAGGAAAAGCCCGGCTTCTATTCGGCCATCCGCGCGGCGATCAAGGGCGTCTCGGAGGAGACCACCACCGGCGTTCACCGCCTCTACCAGATGGCCGAGCGCGGCGAACTGCCGTTCGCGGCCATCAACGTCAACGACAGCGTCACCAAGTCCAAGTTCGACAATCTCTACGGCTGCCGCGAAAGCCTGGTGGACGCCATCCGCCGCGGCACCGACGTGATGCTGGCGGGCAAGGTGGCGGTGGTCTGCGGCTATGGCGACGTCGGCAAGGGTTCGGCGGCGTCGCTGCGCCACGGCGGCGCGCGGGTCGTGGTCACCGAGATCGACCCCATCTGCGCCCTGCAGGCGGCCATGGAAGGCTACGAGGTGCTGACGCTGGAGGATGCGGTCGAGAGCGCCGACATCTTCGTCACCGCCACCGGCAACAAGGACGTGATCACCCTGGATCACATGCGGCGCATGAAGATGAACGCCATCGTCGCCAACATCGGCCACTTCGATTCCGAGATCCAGATCGGCGCCCTGCGCAACTACCGCTGGGACGAGATCAAGCCGCAGGTTCACCACGTCGAATTCCCGGATGGCAAGAAGCTGATCGTGCTGTCGGAGGGACGCCTGGTGAACCTCGGCAACGCCACCGGCCATCCGAGCTTCGTAATGAGCGCCTCCTTCACCAACCAGACCCTGGCCCAGATCGAGCTGTGGACCAACGGCGCCGCCTATGGCTGCAAGGTGCACACCCTGCCCAAGCATCTCGACGAAAAGGTCGCCATGCTGCACCTCGACAAGCTGGGCGCGAAGCTGACCCGGCTGACCGAGGATCAGGCCGACTACATCGGCGTGCCGCAACAGGGCCCTTTCAAGCCGGAACACTATCGGTATTGAGGCGCCGGCGCGGCTTCGATCGCCACGTCCTGGCGTCTGGTGCCCGCGCCGTGGACAATCGCGCCTGGAGCGTGCGAGCAAGCTCGCCATGAGCCCAGGCGCGCCCGGTCCCCTTAACCTGATCACCGATGTCGCCGGTCTGAGGGTCGGCCAGGCGCACGATGCACGCGTGCGCTCGGGCGTCACCGTGATCCTGCCCGATGGGCGCGCGACCGCGGCCTGCGACGTCCGTGGCGGAGCGCCCGGGACGCGCGAAACCGACGCGCTCAGCGGCCACACCCTGGTCGACGCCATCGACGCGATCGTGCTCGCCGGCGGCTCGGTCTATGGCCTCGCGGCCGCCGACGCCGTAGCCGCCGCCCTGGGCGCGGCGGGACGCGGATTCAGCCCGAGACCCGGCGCCGGCGCGCCGCCTGCGCCGATCGTGCCGGCCGCCATCCTCTACGACCTCGCCAACGGCGGCGCCAAGGACTGGGGCCTGGAACCGCCCTACCGCGCCCTCGGGCTAGAGGCGCTGGCGGCCGCTGCGAAGCGCTTTCCCCTCGGCGCCGCCGGCGCCGGCTACGGCGCGATGGCGGGCGGACTGAAGGGCGGCGTCGGATCTGCGTCGTGGGTCGCGGCCGACGGCATGACGGTGGGCGCGATCGTGGCGGTGAACAGCTGGGGCGCCGCGGTGGCGCCCGGCGGACGCGCCTTCTGGGCCGCGCCGTTCGAACAGGGCGCGGAGTTCGGCGGCCTGGGCGTCGCCGGCCTCGCCGCCACCCCTGACGACTGGGGCCTCGCCAGGCAGGCGCCGGCGGTGCGCGAAAACACCACCCTCGCCTGCGTCGCGGTCGACCTGGCCCTCACGCCCAGCGAGATGCAGCGCATCGCCATCATGGCTCAGGATGGGCTGGCGCGCGCCCTGCGACCGGCGCACTCGCCCTTCGACGGCGACGTGGTCTTCGCCCTCGCGACCGGTGCGCGCCAGGCGCCAACACCGGGCCCGTCCACCGTGGCCCGCGCCGGCGCCATTGCGGCCGACTGCCTGGCCCGCGCCATCGCCCGAGCCGTGTTCGAGGCGACGCCCTGGCCGGGGTCTGACGTGCGTTGCTGGCGCGACCTCCGATAGCGCGTCCGGCAGGGCCGCGCCGGCCTACTCCAGCGGCGAGGCGCCGGCGGCCCGTTCGACGCGGCGAGACGACGGCCGGCCGGCGACTCCCTGGGAGGGTGCGACGGTCACCGTGAGGACGCCGCGCTGCAGCGAGGCGTCCGGACGGGCGCCCTGGGCGATCACGACGTCGCGGATCCGGGTCAGGATGACCTTGCCGCCCGGATGGGCGGCGATGTCGACGAGAGCCTCGCTCGCCACCAGGGCGGCGTCGGCGAGCAGGCCCGCCACCGCCGGCGCGGCATCCTCGCGGTTTTCGAACTCCACCAGATGCTGCGCCGCACGGGTCGCGCGCACGCTCGCCTGATAGAAGTGCTCGAACAGGGCCTGCGGCCCGATGGGCTGGATTCTCAGCGGCGCGGACGGGCCTTCCAGCGCCGCCGCCGATCCATCCGGCCGCTTCTCGGTGAATACGGTGACGCCGCCGAGCTTGGTGGCCCGCAGCACCATGTCGCCCACGTCGTCGCGGTAGATGATGTCGCCCCTGGGACCGCCGGACGCCTTCAACGCCCAGATCTCGGGACTGTCGGCGAACTTCAGCAAGGGCCGCCGCCTCGACCGGTCCAGGATGAAGACGCCGCCGTCGTCGCTCTGGTAGCGGGCGACCAGCGGGCCGGCGGGCGTCTGGCCCTCTGCGCCCATCAAGGCCGCGCGCAGCGTCAGCGGCGCGGCCGCCGCCGATGACGACACAAGGACGAGCGTCCCCGCGGCAGCGCCCGCCGCGAGCATCAAGGCCGACCGGATTGCCCTCAGCGGCGCCGCCATCCGCCCGCACATGCTCTTTGACTGGGGCGCTTTTTGGACGGCTCACTAACCGGTAATGTACTGGCCGCCGTTTACTGTCAGAGTCGAGCCGGTGATGTAACCGGCGTCTTCGGCGGCAAGAAACGCGACGCACCTGGCGATCTCGTCGGCCATGCCGAGCCGGCCCACGGGAATGGCGGCGACGATCTGTTCCAGCACGTTCTGCGGCACCGCGTGCACCATCTCGGTATCGATATAGCCCGGCGCGATCGCATTCACCGTGACGCCCTTCTTGGCGTTCTCCTGGGCGAGGGCCTTGGTGAAGCCGATCATGCCGGCCTTGGCCGCCGAATAGTTGGATTGGCCGATCTGGCCCTTCTGGCCGTTGATCGACGAGATGTTGACGATCCGGCCGAAATTACGCTCGCGCATGCCTTCGATGACGTTGCGGGTCATGTTGAAGATCGAGGCAAGATTGACGCGGATGACCTCGTTCCACTGCTCCTCGCTCATGCGGTGCAGCACGGCGTCCCGAGTAATGCCGGCGTTGTTGACCAGGGTGTCGATGGGTCCGAGTTCCGCCTCGACCTGCTTGACCGCCTCGGCGCAGTCGGCGAACGACGAGACATTGCCCTTCACCACCATCACGCCCAGCTCGCTGGCGCAGCCCTGCGCGGCCACCTCGTTGGCGGCGTAGCCCGCCGCGACCTTGTAGCCCGCCGCCCTAAGCCGTCCGCTGATCGCCTTGCCGATGCCGCGCGTCCCGCCCGTGACGAAGGCCACCCTGGTCATGTTCCCATCTCCCTTTCGTCGGCGCCTTCCGCCTCCCTGCGCGGGAGAAGGGAGAACCGGACTACATCGCCTCCACGGTCATCGCCACGCCCATGCCGCCGCCGACACAGAGGGTGGCGAGGCCGCGCTTGCCGCCGCGCCGCTTCAGCTCGTGCAGCAGCGTCGTGAGAATGCGCGCGCCGGAGGCGCCGATGGGATGCCCGATGGCGATGGCGCCGCCGTTGACGTTGACCTTGCCGGCGTCGAGGCCGAGTTCGCGCACCACGCTGATCGACTGAGCGGCGAAGGCCTCGTTGGACTCGATGAGGTCGAGGTCATCGACCTTCCAGCCAGCCTTTTCCAGCGCCTTGCGCGTGGCTGGGATCGGCCCCGTGCCCATGATCTCCGGCGGCACCCCGGCGTGCGCCCAGGAAGCGATGCGCGCCAGCGGCTCGAGGCCGCGGCGCTCGGCCTCGCGGGCGCTCATCAGCACCAGCGCCGCGGCCCCGTCGTTGATGCCCGACGCGTTGGCGGCGGTGACGGTGCCGTCCTTGGCGAACGCGGGACGCAAGCCCGCGACGCTCTCCAGCGTGGCCCCGTGGCGGATGTATTCGTCGTCGGCCACGAGGGTGTCGCCCTTGCGGCTCTTGATGGTCACCGCAACGATCTCGTCCTTGAAGCGGCCGGCCTTCTGGGCCGCCTCGGCCCTGTTCTGAGAGGCGACGGCGAAGCGGTCCTGGTCCTCGCGGGTGATCTGCCAGCGCGCGGCGATGTTCTCGGCCGTCTGGCCCATGTGATAGCCGTGGAAGGCGTCCCAGAGCCCGTCCTTGATCATGGTGTCGACGAGGGCGAGATCGCCCATCTTCTGGCCCGAGCGCAGGTTCTGGGCGTGCGGCGACTGGCTCATGCTTTCCTGGCCGCCGGCGATGACGATGGCCGCGTCGCCGCCGACGATCTGCTGGGCGCCGAGGGCCACCGCCCTGAGGCCCGAGCCGCACAGCTGGTTGACGCTCCAGGCCGGGCTCTCGACCGGAACGCCGGCATTGACCGCCGCCTGGCGCGCCGGTCCCTGGCCGGCCCCGGCCTGCAGCACCTGGCCGAGGATGACCTCGTCCACGTCGGCGAGCGCGACGCCGGCGCGCTCGGCCGCCGCCTGGATCGCCGCCTTGCCGAGGTCGTGGGCGGGAAGGCTGGCCAGCGCTCCGTTGAACGAGCCGACCGGGGTGCGGACGGCCGAGACGATGACGATGTCGCGCAGGGATTGGCTCATGCAAGGCTCCGATGCTTCGCCGGGAGCGGCGGGACGGGTGGCGCGCCGCCGCCTCCGGAGGCCGCACCATATGCCCAAAGCCTGCCCCTCCGTCACCTCTCACCTAGCGTCAGGCGCCGCAAATCGGCGCGGGCGGGACGCGCCGTTTGCATCCGCAATGCCGCAGTGAGACAAGACGCCATCCGCCGGCGCCATCCAAGGAACGAGATGACCGACCAGGGCCAGACCAGCAAGGCCACGCCTGACAAGGTGGTGATCCAGAAATACGCCAATCGCCGGCTCTACAACAAGGCGACCAGCACCTACATCACCTTGGACGACCTCGCCGCCATGGTGCGTCAGGGCGTCGATTTCATCGTCTACGACGCCAAGACCGGCGAGGACATCACCCGCAAGGTGCTGACCCAGATCATCTTCGAGGAGGAGAGCCGCGGACCCCAGAACCTGCTGCCGATCCAGTTCCTGCGCCAGCTGATCCGCTTCTACGGCGACCAGATGCAGGCTTTCCTGCCGAGCTATCTGGAGCTGTCGCTCGACGGCTTCATCCGCCAGCAGGAGCGGCTGAGGAGCCAGTTCGCCTCGATGAACCCGCCTGGCATCGGCGCCTATGAAGAGCAGATCCGCCAGAACCTGGCGCTTTTCGATCGGGCGATGAAGATGTTCTCGCCCTTCGCCTTCCGCGCCGAGGAACCGGCCGCCGCCCCGGCGGCTCCCGCGCCGGCGCCCGAGCCCTCCAAGGACGAGATCGCCGAACTCAGGCGCCAGATGCTGGCGATGCAGGAACAGATCGCCGCGCTGGCGAAGAAATAGCCGACCTCCCCGTCCCTCGTCGGCGGGCAGACGGTCAGGCGGCCTTCACTTTCAGCCGCGCGCCGCCGACGATCTCGACCACCTCGACCGGCCGCCGGGCCGCCAGTTCGCCGCCGCCGGCAAGTTCGGCGGCCCACTCCTTGCCGTCCACGAAGACGCGGCCCTGCCCGTCGGTGAAGGCCACGACCGTCTCCCCGCGCTGACCGATGAGCCTGGGCGCCGGATCGTTGATGTCGGCCTCGCCCGTGGCTGGCGCCCGCATGAAGCGGCGGCCGAGATAGGTGGCCGCTATGCCGAGGACCACGAAGGCGATCACCTGCACGGGCCAGCCGATCGCCAGCAGCGACAAAAGCGCCACCAGCGCGGCCGCCGCGGCCGGCCACAACAGCCAGCCCGAGCCGGTGAGAAGCTCGCCGGTGAGGAGGATCGCGCCCAGCGAGATCCAGCTCCAGAACGGATGGCCGAAGAAGATCTGCTCGGGGCTCATCGCTCACGTCCCCTGCGGGCGCGGCGTTCTTGGCGCGGCGGTGGGCGGCGCCACCGGGCCCTGGGCGCTCCTGACCAGCTCGGTGATCCCGGCGATCGAGCCGGCGATGCTGGCGAAGTCGGCGGGGATGATCACGGTGCGCTGCTGATTGGCCTCGGCCAGCTTGCCGAACGCCTCGACGTATTTCTGGGCGACGAAGTAGTTCAGCGCATTGACGCTGCCGGTCTCGATGGCGTCGGAGACCACCTTGGTCGCCTGGGCCTCGGCGCCGGCGAGCCGCTCGCGCGCCTCGGCGTCGCGGAACGCCGCCTCCTTGCGCCCCTCGGCCTGCAGGATGGCCGACTGCTTGGCTCCCTCGGCGCGCGTGATCGCGGCCTGCCGCTCGCCCTCGGCCTCGGTGATCACGGCGCGGCGCTCGCGCTCGGCCTTCATCTGCCGGGTCATGGCGTTGGTGATGTCGGGCGGCGGCTGCAGGTCCTTGATCTCGATGCGCGCCACCTTCACCCCCCAGGGACTGGTCGCCTGGTCGATGACGCCGAGGAGGCGGGTGTTGATGTGCTCGCGGTTGGAGAGCACCTCGTCCAGCTCCATCGAGCCCACCACGGTGCGCAGGTTGGTCATGGTGAGCTGGGTGATCGCGCCCGAAAGGTTCGCCACCCGGTAGGCCGCCGCCGCGGCGTCCATCACCTGGATGAAGACGATGGCGTCCACCTGCACGCCGACGTTGTCCTTGGTGATCACCTCCTGCTGCGGAACGGGGAGCACCTGCTCCATGATGTTGATGCGCCGCCCGACGCTCTCCACGAAGGGCGTCAGCACGGTGATGCCGGGCTTGAGAGTGCGCGTGTAGCGCCCGAACCGCTCGACGGTGAACTCGTGCCCCTGCGGCACGATCTTGACGGCGCTGGCGGCTATCACCACCGCCAGGACCACCAGAACCAGTACGACGATACCCGCAGCCATGACGTGCCCCTCAAAAGTCGTGAGCCGAGCTTACCCAACTGACGCTCCGCCCGCCATGGCCCAGGCGGGCGTGATGGGCCGCCCCCTCAGTGCCGGAACGCCCTCACGCCCGTGAACACCATGGCGATGCCGGCGGCGTCGGCGGCGGCGATCACCTCGGCGTCGCGCAGCGAGCCGCCGGGCTGGATCACCGCCGTGGCGCCGGCCTCCACCGCCTGGACCAGGCCGTCGGCGAAGGGGAAGAAGGCGTCCGAAGCGCAGGCGGAACCCTTGGCGAGCGACTGCGGCAGGCCGGCGAGTTCGGCGGCCTCGGCGGCGCGCAGCGCGGCGATGCGCACCGAATCGCGCCGGTTCACCTGGCCCGAGCCGATGCCGGCGCTCTGGCCGTCCTTGGCGAAGACGATGGCGTTGGACTTGACGTGCTTGGCGATGGTGAAGGCGAACAGCATGTCGCGCATCTCCGTCTGCGTGGGCGCGCGTCTGGTGACCACCTTCAGATCGGCGGCGGCAAGCTGCGAGGCGTCGCGCGCCTGGACCAGGAACCCGCCGGAGACCGAGCGGAACACCTCGCCCGGCGCGCGCGGATCGGGCAGGGCGCCGGCGATCAGGAGGCGCAGGTTGCGGCGCCTGGCGAAGAGGGCGATGGCTTCCTCGTCGGCCTCGGGGGCGATGACCACGTCGGTGACGATCTTGACGATCTCGGCGGCGGCGGCGGCGTCGAGGCGCCGGTTCATGGCCACCACGCCGCCGAAGGCCGAGACCGGATCGCATTGCAGCGCCCGCTGGTAGGCGCTCTTCAGATCGGCGCCCACAGCCACGCCGCAGGGATTCGCGTGCTTGATGATCGCCACGGCGGCGCTCTCGGCGGGGTCGAACTCGGCCGCCAGCTCGAACGCGGCGTCGGTGTCGTTGATGTTGTTGTAGCCGAGTTCGCGGCCCTGCAGCTGGCGCGCCGTGGCGACGCCGGCGCGGGGGCTTGGGAAGGTGTAGAAGGCCGCGCCCTGGTGCGGGTTCTCGCCATAGAGCATCGCCTGGCGCAGCTCTCCGGCGATCGCCTTGCGCGCCGGCCAGGCCTCGCCGACCTGGGCCGCGAACCAGGCGGCGATCGCCGCGTCATAGGCGGCGGTGCGGGCATAGGTCTTGGCGGCCAGCCGGCGGCGCAGAGCGAGGCTGGTTCCACCGTCGGCCTGCAGCGCCGCCAGCGCCTCGGCCAGATCCTCCGGCCCGGTGCAGACGCAGACATAGGCGTGGTTCTTGGCGCCGGATCGAAGCATCGCCGGTCCGCCGATGTCGATGTTCTCGACGCACTCGGAAAACGCCGCGCCGTCCGCGACCGTGGCTTCGAAGGGATAGAGGTTCACATAGACGAGATCGATCGCCCCGATGCCGTGCTCGGCCATGGCCCTGGCGTGTTCGGGCGCATCGCGCACGCCGAGGATGCCGCCGTGCACCACCGGATGCAGGGTCTTGACCCGCCCGTCCATCATCTCGGGAAAGCCGGTGAGTTCGGCGATATCCTTCACGCCCACGCCGGCCGCTGCGATCGCGGCGCGCGTGCCGCCGGTGGAGACAAGTTCGACGCCGGCGTCGGCGAGAGCGCGGGCAGCCTCGGCGAGGCCGGTCTTGTCGAAGACCGAGATCAGGGCGCGGCGGATGCGAACGAGGTCGGGGCCGGCGGTCGAGGCAGGCGCGGTCATGGCGATCTCCAATATCGAGAGGTGCGCCCAGGCGTGCGGCTTCGGATCCGATGCCCGCGCTCCCCGGTGGTGATCCACCCTTCGCCAGTCACGCGAGCGGCGCGATGATAGGCTGCGGGACAGCGCCCTTTCAAGCGCGCCGTCGCCAGCAGGGACCCGACCGCGCTAGACTCCAGGCTGGAGAATCAGATGGGCAGTCCAAGCGCGCCGGCCCGCCGCACGCCTTTGGGGTTCGGCGAACCGGTCCCATTCTTCTGCGGCGCGACCGACGGCAATCCCCGCTACAGCCTGGAGGCCACGGCCGGCCGCTGGATGGTGCTGATGGCGTTCGGCGCCCTCAGCCATGCGGCATCGTTCGCCGCCCACGCCGAGGCCATGGCGGCGCGTGATCTCTTCGACGACGTCGAGGCCGCGTTCTTCGGCGTCAGCGTCGATGGGCGCGACCGCGCGCGCCTGCAGGGAGCGCCGCGCGGCTTCAGGTACTTCTGGGACGAAGACCAGGCCATCTGCCGCCGGCTCGGGCTCACCGACGGCGTCCACCTCGAGCCCGCCATCTTCCTGATCGACCGCGCCTTCCGCATCGTCCTTGCCGAGCCGATCGGGGCGGCGGCGGTGGTGCTGCAGCGGCTGCGCGCCGAGCTGGCCGCCGAGGCGTCGCGCAGCGAGGCGCCGCACGCGCCGGTGCTGATGCTGCCGCGGATCTTCGAGCCCGATCTCTGCGCCGAACTCATCGCCCATTTCGAGGCGCACCAGGCCACGGCGTCGGGCTTCGCCGTCGACATGGACGGGCGAACGGTGAATGCGGTCGACGCCAGTCTCAAGCGGCGCCAGGACGTGACCATCGCCGATGCAGCGCTGATCGCCGCCGTCGAGGCGCGGCTCCGCAAGCGCCTGCTGCCCATGGTGAAGCGCGCCTTCAACTGGCAGGCCACCGAGATCGAACGCTTCCTGATCTGCCGCTACGGCGAGGAGGATGGCGGCTTCTTCTTCGCCCACCGCGACGACGCCACCGCCGGCACCGCGCACCGCAAGTTCGCCGTAACCGTCAATCTCGACGCCGAGGCCTACGAAGGCGGCGACCTCAGGTTCCGCGAGTTCAGCCCGCGCGCCTACCGTCCGCCGACGGGCGGCGCCTGCGTCTTCTGCTGCTCGCTGCTGCACGAGGTGACGCCGGTGACCCGCGGCGCGCGCCATGCCTTCGTTCCATTCCTCTACGACGAAGCGGGCTCCCGCGTCCGGCGCGCCTATCTGGCCGCATCCGGGACAGCTGCGCCGAACCGCCGCGATCGCCGCGGCGCGCGCCGCAGAGGCTGACACGCCTCTTGTTCAGTGCGCCTCGCGCGCCAGCCGCCAGCGCACCCGGCCGCCGTCGGCGCACTGGATCGGGCGGCTGAGGATCACCCTGTGGGCGGCGCGCGGCTCGCCAGCCTCGAAGACCGTCCCTGGTTCCATGCGGATGCGCGCCGCGTCGCTGCGCAGCCGCCAGGCGGGGACGCCCGCGGGCTTGAGCAGCGCGCTCTTGCCGTCGGCGGAAACCTGGGCGGCGACGCCGGGCGCCAGCTGGAAGGCGACGGTGCAGACGGCCTGGCTGGGACCGCGCGGGCGCAGCGCCGGCGACAGCCGGTCCTCGCCGCGCAGCTCGTCGGCGGCGAGGTCGAGGAAGAGCCTGCGCACGTGGTCGAGGCCGTAGGCGCCGCGCCAGCCGTCGTGAGCGATCTCGAGCCAGACGCCCTCGCCGCTCTCGTGCCGCTGCAGTTTGACCTCCCGCGGCCATCCGCCGACCACCTGCGCCCCGCCCAGCGCGAGGCACGAGCCGGTGGCCGGATCCTGCGACGAGGCGCCGGGCGCCGCGGCAGCGGCGCACGAGGCGAGAATCAGGCGCGCTCCTTGGCAGACCACCTCCAGGGCGGCGGCCTGGGCGCAGCCGCGCGCGGCGAAGACGCCCAGCGGGGGTGCGCCGGCGTCGGCGATCACCTGGATCTGCTTGCCTCGAAGCGCCTGATAATCGCCATAGGGCGCGGCGTTGGCCGCGGCGCCGCGGCCGCTCTCCAGCGCCAGGGCCGCCGCGATCCGCGCCGGCCGCCCCGGACCACCGCCGTGGAAAGACGGCAGCCGGCCGTCGGCGAGGACGAAGAACCGCAGGGCCGCACCGAGCCGATCGATGCCGCGTGAGACTTCCGTCGGCGCAGGCAGGCCGCGCAGCGACAGGGCGTCGTCCAGGGCCACCAGGTCGAAGAGCAGCTCCAGACCGCGTTCCGGCGAGCGGCTGGCGTGAACGCCATCCGGCAGCACCGCGGCGGCGAGGGCGCGCTCCAGCCCCGGAAGGGCGCGGCGCATCAGCCGCTCGCCCGCGGCGCCGACGAGGCTCGCGCCGACGAGTCCCGCGGCGGCGAGACGCTCGGCGGCCCGCCCCGGCTCGCCGGGATCGCCGACGAGACGCCGGGCCTGGCGGGCCAGACTCTCCAGGAAGGCCGCGCTCTCGGCTTCGGAGGCAAGCGGCAACAGCGAGGCCGCAGCGCAGGCGAGATGAAAGATGCGCCGTTCCAGCGCCTCGCCCGACCAGGCGAATTCATTGAATCCGCCGAAGAGCCGTCGCCACTCCAGCCAAAGGCGCAGCAGCTCGCGCGCGCCGGGCTCGCCCAGCGCCAGGAGGTCGGGCGCCCAAGAGAAGCCGTGCAACCAGGCGGCGAACCTGCGGCTGGGGCTGGGACGATCCCAGGGATCGCCGCCCGGGGCTGCGTCGAGGCTCTCGCCGGCGAAGCGGAACGATCCGCGCATCAGCCGCTCGCCGGCGGGCGCATCGGCGGGGCGCATGTCGCGCGGCCGCACCGCCAGGCCGCCTGGTCTGGGGCCAGCGGCCAGCAGCAGGCGATGCACCGGACCGGCGCGCCACTCCCGGCCGAGCTGGCCGCCGAGGACCGCGATGGGCGAGACGCCATGGCGAGGCGCGGCCATCGCCCGTCCTACCGGGTCGGGGTCCCGGCGCGCCTCAGCGCACCGATGTTGGCGCCATACGCGCTCGGGCCGCCCCGAAACACCGCCGTGCCCGCGACCAGCGCCCGCGCCCCTGCGTCCAGGCAGGCGCCGGCGGTAGCCGCCGTCACCCCGCCATCGACCTCGATGGCGACCTCCCGGCCCGAAGCCGCGATCATCTGGCTCAGCCGCGCGATCTTGGCGAGCTGGGAGGGCATGAAGGCCTGGCCGCCGAAGCCCGGATTGATGGACATCACGAGGACGAGGTCGATGTCGTCCAGCATCCATTCGATGGTCTCGGGCGGCGTCGACGGGTTGAACGCGACTCCGGCCTTGGCGCCCAGCTCGCGGATGCGCCTCAGCGAGCGGTCGAGGTGGGGGCCGGCCTCGGGGTGGATGGTGATGATGTCGGCGCCGGCGGCGCGGAACGCCTCCAGATAGGGGTCGGCCGGCGCGATCATCAGGTGCACGTCGAGGGGGATGGAAACTTCGGCGCGCAACGCCTTCACCACGTCCGGCCCGATGGTGATGTTGGGAACGAAGTGACCGTCCATGACGTCGACGTGCAGCCAGTCGGCCCCGGCCGCCTCGACCGCGCGCGCCTCCTCGCCCAGCCGGGCGAAATCGGCCGCCAGGATCGACGGGGCGATGATCGGGGAAAGCGCAGGCATGGTCCGGGCTTAGACCGGGCCGGGAGTCGCGGCAAGGATCGGCCGCCGGGAACGGGCGCAGGTCAGCCGCTCCGCGCGAACCGCGCCACGAAGAAGCCGTCGAGGCCGCCCTCAAGGTGGTGCGGCAGGATGCGAAGCGCGCCGTCGCGACCGAGGCTGGCCCGGGGCGCGCCAGCCTCGCCCGGAGCGATCGCCGAGACGCGGAACGGCGGATGACGGCCCAGGAACGCGGCGGCCTGGGCTTCGCCTTCCTCGCGCTCCAGCGAACAGACGCAATAGACCAGGCGGCCACCCGGGCGAACCCGCCGGGCGGCCGTGTCCAGGAGTCGCGCCTGGAGCCGCGCAAGCTCGACGATGTCGCCGGGCCGGATGGTCCAGAGCACGTCCGGATTGCGCCGGAACGTGCCGGTCGACGAGCAGGGGGCGTCCAGCAGCACGGCGTCGAAGCTGCGCTCGTCCGGCCAGGTCTCGGCCTCGGCGGCCACGACCTCGGCGGCGAGGCCGGTGCGCGCCAGCGAGTCCGTCAGACGCCTCAGCCGCGCGGCCGATCGGTCGAGCGCGGTGACCTTGGCCCCGGCCGCGGCAAGCTGCAGCGCCTTGCCTCCGGGCGCGGCGCAGAGGTCGAGCACGCCCTCGCCGGGGGCCGGCGCCAGCACGCGCGCCGCGATGGCGGCGGCGGCGTCCTGGACCCACCAGCGGCCTTCGGCGTAGCCTGGCCAGTCCTCGATGCGGCCGCGTCCCGGCCGGCGCAGCGAGCCTCCGGGCAGAATCTCGGCCTCGAGCGCCTGGGCCAGGGCGCCGGCCTCGCCGGCATCGCGCGGCGTCAGGTCCGTCGACGGTTCCGAGGCGATCAGGGCGGCGATGGCGCGGGCGCCGGCCTCGCCGTAAGCGGCGCGCCAGCGTGCGAACAGCCAGGCCGGCGCCAGCTCGGCCGGATCGTCCGACGGCGGAGCACCGGCCGCCATGCGGCGCAGCACGGCGTTGATCAGCCCCTTGAACGGCGGCGTGGCGGCCTCGGCGAGGGCGACGCTCGCGTCGACGGCCGCGTAGGCCGGCGTATCCAGGTAGAAGAGCTGGGCCACGCCCAGGCGCAGGATCATCATCGCCGCCTCGGGAGGCCGACGCTGCAGCCGCGGCGCGAGGGCTGCGTCGATCGGCCCCAGCCGGCGCAGGGTGGTCATGGCGAGCGCCCGGGCGAAGGCCCGGTCCTGGGCGCCAAGGCCGGTCAGCGCCGGGGCCTCGAGCGCCCGCTCCAGGCCCGCCCTCGTTGCGAGGGCGGCGGTGATCAGGTCGAGCGCGGCTCGGCGGGCGAGGTCTGCGGCCATGCGCCGGCCTCGCCCATCGCATCCTGGCGCGCAAGCGCCGATTGGTCGGCTGCGGGCCGGCCCCATAGCGAGAGGACCGCCGCGGCGAAGGTCAGCATGCCGAGGATGGTGATCACGGTTCCGGCGACGACGACGCCGCCGGCGTCCCTCTCGCCCGAGAGCAGCCTCGCCAGCGCCGGAATCATCACGATCACGCCCAGGTTGGAGAGGGTGAAATTGGCCCAGCCGAGCCGGGTCGGGGCGCGGGCGCCGGCGAGGGCGTAGAAACCGCCCATGAGCGACAGCGTCACCCAGCCCAGGAGGTTGAGGTGCGCATGCGCCGCCGCCAGGGTGAAGTTCTCCGTCATGCCCATCTGGGCGCCCCAGCCCATGCCGATCAGGCCATAGAGGACGGCCGCAGAGAAGAAAGCGAGCGAAAGTCGTGGCATTTTCAAGCCCCCTTGGATCGATCCGGCGATGCAGCGCCGCGTCGGCGGTGTAGACGAGCAGGGTTCGCGGCGACGCGCAATGCTCGCATCGACGCGCTCGCATCGACGCCGGGGCCGGGCTAGAACGTGCGCCATGGACCATGCCGATCCGCCGGGCGCCGCGCCAGGCAAGCCGCTGAGTGCGGCGGCGCGCCGCGCGCTGGAGGAGGCCGCCGCCCGCCGCGCCGCGCAGCCGCCGTCGCGCCTGGCCCCGGAGGAAGGCGGCCCGGCCGGTCCCGAGCCGACCCGATTTGGCGACTGGGAGCGTAAGGGCGTCGCCGTCGATTTCTAGCGCCACTCGCCTCTCAGGCGCGCCGGCTCGCGCCCCGCGGCCGGTCCGTTTAGGTTAGCGCCATGCCAACCTTCTGCGGATGCGGGGCGAGAACCATGGCGACGACGACGACGGCCGCGCTCGGCGCGCTCATCCTGGCGCTGTGTTCAGGTCCGGCGCTGGCCGGCGACCACTGGGACGGCGCCGGGCCGGCAGGCCGCGGATGGCGCGACCTGCGCCCGCCGTGCGGCTGCCGGGGCCGGGAGGAGCAGCGCGCCCATTGGGGCGGCCGGCGAGCCTGGCGCGAAGCTGCGCCCGAGCAAGCCGAGGTCTCCATCGCCCCTGAATTCTTCGAGGGTGGCGGCGGCGTCGGGGCGCAGGCCGGCGCCGGCGGCTACTACTGGGTGGGCGGCTTCGCCCAGAGCGGCGGCTTCGCCAGCGCCAGCGCCGCCGCGTTCGCATCGGCCTCGGCGCGAGTCAGCATCCGCTTCCACGGCGGCATCGGCATGCGCGGCCACATGATGGGGCGCCATTGGTGAGGACGCCCCGGACGAGGGGCGACGCCCGCAGCACGCTTCGGCCGAGCTGAAGTCTCGACGGCGCCTCACGCGCCGGCCATCTCTTCGACGATGGCGAGAGCAGCGGCGCGCGGATCGGCGGCGGCGGTGATCGGACGGCCGCAGACGACGTGGCTGGCGCCCTGCTCCAGGGCCTCCAAGGGAGTCGCGGCCCGGGCCTGGTCGTCCAGGGCGGCCCCGGCCGGACGCACCCCCGGGGTGACCACCAGCAATCCTGGCCCACCGATGCGCCTGGCCAGCGCCGCCTCGCGCGGGCCGACGATGACGCCGTCCGCCCCGGCGTCGATGCATTGCCGCACCCGCCGCTCCACCAGATCCTGCAGCGATGCAGCATAGCCGATCCGCACCAGATCTTCGTGCCCGAGGCTGGTCAGCACTGTCACGCCCAGGATCCGCAGTGGTGCGCCGCCGCGGCCACGCACCGCCGCCGCCAGCACCTGCGGCTCGGCGTGGACGGTGAGAAGATCGCAGGCCGCGGATAGGGCGATCGCCGCCGTCGCCTTCTCGACCGTCGCGCCGATATCGTGCAGCTTCCAGTCGGCGAACACCTGACGTCCCTGCCGGCGCAGGCGCCGCCCCACCTGCGCGCCGCCAACCGCGAGCAGCTGCAGGCCGATCTTGTAGAAGGCGACCGCCTCGCCCAGGCGCTCGACCATCGCCTCGGCGGCGGCGCGGCCCGGCAGATCGAGGGCGACGATGAGGCGCGGATCGCAGGCCGCGGCCGGAGCACGCGCGAGGTCGGGGGCCATGACGGCTCCTTTGAAGAGATTCGTGGGTGGGCAAGGCGCGACGATGGGCCGGGGCGCCCCCTTGGGTCAACACCCGCTTCTGGGCGTCAGGAGCTGCGCAAGCGCCCCGACTGGCTGGCGATGAGGGCCATGCCCCACTCGTCCGGAATCAGCTTGGCGAGGGCGGCGATGGCCTTGTTGGGTGCGCCGGTGACGCAGATCGGCCGGTCGGCCTCGGCGGCCTCGTAGCCCGCCTCCGCGACCTCGTCGGCCCCCAGCCACAGCCAGGGCGGCGTCGCTTCGCTGACCCGGCGGCGCGTGCCGGCCACGTCGTGGAACTCCGAATAGGTGAAGCCGGGACAGAGGGCGCAGACGTGAACGCCCGTCCCGCGGGTCTCGAGGTGCAGCGCCTGCGAGAAGCGCACCAGGAACGCCTTGGCTGGGCCGTAGAGGGTGTGGCCGGGCGAGCCGGGCACGAGCCCGGCGAGCGACGCGACGTTGACGATGCGGCCGAAACGCCGCTCGAGCATGCCCGGCAGCACCTTGTGGGCAAGCTCGCTGGGCGCGGCGAGCAGCACCTGGATGAAGGCCTGCTGGTCGGCCCAGCCGGTCGCGGCGTAGACGCCCGGCAGCGCGTAGCCGGCATTGTTCACCAGGGCGTCGACCTGGCGGCCATTGGCCTCGACGGCGCCGAGGATGGCGCCGATGGCCGCCGGCGCGGCCAGGTCGGCGGGAACAACGAGGCTCTCCACGCCGTGACGCAGGCGCAGCTCGTCGGCCAGGCGGTGCAGCCGATCGACGCGCCGCGCCGTCAGGGCGAGGTCGTAGCCGTGGCGGGCATAGACGCGGGCGATCGCCGCGCCGATGCCGGAGGATGCGCCGGTGACGAGGGCGAGACGGCGGCTCACGTGCGCGCTCCCGCGCGTTGCGGCCTGGCGGGGGAAGCCCAGCGAGGAAACGTAAGCGCCGCCCTCGTGCGTTGAAAGAGGCGGTGCGGGCGCACGGCGGCCCGCGGCCCGGCCGCCCGCTGCGCCCATCGTGGCGATTGAATGGCGGGCGGAACGGGTGTATCGCGCCGCGCCGCGGCAGCTTGGGGACCGCGCGCGCCACGTTTTGAAGTTGCGGGCGAGCGCTCCCGGAGGAACAGAACCTTGGCCCTCGAGGCCTCCGCCCAGCCATCGACTCCCGAATCCCCCCCCGTCGAGGCCGTGCCCGCCCCGGGCCTGCGCCGCCACGGCGCACGCTGGGCGCTGACGCTGGGCTCGCTCGGGGTGGTGTTCGGCGACATCGGCACCAGCCCGCTCTACGCCTTCCGCTCGGCGCTCACCACCATGCAAGGCGAAGCGCTGCGGCGCGCCGACATCCTGGGCGTCATCTCGCTGGCGCTCTGGGCGCTCTTCATGGTGGTGACGGTCAAGTACGTCCTCTTCCTGATGCGCGCCGACAACAAGGGCGAAGGCGGCGTGCTTTCGCTCATGGCCCTGGCCCAGCGGGCGCTGGGACGGCGCACCGCGATGCTGTTCACCCTGGGCCTGATCGGGGCGGCGCTCTTCTATGGCGATTCCATCATTACGCCGGCGATCACGACGCTGGGCGCCATCGAGGGCCTGCGGACCATCCCGGATCTCGCCCACTCGGTGGACACCGGCGTGGTGATCGTCATCACCATCGCCATCCTGCTGGCGCTGTTCTTCATCCAGTCGCGCGGCACGGCGAAGGTGGGGGCGCTGTTCGGCCCGGTGATGCTGGTGTGGTTCGTCGCCATCCTGGTGATGGGCGCCCTCAACGTGCTCGACGATCCGCGCGTGCTGTTCTCGCTCAACCCGGCCTATGGGCTGGGTTTCCTGTTCCGGCACGGCTTGGTGGGGTTCCTGGTGCTGGGCTCGATCTTCCTGACGGTGACCGGCGCGGAGGCGCTCTACGCCGACATGGGCCACTTCGGCCGCCGGCCGATCCAATCGGCGTGGCTGTTCATCTGCCTGCCCTGCCTGGCGGTGAACTATCTTGGCCAAGGCGCGCTGGCGCTGCACTTCCTGCACCACGCCCGCGCGCTCGGCGAGGAACTGCCGGACCGGAACTGGTTTTTCATCATGGCCCCGGCGCAGTTGCGGCTGCCTCTGGTGATCCTGGCGACCGCGGCCAGCGTCATCGCCTCGCAGGCGGTGATCACGGGCGCCTATTCGCTGACCCAGCAGGCGATCCAGCTCGGTCTGCTGCCGCGCATGGACATCCGGCGGACCTCCGAAACCCAGAGCGGCCAGATCTTTCTGCCGCAGGTCAACATCCTGCTGCTGGTCGGCGTCCTCTTCCTGGTGGTGCTGTTCCAGACCTCGGACAACCTCTCGCACGCCTATGGCCTGGCGGTGACCGGCACCATGCTGGTGACCACGTGCCTGGCCTTCATCGTGGTCAGGCGCATGTGGCGCTGGGGGCCGATCCGCACCGCCGTGCTGATCGGGCCGCTGGTGGCCATGGACCTGACCTTCCTCTCGGCCAACGCCCTGAAGTTCCTTTCCGGCGGCTGGGCGCCGGTGCTGATCGGCCTGGCGCTCTTCCTGGTGATGCTCACCTGGACGCGCGGCATTCGCCTGCTCACCGACAAGACCCGCCGCGACAGCGTGCCGATGAGCGAACTCGCCGAGATCCTGAAGCACCGGCCGCCGCACCGGGTGGCCGGCACGGCCGTCTTCCTCACCTCGGACGCCGACGTGGCGCCAGTGGCGCTCATGCACAACCTCAAGCACAACAAGGTGCTGCACGAGAAGAACGTCATCCTGACCGTCGCCTCCGCCGAGACGCCGCGCGTCAAGGACAGCGACCGCATCCGGGTCGATCCAGTGAGCGGCGAGTTCACCAAGGTGACCATCACCTACGGCTTCATGGAAAATCCGAACCTGCCCCGGGCGCTGGCGCTCTGCCGCAAGCAGGGCCTGAAGTTCGATATCATGTCGACGAGCTTCTTCCTCGGCCGCCGCTCTGTGGTGCCGGCGGTGCAGTCGGGCATGCCGCTGTGGCAGGACAAGCTGTTCATCTTCCTGATGAAGAACTCGACCAATCCGACCGACTTCTTCAACATCCCGCCCGGCCGCGTGGTCGAGCTGGGCACGCAGGTGACGGTTTAGGCCGGGGCCGCGCGGCTGCTCTTGAACTTCGCCGCCTAACCGCCTTTAAGGCGCGCCTCCGCCACGAGGATCGCCATGGCCGATCTGCCGCCGCCCAAGAAAGTCGTGCTCGCCTACTCGGGCGGGCTGGACACTCTCGTCGCGGTCAAGTGGCTACACGAGACGTACGGCTGCGAGGTGGTCACTTTCACCGCCGACCTCGGCCAGGGCGAAGAACTGGGCCGGGCGCGGGAGAAGGCCCTGGCGATGGGCGTGAAGCCCGAGAACATCTTCATGCCGGACCTGCGCGAAGAGTTCGTGCGCGACTACGTCTTCCCGATGTTCAGGGCCAACACGGTCTATGAAGGCCAGTATCTGTTGGGAACGTCGATCGCCCGGCCCCTGACCGCCAAGACCCAGATCGAGATCGGCCGCCGGGTCGGGGCCGACGCCGTCAGCCATGGCGCGACCGGCAAGGGCAACGACCAGGTGCGCTTCGAGGTCAGCTACTACGCTCTCGAGCCCGACATCCGCGTCATCGCCGTCTGGCGCGAGTGGCCGTTCAAGGGGCGCGCCGACGAAGTGGCCTATGCTGACAAGCATGGCATTCCCGTCGCCAGGGACAAGCGCAACGAGCCGCCGTTCAGCGTCGACGCCAACCTTCTGCACTCATCCTCCGAGGGCAACGCCCTGGAGGACCCTTCCGAGGCCGCCCCGGAATTCGTCCACCAGCGCACGATCGCCCCCGAGGACGCGCCCGACCGAGCCAGCGTCGTCGCCATCGACTTCGAGAAGGGCGATCCGGTGGCCGTCGACGGCGAGGCGCTCTCGCCCGCGGCCCTGCTGGCGCGCCTGAACGAGCTAGGCCGCGACAATGGGATCGGCCGCCTCGACCTGGTGGAGAGCCGCTTCGTCGGCATGAAGTCGCGCGGGGTCTATGAGACGCCGGGCGGGACGATCCTGCTGGCCGCGCACCGGGCCATCGAAAGCATCACCCTCGACCGCGGCGCAATCCACCTCAAGGACGAGCTGATGCCCCGCTACGCGGAGCTGATCTACAACGGCTTCTGGTTTTCGCCCGAGCGCGACATGCTGCAAGCGGCGATCGACGTGAGCCAGGCAAAGGTCGCGGGCCGGGTGCGGATGAAGCTCTACAAGGGCAGTGTCGCCTGCGTCGGCCGCGAGAGCCCCTATTCGCTCTACGACCAGGATCTCGTCACCTTCGAGGAAGGCAAGGTCGCCTACGACCACCGCGACGCATCCGGATTCATCAAGCTCAGCGCGCTTCGGCTGGCGGTGAAGGCGCGGCGAGACCGGCGCGGCTGAGGCTCGCCTCGCGCGAGGGCCAGCACGCTCAGGTCAGCTTGTTGTAGGGATAGCAGCCGCGGATCTGCTCGGCGAAGAAGCGGCCCTTCGACTCCGCCTGCGAAAACGAGCGATGCACCTCGCCGGGAACGCCGACGTAGGCGTATTCGTCGCCATCGACGAAGCGTACGACCAGCCTTCGGCGCTCGGCGTCGTAGCGTATGGCGCGGATCGCCGTGGAGCCCTCGACTTCCATGCGCCAAGAACGCGAGCCCGTCCGGTTCGTTTCAGCCCTTCGAGGCCCGAGCCTGAGCGATGGGCCGTGAGCGATGGGCTGTTGACGCTCGCGGGCCTTAGGTTGACACTGTTCACTTAGCTCAAGGACCAGCCGGAGATCAGCGCCGTGGCCGACGAAAGCCTCACCAGGGACGGGAACATCACCAAGGATTCGATGTACGGCGCGGTTCGGCCGGACGACTTCGAGGCCATGCTGACGCTGGACCGCTATGGCGAGCGCTCCGATGTGTTCGACAAGATCATCGCCGCCACCCACGATCACTTCTGGGATCCGCTCGACCCGAAGTACATCGACTTCGACACCCCGTTCGATCTCGAGAACGAGGCGATGACGCCCGAGGAGCACAGCCCGATCCTGAGGCTCCCCTACGTCGCCGAGACCCTCACCGACCCGAAGCAGCGCGTCCGCTTCATCAACGCCGGCCAGCTGCGCAACTTCTCCTCGATCCTGCACGGCGAGCAGGGGGCGCTGAACCTCTCCGCCAGCCTCTGCCACGTGCTCTACGACCAGGGGGCGCAGGAATACGCCGCCAACCAGACTCGCGAGGAGGCGCGCCACGTCACCGCCTTCGCCAAATACATCAAGGTCCGCTGGGGCCGGCCCGCAGAGTGCGGCGCGGCGCTGAAGAAGCTGCTGATCGAGATCATCGAAGCGCCCGAGGTCTACAAGAAGATCATTGGCATGCAGATGCTGGTGGAGGGCTTGGCCATGGGCGCCTTCGCCAACGGCTTTCGCCACAACCGCGACCCGCTGGCGCGCAAGCTGTTCCAGCTCGTCATGACCGACGAGGCCTTCCATCACAAGTTCGGGAAGATCTGGGCCGACCGCACCGTGCCGCAGCTTTCCGAAGCCGAGCGCAACATCGTGGAGGACTGGGCCGCGCACTGCGCCCAATCGCTGCTGTTCGACCGAGGCTCGCCGTCCCAGAATCAGGCGATGTACCAGGACTTCGGCCTCGACCCCGAGCGGGTGGTCGCCGACATCGTCCAGCGCCGGGCCGAGCGCGATCCCAACCGGCGCTTCCGCGGCGAGACCAACATCTTCCGCGTGCTCATCAAGACCCTCTTCAACGCCGGCCTGATCACCGGGCGCACCCGCAGCTTCTATGCGACCTACGTCGACATGGACGAACTGCAGGCCGAAGGAACGCGCATGGTCGGCGACGACATCGCCGAGGAGGGCATCCGCTATCTGCAGGGCATCAACTTCAGGGAGCGCGCCCAGCGCGGCGCGGCGCAACTGGCGGCGGCGGAGTAGCCGCGCCAACGACTGAGGTTCTCCTCCCGGGAATCTCGATCGTCATCTCACGCCTCCTTCGCCACCGATCCGCCCTTGCCCGGCGCCGTGGCCGAGCGCCCGGGCGCGCCGCTCGGCGCCCATGTGCCTTGCCTCGATCGGGACGAGCAAATTCGTGACGGGGGCGTCATTTTCCTTGACCTGTCGCGGCGGCGAAGGCATCTATCGGGTCTGAACACCGTTCATATCGGGAGATCGCCACCGTGGCTGACGGCAACATCACCAAGGACACCATGTACGAGGCCGTCGCGCCCGACGACTTCGAGGCCATGCTGACCCTCGATCGCTATGGCGCGCGCTCGACGGCGTTCGACAAGATCATCGCCGCCACCCACGACCACTTCTGGGATCCGCTCGATCCGAAGTACATCGATTTCTCCGAGCCCTTCGACATGGAGAACGAGGCGCTGCTCCCCGAGGACATGATCGGGGCGCTGCAGACCAAGTACGTCTCAGAGGCGCTTTCGGACCCGAAGCGCCGGATCGCCTTCATCAACGCCCAGACGCTGCGGTCCTTCTCCTCGATCCTGCACGGCGAGCAGGGGGCGCTGAACCTGTCCGCCAGTCTCTGCCACGTGCTCTACGATCAGGGGGCGCAGGAATACGCCGCCAACCAGACCCGCGAGGAGGCGCGCCACGTCACCGCCTTCGCCAAATACATCAAGGTCCGCTGGGGCCGGCCGGCGCAGTGCAGCCCGGTGCTGCAAAACCTGCTGGTGGAGATCATCTCCTCGCCCGAGGTCTACAAGAAGATCGTCGGCATGCAGATGCTGGTGGAGGGCCTGGCGATGGGCGCCTTCGCAACCTTCTACCAGAAGCTCAACGATCCCCTCGGCCGAAAGCTGATGCAGCTCGTCATGACCGACGAGGCCTTCCATCACAAGTTCGGGAAGATCTGGGCCGACCGCACCGTGCCCAAGCTCAGCGCCGAGGAGCACAACGTCATCGAGGACTGGGCGGCGCACTGCTTCCAGACCCTGCTCTTCAACCTGGTGGCGCCCTCGGAGCAACGCGACCTCTACGAGGAATTCGGCCTCGATCCGGACCGGGTGATCGAGGAATTCGCCGAGATAGCCACCGACGATCTGCGCCGCGAGGACATGAAGGAAGCGACCAATATTTTCCGCGTCCTCATCAAGACCCTCTTGAACGCCGGCATCATCACCGATCGCACCCGCGCCTTCTACGCCATGTACGTCGATATGGACGAGCTGAAGGGCGAGGGCGACCGCATGGTGGGCGACGACATCGCCGAGGACGGCATCGCCTATCTGAAGACCATCAACTTCAGGGAGCGCTCCGCGCCGCTGCGCCTCGCCGCGGCCGAATAGCTCCGGTATCCTATTTTCGTCGTGATCGTGCGTTAGACCGCGCCTGTCTGGGGAGCGGTCGCCTTGCCTCGATGCAGGCTTTGCGGCGAAACTCTTGAGTAGGATGTCGATGCAATTCACGAACGCAGCGCTTGCGCTCGCCCTTTCCGTCGCCGTCGCGGGCGCCGCCGCGGCCGCCGCGCCCCAGCCGGTGAGGCCGGCGCCGCAGACCCTCTATTCCGGGCGCTGGTACGAAATCGCCCTCACCCCCAACAAGCTGCAGAAGAACTGCGAAGCCCCGACCAACGACTTCTCCGGTCGCACGGCCAGCGGCTTCTCCGTGGTGCAGACCTGCCACGAGGGTTCGGTGAACGGACCCAAGCACACGCTCCGCGCCCATGGCCACGTCCTGCCCGCCAGCAACAACACCAAGCTGGAGCTCGGCTTTTTCGGCGGGCTGGTCTCCAAGCAATACTGGATTCTCGACCACGCCAGCAACGACGTCTGGGCGATCATGTCGACCGCGGACGGCCGCTATGTCTGGCTGTTGTCGCGCCAGCCGAGCCTCGACGCCAGCGTGCGCGCCACCGCGCTGGCCCGCCTGCAGTCGCTCGGCTTCAACCTGACGCGCCTGGCCTTCCCCGAACAGGCGCCGCAGTGAATTGACGTCGGAACGAAGCCGGAACATGATTGGCGCGTGGAGAGCTTCGTCCTCGTCCTTTCACGGCCCGAGACCACCGGCGCGGTGACGCGAGGCGCGGGGCGGCTGATGGCGGCGCTGGGCTATGCGCCGCTGATCGAGGTCACCTTGCCCAACGGCCGGCGCGCCGACATCATGGCGCTGGGGCCGCGGGGCGAGATCGCCATCGCCGAGGTGAAGTCGGGAGCCGACGATTTCCGCACCGACCGCAAGTGGGGCGAGTACCTGCCCTATTGCGACGCTTTCTATTTCGCCGTGGCGCCGGAGTTCCCGCGCCACATCCTGCCGCAGGCGCCCGGCCTCATCGTCGCCGACGCCTTCGACGGGGCGGTGCTGCGCGAGGCGCCGCCGAGCCCGCTGGCCGGCGCACGGCGCAAGGCCCTGACCATCGCCTTCGCCCGCCTGGCCGCCATGCGGGCGAGCCTCGAGTGATCCTACCGCGGCGCCCGTTTGGCGAGGATGCGCTGCAGGGTGCGCCGGTGCATGTTGAGACGGCGGGCGGTCTCGGAAACGTTGTGGCCGCAGAGTTCGTAGACGCGCTGGATATGCTCCCAGCGCACCCGGTCGGCGCTCATCGGGTTCTCCGGCGGCGAAGGCGCATCGCCCTGGGCCAGCAGCGCCCTGGCGACATCGTCGGCGTCCGCCGGCTTGGAGAGATAGTCCACCGCGCCGGCCTTCACCGCCGCCACCGCGGTGGCGATGTTGCCGTAGCCGGTCAGCATGACGATGCGGGCGTCGGGCCGGGCCTCGCGCAGCGCCTCGACCACCCTCAGCCCCGAACCGTCCTCGAGGCGCATGTCGAGCACCGCGAAGGCCGGCGGGCGGGTCCTGACGGCGGCCAGCGCTTCGCCCACCGATTCCACCAGCGTCGGCTGGAAGCCGCGGTTTTCCAGGGCGCGGCCGAGCCGGGTGCGCAACGGAGCGTCGTCGTCGAGCAGCAAGAGCGACTTGTCCGCCATGACGGCGACGGTTTCCTCGAGACTCGACATCAATTCGCGCTCCCGCGCTGCCGCTCAGTTCCATCGACCTGAGCGCAGGCAAGGACATCATGTCGCACCCGCAAAGGGAAATTCAAGCCCGGCAACATGTTCAGGCCGCCTGCGGCGCCTCGATGCGGACCCTGGGCCAGCGGGCGGCGACGATCGCGCCGCCGCCGCGGCCGTTGCGGAACTCCACCGCCGCGCCGGTGCGCTCGAGCAGCGTCTTGGCGATGAAGAAGCCCAGGCCCATGCCCACGTGGCCGCTGCGCGACCCTTCGGCGCCGGGGCGGCTGGTCACGTAGGGCTCGCCCAGCTTGGCCAACACCTGCGAGGAGAAGCCCGGACCGTCGTCGCGCACCTCGACGGAGACGGTCTCGGCGTCGAAGCGGGCGGTGACCAGGATCTCCTTGCGGGCGAAGTCGAAGGCGTTCTCGACTATCGACGTCATGGCGTGCAGCACCTCCGGCCGGCGCCACAGATCGGGCGCGGCGACATCGGGTGGTCCCGAAACCACCGCCTCGACCCGCACCGCCTCCTCGCCGGCGTAGGGCTCGACCACCTCGCGGACGAACTGGATGAGGCTCATGCGCTCATGCACCTCGTCGCCGGCCTCGGGGGTTTCGGCCAGGCGCTTCAGGATGTCGCGGCAGCGCTGCGCCTGGGCGACCAGCAGAGCGGCGTCCTCGCGCAGGGGACCATCCGGGACCTCTCGGACCATCTCCTTGGCGACCACCGCTATGGTGGCGAGCGGCGTGCCGAGTTCGTGCGCCGCCGCGGCGGCGAGAGCGCCGAGCGCCGAGAGGCGCTGCTCGCGCGCCAGCACGGTTTCGGTGACGTTGAGGGCCAGTTCCATCCGCGAGGCTTCGGCGGCCGCCTCCCAGGCGTAGCCGGCGGAGAAGACGACGCCGGCGACGATCGCCAGGCAAAGGCCCAGGCGATAGGCGCCCGGAAGAACCAGCGTCGCGCCCGCCGGCCAGGGCAGCGGCAGGGCCTGCAGCGTCAGGCCGGCGGCGACCAGGATCGCCAGCAGCGCCAGCGCCGCAGCATGGCGCAGCGGCAGATTCGCGCCCGCCAGGGTGACCGGGGCGATGAGCAGGAGCGCGAACGGATTGGCCACCCCGCCGGTCAGGTAGAGCATCGCGCCAAGCTGGAGGATGTCGAAGGCGAGCTGAGCGCCCGTTTCCCAGTCGCGCGCCGTCCGCCGCGCCGCCGGCGAGAGCATCAGCCACAGGTTCAGAGCGCCGCCCGCGCCGATGACCGCGAAGCATGGGGCATAGGGGACGGCGAACCCCAGCCCCCGCCCCACCACGATGACCGCGCCCGCCTGGCCGGCCAGCGCCATCCAGCGCAGCATGATCAGGGTGCGGGCGCGCAGACGCCGCTGGACCGGGCGCGGCTGCCCAGCTTGCGGCGGCGCGAGCGCCGGCGTATCGGAAGCACGCCTCGTCGAGGCTGGGGCGGCGGACATAAGCGCTAGGATCATGAGCCCCAGGATCGTTCAGGTCGAGCCGGCGCGCGAGGCTCGTTCCGGCCGGAACCGGGTGGCGGCGATCGCCGCGGGCGTTCTGGCGGGCCTGCTCGCCCTGATCGGGGTGTCAGGCCTCGAGGCCTGTGCGCCGCGGGCCACGGCCACGGCTTCGCCAGCGACCGGCGGACCGGGGGGGCCGTTCAATCTGGTGGACGAGAACGGCCGGCCCGTCGATCAGAGCATCCTGAAGGGCAAGTGGAGCCTGGTCTTCTTCGGCTACACCTACTGCCCCGACGTGTGCCCGACGACCTTGACCATGTTGGGCCGGACCATGGCCGAGCTGGGGCCGCGGGCCAGGAACGTGCAGGTGGTGTTCATCACCGTCGATCCCGCACGCGACACACCCAGCCAGCTGAAGACCTACATGACCAGCCCGGTGTTTCCGAAGAACATGATCGGCCTCACCGGCACGCCGGCGCAGACCGCCCAGGCGGCCAGAGCCTACGACGTCTATTACCAGAAGCACGGGACCGGGGCGAACTACACGCTCGACCACAGCGTAGTCGTCTATCTGATGGACCCCGAGGGACGCTTCAATCGCCCGATCCCGGAAGACCAGACGCCGCAGCAGACTGCACGCCAGATCGACGCGGCGATGAACGGCGCCTGACGGAGCGCGTCGGCTCATGCGCATCGCACGGTCTCGTCGGCGGGCCCACGCAGGAACTGACGGGGACCTGCAGCCGGTCGCCGGTTAGTCGCGATGCCCGACGCGCCGTCGTTCGCGTTGCTTCACCGTGGACCGGGACGCCCGGCCCAATAGCCCGGTCCCTGCGCCCCGACGGCGACGCTGCTGGACTTTGCGTCGACTCGTCACGATATTGTTGCAACGCACAATCGAGGTCAGATGCTCTACGCCCTGCACGAAGCGGTCTATCACTCGGCGACGCCGCTGCGCCTAGCGGCCCGTTCGGCGCGTGAGTTCTGGGGCTCGCCGCTCAATCCGGCCGCTTCGTCGCGCTGGGGCCGCACCCTCTATGCCTCGGCCGACCTGATCGCCGGTCTTACGCATCGCTACGGCCGGCCCGCCTGGGGTATCGACGCGGCGAGCGTCGCCGGCCGCGAGGTGAGGGTGCACGACGACGTGGTCTGGTCGAGCCCCTGGGTGCGCCTGCGCCGCTTCTCGCGCGAGCCGCTCGACCTGCGCCGCGTCCGCGCGCCGCTGGGCGCCCCGCCGCTGCTCGTGGTGGCGCCGCTCTCGGGCCACTACGCCACCTTGCTGCGCGGCACGGTGCAGACCTTCCTGCAGGATTTCGACGTCTATGTGACCGACTGGTCCAACGCCCGGGACGCGCCCATCCTGGAAGGCCGCTTCGACTTCCACGACTACATCGATCACATCCGCGACATCCTCGCCCACATCGGCGAGCGCGCCCATGTCGTCGCCGTCTGCCAGCCGGGGCCGCCGGTGCTGGCCGCCGCCGCGCTGATGGCCGAGGAGGCTGATCCGCATCGGCCGGCGAGCATCACCTTCCTCGGCTCGCCCATCGACGCCCGCCTCTCGCCCACGGCCACCAACAGGCTGGCCGAGGAGAAGCCGTTCTCCTGGTTCCAGCAGGCGATGATCTACACCGTGCCGCCGCCCTACCCCGGCATGCTGCGGCGCGTCTATCCAGGGTTCGTGCAACTCTACAGCTTCATGTCGATGAACGCCGAACGCCACCAGGAGGCGCACCGCCGCTATTTCGAGCAACTGGTGAGCGGCGACGGCGATTCGGCCGACAAGCACCGCGAGTTCTACGACGAGTATCTGTCGGTGCTCGACCTCACCGAGGAATTCTACCTGCAGACGGTGGACACCGTCTTCCAGCGTTACCTGCTGCCCAAGGGCGAGCTCAGCCATCGCGGCCGCCCGGTGCGGCTCGAGGCGATCACCGACATCGCCGCCATGAGCGTCGAGGGCGAGAACGACGACATTTCCGGGGTCGGCCAGACCCAGGCCGTGCATGCCCTGCTGCCCAATCTTCCCGACGCCTTGCACGAACTGCACGTGCAGCCGCGGGTCGGGCACTACGGCGTCTTCAACGGCCGCCGCTTCGCCGAGGAGACCTATCCGCGGATTCGCGCCTTCATCGGCAGGGCCGAGGCGGCGGTGGGCGCCTGACGGACACTGCCGCGGAGTTCACGTTTCCGAGAACATCACTCCGGCCTTCATCTTGGAGTCGCGCCGCGCCTCGACGATGCTGACGGTGACCGCTTCGATGGGTGCGCCGAAATGCCTGGTCACGGCGGCGGTGATGTCGGCGCACAGAGCCTTCTTCTGGGCCGCGGTCCGTCCTTCGACGCAATGGACGATGATTTCTGGCATCGGATTCTCCGTTCCGGGCTTGGCTGACGCGCCCCTCTGAGGCGGGCGTCGGCCGAGGGCAAGGTTCTGGCGCCGGCGGTCGCAGCGGCTAATGTGCGCCCGCGTCCGAAGGAGGAACGCCCGCGCATGCAGCTTCGCCGCTTCGGCTCCACTGGTCTTCAGGTCGCGCCGCTGGCGCTCGGCACGGTCAATTTCTCGTGGCTGACCGACGAGGCGGACAGCTTCGCCATGCTGGACGCGGCCTTCGAGGCCGGGGTCAACCTCATCGACACCTCGGACAACTACAACGCCGGCCAGTCGGAGGCTCTGCTCGGCCGCTGGTTCGCGCAAGGCGGCGGGCGGCGCGAGAAGACGGTGCTGGCGACCAAGGTCTATTCGGCGCCGATGGAGTGGGGCTCGCCCGATCCGGTGCGCCGGCTGGGAACCTGGGTGGGGCCGAACCAGAGGGGTCTGTCGGCCAAGCACGTCCGCGAGGCCTGCGAGGCCAGCCTGAGGCGGCTGCAGACCGACCACATCGATCTTTACCAGATGCACCACGTCGACCGCTCGACCCGCTGGGAGGAAATCTGGCAGGCGATGGGGGTGCTGGTCCAGCAGGGCAAGGTGCTCTACGTCGGCTCGTCCAACTTCGCCGGCTGGCACATCGCCCAGGCCCAGGAGAGCGCCCGGGCGCGCTCGTTCATGGGCCTCGTCAGCGAGCAGAGCGTCTACAATCTCGCCAGGCGCACCATCGAACTGGAAGTGCTACCGGCGGCGCGCGCCTACGGCATGGCCGTGCTCGCCTACAGCCCTCTCGGCGGCGGGCTCCTGGCCGGCAAGCCTTCGCCGAACGACCGGGGCCGCCGCGCCCATCTGCAGGCGACCGACGCCGTGCAGGCGTTCCAGGAGCTGTGCGAGGCGCTCGGCCGGCCGCCCGCCGCCGTGGCGCTCGCCTGGGTCGGGCGTCAGCCGGGGGTCACGGCGCCGGTGATCGGACCGCGCACCATGGCCCAGTTCCGCTCCAGCCTCGCCGCGCTCGAGATCGAACTGGGGGACGAGACGCTGAAGCGGCTGGACGAGATCTTCCCGGGACCGGGCGGTCCCGCGCCGGAGGCCTATGCATGGTGACGACGGTCAGAGCCGAGACGCCGCCGCTGCGCGGACGCGCGGAGGTCGACGCCGCGCTCGCTGATCTGGCCGAGCACGGCTACTGCATCCTGGAGCGCGCCCTCAGCGGCGAGGCGACCGCGGCGCTGGGCGCCCGCGTCGCCGAGCAGGCCGCCGGCGAGATCGCCCGCGGCGAAGGTTTCGTGGAATCGGGGATCAACCAGCGCGTCTGGATGCTGCCCAACAAGGGCCGGATGTTCCGCGATCTCATACTGGACCCGCTGGTGGAGCGGTTCATGGGCCATCTGCTGGGTCCGCAGTTCCTGCTCTCGAGCCTGACCGCCAACGTCGCGCGGCCGGGCGGCGCCCCGATGTATCTGCACCGCGACCAGGGCTACGTCGACTTCTGGACCGAGAAGCCGCTGGTGGCGAACCTACTGTTCATGCTCGACGATTTCAGCGAGGCCAACGGGGCCACACGCCTGGTCCCCGGCTCGCATCTGGCCCGCGAGCGGCGGCCATACGCGCCCGAGGAAACCGTTGCGGCCGAGGGCCCGGCGGGCTCGGTCATGGTGTTCGACGGCCGGCTCGTGCACGGCACCGGCGCGAACCACGCCGAAGGCGGCGAGCGCCGCGCCCTGCTCGCCTATCACTGCCGCCCGTTCGTGCGGCAGCAGGAGAACTATTTCCTCGGCCTCGACCCGCAGATTCGCCGCCGGGAACGGCCGCAGCTGCTGGCCCGGCTCGGGTTCGAGATCTGGGCTGGCCTGGGGCGCACCGGCAATCCGGGGCAGGCGGGCGTGCTCGCGCCGCTGGAACAGCCGGTCGGGCCCCTGGCCGCGGACGGACAAGGTCGCGACGACGGCGCGGTGCTGCCGGCCGCGGCGCTCTGGGACCTCGCCTGATCGGCCCCAGCCGTCAGGCGGCGAATTCGGCGACGGGATCGCCGGCGATGCGCGAATGGTACATGACCCGAGGTGTGCGCATGTCCCAGGGGCAGGCGCGGTGCATCAGGGCGCGGTTGTCCCAGACCACGGCGTCGCCACCGGTCCAGCGGTGGTGGTGCAGCCGCGGCGGCTGGCAGGCGAAGTCGGCGAGCTGCTGCAGCAGGTCCTCGGACTCCTGCGCCGCCAGTCCCGGCACGCCATAGGCGTGGCGTCCGACCATCAGGCAGCGCCGCCCGGTCTCGGGATGGGTCTTCACCAGCGGACGCAGCGGCGGATCCTTCACGGTGAAGCCGTAGCCGCTGTAGTCGCTGCCTTCATGGGGGACGTGGCCGAGCTTGGCCTGGCTGTAGCGCAGCGAGTGGTAGGCGCTGAGCGTCGCAATGCGCGCCCGCATGGCCGGGTCCAGGGCGTCGTGGGCCGCGCGCATGTCGGCCCAGCCGGTCTCGCCCCCGACGGCCGGCGCCACGTGGCAGGTGAAGACGGCGCCCTTGGCCTGCACGGGCATGTAGGTGGAATCGCAATGCCAGCCCATGTTGCCCTTCAGCACCTTGATCACGTCGTCCTCGTCGTCGGCTCTCACCGATCCGTCGGCGCGAACGTTGCTGATCGGGGCGATCTCGAATTCCAAGGGGCCGAAGCGCTTTGCGAACGCCACCTGCTCGACCCTGGAGAGGTGCTGGTCGGGGAAGATCAGCAGGGCGTAATCGAGCCAGGTCCGATAGAGTTCGGCGAAGGCGTCCTCGGAGATATCGGCGAGTCGCAGGCCCGTCACCGTCGCCCCGAACGAGGCGTCCAGCGGCTCGATCTCGAAGGGCGCGTGGGCCATGGCGATCTCCGTCGGCGAAGCCGCCAGCATAGCACGCTTCAGGGCGCCCGCGTGGCCCGGACAGGGCCGCCGTCGATGCGGATCATCGCGCCGTTGGTGAAGCTGGAGGCGTCCGAGGCGAGATAGAGCGCCAGGCCGACGATCTCGCCCGGCTGGCCGATGCGCAGGCCGGCCCTGGTGTAGCCGGGATTGGCGTGATCGGGCGGGTCGGCCCAGTGCTCGGCGACGTCGGTGGCGAAGGGGCCGACGATGATGCTGTTGACTCGCACATTGGGGCTGTAGGCGGCGGCGAAGCCGAGGGTCATGGCGTTCAGGGCCGCCTTGGCCCCGGCATAGGGCAAGGCCCAGGGCGAAGCGTTCAGCGCAGCGGTCGAGGAGATGTTGATCACCGAGCCGCCCCGGCCCGCGTGCATGCGCTTGCCGAGGAGGGCGGTGAGCCGGAACGGACCTTTGAAATTGACGCCGATCACCTTGTCGAAGCCGTCCTCGGTGACCTCGTCCAGCGCCGGATAGAGCGGCGACATGCCGGCATTGTTGACCAGGATGTCGATGCGCCCAAACCGGTCCCAGACCGCGTTGGCCATGGGTTCGATCTCGTCCCAGCGACCCATGTGGCAGGCGCAGGCGAAGGCGCGCACGCCCAGCGCCTCGATCTCGTGCGCCGCGGCCTCGCAGGCGTCGAGCTTGCGGCTGACGACGGCGATGTCGGCGCCTCGTTCGGCGAGCCCCTGCGCCATCGCCCGCCCCAGCCCGCGCGAGCCGCCGGTGACCAGCGCAGTCCTGCCGGTGAGGTCGAAACGATCGTCCATGGGGGGGCTCCTGCGATCCTGTGAGCATGTCGCGCGCACCGCGATTGTCCATGCTGACGTGGCGTGACGCGGCCTAAGGTGGAAGAGGACGCACGCAGCGCCAACGCCCGGAGCCCCGCCCATGCAGCCCGTCCCGAACCTCAGCCGCTCGGTCGCCGGGATGGTGGCGCTGGTCACCGGGGCGGCGAGCGGCATGGGCCGCGCCACCGCCCATGTGTTCGCCCGGGAGGGAGCGAAGGTCGCGGTCACCGACATCGACGAGGCCGGCGCCGAGGCCGTGGCCGCGGAGATCCGCGCCGACGGCGGCCAGGCGCGCGCCTGGAGGCTCGACGTCGCCGACCCGGCGGCGATCACGCATCTGATCCCGGAGATGGCGCAGCACTTCGGCGGCCTGGACGCGGTGGTGAACAACGCCGGCGTCGGCGCCTTCTCGGCCATCGACGCCGCGGGCTACGACGAACTCTGGGCGCGCCAGGTCGCGATCCTCCTGACCGCACATCAGCGCATCATCCGCGCCGCCCTGCCCTACCTGCGCAAATCCGCCAGCCCGCGGATCGTCAATATCGCCTCCACCGAGGCCCTGGGCGCCACGGCGCGCGACTCGATCTATGCGACCGCCAAGGCGGGCGTCGCCGGCCTGACGCGCGCGCTCGCCGTGGAACTCGGCAAGGAAGGCGTCACCGTTAATTGCGTCTGCCCCGGCCCGATCAACACCGGCATGACCCAGGCGATCGCCACGGCCGACAAGCAGACCTTCGCCCGCCGCCGCACCGCGCTGCGCCGCTATGGCGAGCCGGAGGAGGTTGCGCACGTCACCTTGAGCCTGTGCCTGCCGGCCGCCAGCTACATCACCGGCGCGACCATCCCGGTGGACGGCGGCCTGATGGCGCGCAACGCCTAGTCGGCGCGGCGGGCGCCCTCATTCTCTCAACACCGCCTCGATCTCGCCGAGCGCCCAGTCGACTTCCGAGGCGGTGATCACCAGGGGCGGCGAGATGCGGATGGTGTGGTCGTGGGTGTCCTTGGCGAGTATGCCGCGCCCGGCGAGCGCGCGGCAGTAGCGCGCCGCGCCGCCGGCCTCGGGGTGGAGTTCCAGCGCCAGCATCAAGCCGCGCCCGCGCGCCTCCCTGACTGCGCCGGACCGAAGCGACTTCAGCCCGTCCAGGAAGCGCGCGCCGACGCGCGCGGCGTTTTCGATCATGCCCTCCTCGACGAGCACCCTCAGCGCCTCGCGGGCGATGGCGCAGGCGAGCGGGTTGCCGCCGAAGGTCGAGCCGTGCTCGCCGGGCTTCAGGACGCCCAGCACCTCCCGGTTGGAGAGCACCGCCGAGATCGGATAGAACCCGCCCGACAGCGCCTTGCCCAGCAGGGTCAGGTCGGCCTCCACGCCCTCGTGCTCTTCGGCCAGCAGCCGCCCGGTGCGCCCGAGCCCGGTCTGCACCTCGTCGATGACGAGGACGACGTCATGGGCGGTGCATAGCGCGCGGGCCTTTTTCAGATAGCCCGGCGGCGGCAGGATGACCCCCGCCTCTCCCTGGATCGGCTCGACCAGGAAGGCCACGGTGTTGGGCCCCATCGCCTGCTCCAGGGCCTCGGCGTCGCCGAAGGGCACGATGCGGAACCCTGGCGCGAACGGTCCGAAGCCCGCATAGGCCGAAGCATCGGTGGAGAACCCCACCACGCCCAAGGTGCGACCGTGGAAGTTGCCGGCGCAGACGATGATCTCGGCCTTGCCGACCGGCACGCCCTTGACCTCGTAGCCCCACTTGCGCGTCACCTTGATGGCGCTCTCCACCGCCTCGACGCCGGTGTTCATCGGCAACACCGAATGCGAATGGGTCAGCTGGCAAAGTTCCTCGTAGAAGAGGCCGAGCTGGTCGTTGCGGAAGGCCCGGCTGGTCAGGGTCAGCCGCGCCGCCTGCCGCGTCATGGCCGCGAGAATGCGCGGATGGGAGTGACCCTGGCTCACCGCCGAGTACGCCGCCAGGCAATCTAGATAGCGTCGCCCGGCCACGTCCCAAACCCACGCCCCCTCGCCGCGGGTCAGCACCACGTCCAGCGGCTGGTAATTGCGCGCGCCGAACTCGCTCTCCAGGGCGAGCAGGTCTGGACGCTCCAGGATTTTGGCGATGGTCATGGGCAGCTCCTCTGGTCAGACATCGCAAGGGCGGCGAACCTGGTCGGCGCGCTGGTCAGATCGAGGCGCAGCGTCATGCAGAACGCCGCCCCTCCGGCCATCAGGAAGGGGGCGAGATCGAGTTGCGTCACTCGGTAGCCGCGTCCGGCGAGGCGCTGGCAAAGCCCGGGCGCCCCCCGCGCCATGATCACGCGCTCGCCAAGCGCCACGGCGTTGACCGCGAAAGCGACCGCGTCGGCGGCGCTCGCCTCGATGAGAAGATCGCCCGGGACTTCGCTGCGCAGCCGTCTCAGGCCCGCCGCGGTGAATGCCGGCGGGTAATGGACGACCTCGCCGCCCGGCAGCGGGAGCAGGCAGGTGTCCAGGTGGTAGTAGCGCGGGTCGGCGAGTTCGAGCGCGACGGCGGGCCGTCCGAACCAGCCCGAGATCACCTCGGCGGCGGCGCGGTCCGAGCGCGGGCCGAATCCAGTCCAGAACAGGCCCCGCCGACGGTCCCAGATGGCGTCTCCGGCGCCTTCCTGGACGACGTCGTCGATCTGGGCGACCTCGTCCAGCACGCCCGCGCATCGCAAAGCCTCGAAGGCCGAGAGGTAGGCGACCTCCTCGCCCGAGCGTTCCGGATGGCGGAAGCGCGCCGGCAGCGCCCTGCGGTCGAGCACCACCGCCGCATTGGCCGCGAACACCATGTCCGGCTGGCCGCGCGCGCCGGCGATCACCCGCACCCGCGCCCCGGCCGTCTCGAGGGCGCGCTTCAGCTCGTCCCAGGCGCGCCGCGCCGCGCAGGCGTGGCCGAGCGGATCGGCGCCCCAGAGCCGGGGCGTCATCCATGGATTGATCTCGTAGCCCACTCGATAATGGGCCGGATCGGTCATCAGGAATTCCGCCAAACTCCGCCTCCTCGGCGACGCGATTCGCCCAATGAGACCACCAGAGCCTGCTAACGAACAGCGCACAGACCGCCACGAATCGCATGCCGTCTTGAACATAACGCCATGGATGTGCTAGCAGAACGGCAGACTGCGCATGGACGAACTCGACCACCGCCTCATCGCCGCCTTGCGCGCCGACGCGCGCGCCCCGGCGGCCGTGCTCGCCAAGATGCTCAAGGTCTCGCGGGGCACGGTGCAGAACCGCCTGGCGCGGCTCCAGGCGTCCGGCGCCATTCTCGGCTTCACCATCCGCACCCCTCCCGCCCACGAGGAGGGCCGTGTGCGCGCCATCATGGCCATCGCCGTGGAGGGCGACCGCTCCGGCGCGGTGCTCGCCGCCCTGAAGGGCCTGCCTCAGGTGGAGGCCGTGCACGTCACCAACGGCCGCTGGGACATGCTGGCTGAACTCGACACCGCCAGTCTCGCCGACTTCGGCCGCGCCCTCGACCGGGTGCGCGCCATCCCCGGAGTGACCGCCAGCGAGACCAGCCTGCTGCTCGCCACCCATTGGCTATGAACGCGAGGGCAGGTTTTTGTTGCGAGTCCGAGACCGAGGCGCTTCCCGTCACCGGCCTGCGACGCTAACCTCGCCCGCATGCCCAACACTGGCAAGCCCAAGGATCTGATGGGGTATGCGGCGCTGCAGCAGGAGGCGCAGCGCGGGGTCGTGCGCGCGGCCCTGAAGCGGGCGGCGACCAAGGGGCTGCCCGGCGACCACCACTTCTTCATCACCTTCAGCACCAGGGCCGACGGCGTCTCGGGGCCCAAGGAGCTGCTCGATCAGTATCCCGACGAGATGATGATCGTGCTGCAGCACCAGTTCTGGGACCTCGCACCTGGCGAGACCTTCTTCTCGGTTACCTTGCGATTCGGCGGCAAGCCGAAGTCGCTGTCGATCCCCTATGCGGCGGTGACCCAGTTCTGGGATCCCAGCGTCGATTTCAAGCTGGTGTTCACCGCGGCCGCGGCGGCGCCCGCCGGCAAGACCGTCTCGGCGCCTGCGGCAAAGTCCGAAGAAGCGCCATCCGACAAGCCCGCAGAGACGCCGAACATCGTCTCGCTCGATCAATTCAGGAAGAAATGAAGGAAATATCTTGACAGAAACCGCCGAGGCGCCCGCCGAGACGCTCACCGACGAAGCCATCCTGCAGCGCTTTTTGCGCACCAGGAACCAGCCCACCGGTTCGCAGACCCTCGGGTTTCGGCTGCTGAGCGTCAGCCAGGAGAAGATGCAGGTCGAGGTCGCCTTCGAGGCCCGGGCCGAGCTGCTCGCCAACCCGATGAAGCAGGTCCAGGGCGGCTACCTTTGCGCCATGCTGGACGAATGCATGTCGGTGGCATGCATGGTCGCCTCGAAGATGACGGCGGTGGCGCCGACGGCGGAGATGAAGACCAGCTTCTTCCGGCCGGCCCTGCCTGGAACGCTGAAGGGCGTCGGCCGGGTGGTGCGCTGGGGCCGGACGCTCGCCTTCACCGAGGGCGAGCTCTACGACGGCGAGGGGCGGCTCGTCGCCAAGGCGACCGGCACGGCGGTGCCGACCCCGTTCAAGAGCTACAAATAGCCGATGCCGCGCTGGCCCGCGTTGGTCGCGGCGCTGCTCGCCGCGATCCTCGTCGCCGGGAGCGCCACCGCCGGCGCCAGCCCCTTCGCCGATTGGGCGGCGGTGGTCGTGGCCGGCGACTTCCATGCCGCCCACACCGACGATCCCACAGAAACCTTCGACAACGCCCGGCGCGATGTCGCAGCCGAGCTGATCCGCAAGGGCTTCTCCGCTGCCAACCTGCGCCAATTCTCGGTGCGACCGCAACTTTACCCAGACGCGAGGCCGGGCAAGGCGGATCTTCAGTCGATCCACCAGGGCCTTCGCGCGCTGACGCAGACGGCCAGGGGCTGCTGCCTCCTCTATTTCACCTCGCACGGGGCGCCGCAGGGGCTGGTCCTGGGCGGCGCGCTGCTGGCGCCGCCGGTCCTGGACGAGCTGATCGGCCAGAGCTGCGGCGAGCGGCCGACGGTGGTGATCATCTCGGCCTGCTTCTCCGGCGTCTTCGTGCCGATCCTCGCCGCGCCGAACCGGATGATCTTCACCGCGGCGCGGCCGGACCGGTCGTCGTTCGGCTGCAGCGAGAGCGACAGATATCCCTATTTCGACGGCTGCGTGCTCCAGGCGCTGCCCGCCGCGCGCGACTTCACCGCGCTGGCTCCCGAGGTGAAGGCCTGCGTCAGCAAACGCGAGGCCGAAACCGGCGCCTCGCCGCCTTCGGATCCGCAGCTCTACGTCGGCGCGGCCCTGAGGCCGATCCTGCCGCTGATGACGTTTGCGCCGGGGTAAGGCTCGCTCCGACAAAGTTCGCGACGCGACGCCGGTCCAAGGTTAATCTCGGCGCCGGTGTTCGCGGGGAGAGACGAATGCTCAACGATCCCAAGGCAGGGCTCGCGACGAGCGCGACGGCGGGGCGCGAAGGCCAGGTGGTGCAGCTCTCGGCGGCGCGCCACGGCTTCGCCGAGCGCGAGGTGCTCTATCGCGATCTGCTGAACGCGCTTCCGGCCGCCATCTACACCACCGACGCCGACGGCCGGATCACCTTCTACAACGAGGCCGCGGTGCAGTTCGCAGGCCGGCGGCCGAGCCTGGGCGAGCTGTGGTCCGTGACCTGGCGGCTGTTCAACCTCGATGGGACGCCGCTGCCGCACGACCAATGTCCCATGGCGCTCGCGATCAGGGAGGGGCGTCCGGTCAGGGGCGCCGACGCCATCGCCGAGCGCCCGGACGGCAGCCGCATCACCTTCACGCCCTATCCGACCCCGTTCCTGGGTGCGGACGGCAAGGTGCTCGGCGCCGTCAACATGCTGGTGGACATCACCGACCGCCGCGCCGCCGAGGAGAAGCAGAGGCTGCTCGCCCACGAGGTCAACCACCGCGCGCTGGCGCGAGGACGGCGGCCCGGCAACGAGCGCGCCGTCGTCTCGCGGCGTGGGCGCCACGGTGATCGAGCGGGCCGCCGCCCAGCTCGGGGCGCGCGTCACCTATGACTGGACGCCACGGGGCCTGTCCTTCGAGTTCCAGGCGCCGGCCGCCGGTCTCGTGCTGGCCGACGCCGCCGTCTGAGCCGGCCCCTGGCGGCGAGCGGACGACGCGGCTACATCGGCCCCGACACCGGACGGGGACCTTCGATGACCGCGACGCGCACCGAGACCGACAGCTTCGGCCCCATCGAGGTTCCGGCGGGCCGCTACTGGGCCGCCCAGACGCAGCGGTCGCTGCAGAACTTCGAGATCGGCTGGGAAAAGCAGCCGCTGGCCGTCATCCGCGCCCTCGGCATCGTCAAGCGTGCCTGCGCCGAGGTCAACATGGCGCTCGGCAAGCTGGAGCCGCGCATCGGCGACGCCATCGTCGCGGCCGCCCAGGAGGTGATCGACGGCAAGCTCGACGACCACTTCCCGCTCTCGGTGTGGCAGACCGGTTCGGGCACCCAGTCGAACATGAACGCCAACGAGGTGATCGCCAACCGCGCCATCGAGATGCTGGGCGGGACGCTGGGGTCGAAGGATCCGGTCCATCCGAACGACCACGTGAACATGAGCCAGTCGTCCAACGACTGCTATCCGAGCGCCATGCACATCGCCGCCGCCGAAGCGGCGACGCACCGGCTGGTGCCGGCGCTGCGGACCCTGCACGCGGCGCTGGACGCCAAGGCGCGGGCGTGGTCCCGCATCGTCAAGATCGGCCGCACCCACACCCAGGACGCGACGCCGCTGACGCTGGGCCAGGAATTCTCCGGCTACGCCCAGCAGGTGGCCAATGGCGTCCAGCGCATCGAACTTACCCTGCCGATGCTGATGCAGATCGCCCAGGGCGGCACGGCGGTGGGCACCGGCCTCAATGCGCCACCCGGCTTCGCCGAGATGGTCGCCGAGAAGATCGCCCAGATCACCGGCCTCGCCTTCACCTCGGCCCCCAACAAGTTCGAAGCCCTCGCCGCGCACGACGCCCTGGTGTTCACCCACGGCGCGATCGACACCCTGGCCGCCAGCCTGTTCAAGATCGCCAACGATATCCGTTTCCTGGGCTCCGGCCCGCGCTCGGGCCTGGGCGAACTGTCGCTTCCCGAGAACGAACCGGGCTCCTCGATCATGCCCGGCAAGGTCAATCCCACCCAATGCGAAGCGCTGACCATGGCCTGCGTGCGGGTGTTCGGCAACCAGAGCACCATGAGCTTCGCCGGCGCCTCGGGCCATTTCGAGCTCAATGTGTTCAACCCGGTGATGGCCTACAGCTTCCTGCAGTCGGTCCAGCTGATGGGCGATGCCGCGAGAAGCTTCACCCGGCACTGCGTCGTCGGCATCGAGCCGCGCACGGATAACATCGCGGCGGCGCTGCAACGCTCGCTGATGCTGGTCACGGCGCTCTCCCCGAGGATCGGCTACGACGCCGCCGCAAGGATCGCCAAGACAGCGCTGAAGAACGGCACGACCTTGCGCGAAGAGGCCGTCGGCGGCGGTTTCGTGACGGCCGCCGAGTTCGACGAGATCGTCCGCCCGGAGAAGATGATCGGGCCGGGGTGAGCTCGTCGGGGATCGGGGTTGATCATTACCTTGTTACAAGGTAATGATCATGGCCAGGAGGCTGCACCGATGCCGGTGATTCGGATCTCAGACAGCACCTGGAATCGCCTGAAGGCGCATGCGCGGCCGCTCGAGGATTCGGCCGATGACGTGGTGCGGCTCGCGCTCGATGCGCTGGAGGCCAGCACGAGCAGACGATCGCCAGCAACCGCGGCGGATTTTCCAGGCCCGAGGACGGTCCGCCGGCGCAAGAAGGACGACAGGACGCCGCAAAGGCAGTTTCGCCTTCCGCTGCTGCGGGTCCTGCGCCTGATGGGAGGCGCCGGCGCCGTCGCCGATGTTCGCGGCCGTCTGGAACGCGAGATCGGAGACAGCTTGCTCCCAGTCGATCGCGAGCGCGTGTCCACCGGCGACCCGCGATGGTGGAACGCCGTATGCTGGGAGCGGGCGGATCTCGTGCGAGAGGGCCTCCTCGAGAAGGCGTCCCGGCGGGGTGTCTGGGCGTTGAGTGTGGCCGGTCGCCGCCACCTTTTTGAGCGGGAGCGTGAGGAGGGACCCAAGACGGTGGACGAACGGGCGGCGCGATGGGCGCTCGAAAATGCAGAAGCCATACGGACGCACAACGACCGGATCGCCGAGCGAGGGATTTTCGGCGAAGATCTCCGACGTTGGTGAGTGCGCCAGTTCGACATCTACGACAATCCGTCCGCCGCCTCCGCGACCTTCGCGCCCTACGTACTCGTACTTCAATCGCACTATATCGAGTTGAAGAGCGTCGTGGCCGCTCCGCTAGTGACCGACAAACTGCCGACCGACGTGGAGATAAGCCTGACCTTCGAGGGCAAGGCGCTCGTCCTCGCGCTGACCGAGCTTGGCTCGATCCCCGTGGCCAGGCTCCGGCGCCCGCTAGGGAATCTCTTGAGCAAGGACTACGAGATCCATCGCGCTCTCGATCGCCTTTTCAAGGGATTCTGAGCCTCTAAGCCCTGCGGCTCACCGCAAAATCCGCCAGCGATTCCAGCGCGTCGCGCCATTCGCCGGGCGGGAAGACGGCCAGCGCCGCCTTGGCGGCGTCGACGTATTCGGCCGCCAGGTCGAGGGTCGACTCCAGGGCGCCGACGCCGACGACGAGTTCGCGCGCGCGGCGGAAGTCGGCCTCGGTCTGCTCCTTGCGGCCGATGGCGCGCTCCCAGAACGGAGCCTCGCGCGGGCCGGAGCGGGCGATGGCAAGCAGCAGCGGCATGGTCGCCTTGCCCTCGCGGAAGTCGTCGCCCGCGTTCTTGCCCAGCGTCTCGGTGGCGCCGCCGTAGTCGAGCGCGTCGTCGGCAAGCTGGAAGGCGAGACCGAAGGCGAGGCCGAAGGCGCGCAGCGCGGCCGCCCGGCGCGCGTCCGCGCCCGCCGACACCGCCCCCGCCTCGGTGGCGGCAGCGAAGAGTTCGGCGGTCTTGGCGCCGATGATCTGAAGATAGGTCGCCTGGGACAGGTTGGGATCGTGGGCGCGGGTCAGCTGCAGCACCTCGCCCTCGGCGATCACCCGCGCGGCCTGCGCCAGAATCTGCAGCGCCCGCACCGAGCCGGTTTCCACCATCAGCTCGAAGGCGCGGGCGAAGAGGAAGTCGCCCACCAGCACGCTGGAGGGCGCGCCCCAGATCAGGTGCGCCGCCACCTTGCCGCGCCGCAACTGCGAGGAATCGACCACGTCGTCGTGAAGCAGGGTCGCCGTATGGACGAACTCCACCGCCGCTGCCAGCTTCAGCGCCGCGTCGCCGCGTCCGCCCGCCAGGCGCGCGGCCCCGACGGTGAGCAGGGGGCGCAGCCGCTTGCCGCCGGCGGCGATCAGGTGCTCGGCCAGCAGCGGGATGACGCTCACCGGGCTTTGCATCCGCTCGAGGATCAGGGCGTCGACGCCGCCCATGTCGCTCCGAGCCAGGGTGAACAGGCGATCGACGGACCCGGCGGGTCGGAGGGTGGCCGCTTTGACCGCGTCCAAGTCTAGCTCCCACGATGGCGACGCCGGGGGCGGCGCCGGGGATCGCCGTTGCCGCCGACAATGCTGGCGGGATAGGGGAGCGTCAAGGCGGGCGCAAGGCTCGCGAGAGGCGCGGGCATGGACGAGGACGAGGCCGAGGTCACCTGCGATCGCATCCTGGATCGGCGGCTGACGCTGCGGCAGGCCGCCAAGGGCTATCGCGCCGGCGCCGATGCAGCGCTGCTGGCGGCGGCGTGCGATGCGAGCGCCGGCGAGCGGGTGCTGGAAGCGGGGTGCGGGGTCGGCGCCGTGCTGCTGGCCGCGGCTTGGCGGCGTCCCGGCGCCAGCTTCGTCGGCATCGAGCGCGATCCGGCGATGCTGCGGCTGGCGCAGGAGAACGTCCGCGCCAACGGGTTCGGCCACCGCATCGCCTTGCGAGCCGGCGACGTGGGGACAGGCCTGCCCCCCGGACTCGCCGGCTTCGACGCCGCCCTCGCCAATCCGCCGTTCTTCGACGATCCCGCGCGGCTGCGGGCGCCGCATCCTGCGAAGACGGGCGCCTGGATCGCCGAGGACGGGCTCGGCGCCTGGCTGGACCTGCTGCTGAAGGCGCTGCGCCGGGGCGGATCGCTGACCCTCGTCCACCGCGCCGACCGCCTGGCTGACGTGCTGACCTGGCTTGGCGGCAAGGCGGGCGCCCTCCAGGTCCGGGCCGTGCATCCCTACGCCGACGTTCCGGCCAAGCGGGTGCTGGTGCGAGCCGTCAAGGAGGCAAAGGCGCCGCTGCAGCTTTTGACGCCCCTGGTGCTGCACGAGCGCGGCGGCGCCAAGCACACCGACGAGGCCGAGGCGATCCTGCGCGGCCGCGCCGATCTGCCATGGCGCTGACCTGCTTCGTGGCCCTCATCCGGGCCATCAACGTGGGCGGGCGCAACGCCATCGCCATGGCGGACCTGCGCGCCTGGCTGGGCGACCTCGGCTATCTCGATGCACGATCACTGCTGCAGAGCGGAAACCTGGTGTTTCGCGGCGACGGCGAAGCCGCCGCCCTCGAGGCGCGCCTGGCGGCGGAGGCGACCGCCCGGTTCGGGCTGACGACGGACTTCCTGGTGCGGACCGCCGACGAGTGGCGCGCCGTCATCGCGAACAATCCCTTCGCCTCCGAGGCCGAGCACGACCCCGCCCATCTGATCGTGATGGTCCTGAAGCGCGCTCCGGAGCGGGCGGTCGCGGCGGCGCTCCAGGCGGCGATCCCTGGGCGCGAACGCGTTCACGCTCACGGCCGCGAACTCTACATCGTCTACCCGGACGGGATCGGCGCCTCGAAGCTCGCCGTCCAGCTCGTAGAACGCAAGCT
>DATKRO010000055.1:0-20442 GCA_035532115.1 Caulobacteraceae bacterium | reverse complement strand
AGCCGCCGATGAGCCTGGCCGAGGCGGTGGCCGGACCGGACGCTGGGTTTGACTGGGAGCCTCCCCGGCTTGGACGCGAGCTGTTGAAGCCGGCCGGCTTCGAGTGAACTACCTCCTCGACACCAACGTGGTGTCCGAACTCCACAAATCCCGCCGAGCCGACCGCAACGTACTGAGATGGGCGGCCGCCATCTCCGTTTCGGATTGCTACCTCTCCGCCGTGACGCTTACGGAACTCGAGGTCGGCGTGCTGCTGATGGAGCGTCGGGACCCAGTTCAGGGGGCGCGCCTGCGTGGTTGGTTCGAACTCGAGCTGCATCCTCGGTTCGAAGGCCGCATACTGTTCGTCGATGAGCCGGTCGCGCGTTGTTGCGCACGGCTGCACGTCCCCGATCCAAAGCCGGCCCACGACGCGTTCATCGCCGCCACCGCCATCGTTCACGGTCTTGCGGTGGCCACCCGCAACACGGCCGATTTCGCCGCCATGGGCGTCGCTCTGGTCGACCCCTGGACGCCCTCGGTCCGAGCCTAGATCAGGCGGCGGCCGCGACGCCGGTCTCGGCCAGCCACTCCAGGATCTTCTGCTTGGGCATGGCGCCGACCTTCATCGAGGCCATGTGGCCATCCTTGAACAGCATCATCGTCGGAATGCCGCGCACGCCGTAGCGCGATGGCGTCGTCGGGCTTTCTTCGATGTTGAGCTTGGCGATGGCGACGTGGCCGGCGAGGTCGGCGGAGATCTGCTCCAGCGCCGGAGCGATCTGCTTGCAGGGGCCGCACCACTCGGCCCAGAAGTCCACCAGGATCGGCCCGGGCGCCTTCAGAACGTCCTTCTCGAAGGTCTCGTCGGTCACCGCGAAGGTGCTCATCGATCAACTCCCTTGCGGACGGGCTGCTGCGCCACGCCGCCTCTGCCCGCATTTAGGCGCGGCCCGTGCAACATCAACCGAGGCGGCCCGCCGCGTCCAGGGCGTCGAGCATGAGTTTTTCTGGCACCGCCATGAGCCGGGGTCCATCGGTCCATACCAGCGCCGCCTCGACCGCACGGCCCGGGAACACCTCGTTCAGCACCGCCCAGTAGAGCGCCATCTGCAGGATGTAGGCGGGGTCGGCCGCCTCGATCCGGACGGGCGAGGGCCGGTTGGTCTTGAAATCGGCGACGAGGACGCGATCGGCGGCGACGAGCAGCCGGTCCACGCGTCCCGAGACGGCGAGGCCCGCGGGCAGCCGCGCCGCAGACCCGGCGAGCGCGACCTCGGGCCTCGATCCCGGCCCGAACACGGCCGCGAACGCCGGATCGGCCAGCACCGCCAGGGCGGCGGCGGCCATCTCGGCGCGCTGCGCCGGCTCGAGGTCCGGTTCGCGGCCGAGCAGCCGCTCGGCGGCGGCCGGGCGCTGCGCCGGCGCCACGTCGGGCAGCAGTTGCAGCAGCCGGTGGATGATGTCGCCGCGGCGATAGCGGCCGAGGCCGTGGACCCGGGCCAGCGGCGAAGGCGCGGCGGCGGCGTCCTCGGAGAGCCGCGAGGGCGCGGCGAGGCGCCGGGCCGCCGGCTCGGCCGGAGCCAGGCGCCGCAGCCAGGACGGCGCGAGCGTGGGCGCGGCCACGGCTTGCGGGATCGAGGTCGCCGATTTCGGGTCCGCGCCGTAGCGCCGCGCCATGAGGTCGCCGTCGATGGCGACGCTGCGCGCTGCGGCGGCGATCTGCGGATGGGTGAAGCCCCGCTCGATGACGTCGTACCAGCTGCCCTGGAACCAATACGGCTGAGCCTCGACGCCGCAGACGATCAGGTGGTCGCGAGCCCGGGTGAGGGCGACGTAGAGGAGCCGCAGGGTCTCGTGGGCGGTCGCGGCGTCGCGGCGCTGGCGCGCCTCGCTCGACGCCGGGCAGTCGTCGGTCTTGCGCGGCGCCCACAGAAAGCCGCCGTCGGCGCTGGCGAGCAGCGGCCCGCCCTGGCCGGTGGCGCGCGTCGTGGTGTCGGGCAGGATGACGATCGGCGCTTCCAGCCCCTTGGCCCCGTGCACGGTCATCACCCGCACCTCGCCGGCGGAGCGGCCCTGCGGGTCCTCCTGCTCGCGCCTGATCTCGATGGCGCTGGCGGCCATCTCGGCGACGAACCGCTCCAGTTCGGCGACGCCGCGGGCCTCCGCGGCGAGGGCCTCGGCGAGGAAGGCGTCCATGGCCTCCTCGGCCTCGCGCCCCAGCCGCTCGAAGAAGCGCTGTCGCATCGAGCGGCCGCGGTCGTCCAGCCGCGCGAACACCCGGGCATGGAAGTCGAACGGGGCGCAGGCCTCGGCCTCGCGCCGCGCCCAGCCGAGGAACCTCGCCGCCTGGCTCCAGACCGGCCGCTCCTGCGCCCGCGCCGCCAGCGCCGCCCAGAGGGAGCCGCCCCGGCCGTGGGCGAGGTCGAAGAGCGCAGCTTCGTCCACGTCGCAGAACGGGCTGCGCAGCAGCGCCGCCAGCGTCAGGTCGTCGTCGGGGAACCGCGCGAACCGGCCGAGCGCCAGCAGATCCTGGAATGCGACATGGTCGGAAAGCGTCAGCCGGTCGGCGCCGCCGACGGGGACGTCGGCGGCCTTCAGCGCCCGGATGATCTCATGGAAGAGGGCGTTGCGGCGGCGCACCAGGATCAGCACGTCGCCGGGGCGCGCGGCCCGCGCACCGGCGCCCGCACCCCGGTCGTGCACCGCCTCGCCGCGGCGAACCAGGTCGCGGACCGCCTCGGCGATGCGGCGGGCGAGCTTCCTGGTGGCGCTCTGCGGCGGCTCGGCGTCCACCGGCCCCCACGGGTCGGGCTCGTCCGCGGCTGCGGAGGTCTCCAGCGGCCAAACATCGACGCATCCGCCCGCCGGCCGCGTGGCGACGTGGCGCAGCGGAAAGGCCTGGCTGCCTTGCGGATTCAGCCCGGCGGCGGCGGCCGGGTCCTCGAAGACCCGATCGACGAAGGCGAGGATTTCCGGCGCCGATCGCCAGCTTTCCAGGAGGGGAATCTCCTCGAAGCCGCGGCCGCCGGCGCTCACGAGGCGTCTGAAGCCCTCGGCCTCCGCGGCGAACCGCTCCGGCGCCGCTCCCTGGAACGAGAAGATCGACTGCTTGCGGTCGCCCACGGCGAACACGGTGCGGCGGCTGGTCCCGGCGCCGCGGTCGGCGAAGAACTCCGCCGTGAGCGCGCGCAGGATGTCCCATTGCTCGGGCGCCGTGTCCTGGGCCTCGTCCAGCAGCACGTGGTCGAGGCCGCCGTCGAGCTTGAACAGCACCCAGGCGGCGTCGGAGCGCACGGTGAGCAGTTCGTGCGCGCCCTGGACGAGGTCGCCGAAATCGAGGCTGCGCAACGCGCCCTTGGCGCCGTCGTAAAGCTCGATGTAGGCGAGGGCGAGGCTGATGGCGTGGACGCTGGCCTCGGCGATCCGCGCCGCCTTCGCCGCCTTGCAGGCTTCGCCCAGGCGCGCCTGCTCGCGTTCAAGCCATTCGCGGACGTTGGCGCCGACGGCATTGGTCGCCAGGCGCCGGCGCGGCTCGCCCGCCTGGGTGCAGAACAGCGCCCAGACCTCGGCGAAGGGCGCGCCCTCCGCGATGCGGGCCATGGCCTCGCCGGCGCGCCGGTCCGTCGCCGGCGAACCACCCAGCAGCGCCTCGGCCGCGCGCCGCCACTGGCCCCAGCGAATCCTGGCGATCGCCGCGGCCTCGATGGTCTCGGCCGGCCTTGGCCTGGAAAAGCCGCAGCGGCGCCAGATGTCGGTCCCGAAGCCGCCGCCGCAACGCTCCACATAGGTGCGGATCGCCCGCCGCTCGGCTTCGAAGGCGGCGAACAGATCGTCGAAACGGCCGAAGTCGAGCTCGACGGAGAAGAAGGCGTAGGCGCGCCCGAGCGGGCCATCGGGATGGGCGAGCGCCTCCAGCGCCACGTCCTCGCGGGCGCGCGCCTGGACCTGACGCGCGGCCACGCCGTCCAGCACCGAGAAACCCGGCGAGACGCCGGCCTCGAGCGGAAAGCGCCGCAGCAGCTTCTCGCAGAAGGCATGGATGGTCTGGATCTTGATGCCGCCCGGCGTCTCCAGGGCGCGGGCGAACAGCGTCCGCGCCTCGCCCAGTCCGCGGGCGGGTTCGTCGATGAGCTCGAGCTTGGCCGCGAGGGCGGCGTCGTCCATCACCGCCCAGGCGCCCAGTTCGGCGAACAGGCGCCGCTGCATCTCGGCGGCCGCGGCCTTGGTGTAGGTGACGCAGAGGATCGCCTCCGGCCTCGCCCCGCCGAGCAGCAGCCGTGCGACCCGGTTCACCAGGGTGGTGGTCTTGCCCGAACCGGCGTTGGCCGCCACGAACACCGACGCGGCCGGATCGGAGGCTCGGACCTGGGCGGCTCTTGCGCCGCGGGGCGGGGCGGCGAGGCTCACGCGCCCGCCTCCTCGGCCTCGGCGCCGATGACGCCCCATTCCCAGAGCCGCGCCAGGTGATCGTAGTCGCCGCCGAACTTGCCGATGAACTGGGGCGCGGCCCAGGCGACATAGGGCGTCCCCGGATCGTCGAACGCCGCCGCCAGGCGCTTCAGGCCGGCGAAGGCATGGGCGGCCAGAGCGGCGCTCTCGGGCGCCGCGGCGCGCACCTCCTCGGCGCCCGGCGTGCGCCCGCCGCTGACGCGGATGTAGGCGAGCTGGCCCGGCTCGACTGCGCCGATGTCCTCGAAGCCGCCGCCCGCCAGGATCGCGGCGGTGAGGGTGAGCTGCGGGGCGAGGCCGCTGCGCACCTGCTTCGGCGACGGCGGCTGGCCGGTCTTGAAGTCGAGCACGTCGGCCACGGCGCCGCGCACCTCGATGCGGTCGGCCCGGGCGGTGACGGTGAAGCGGCCGGCGGGCGCATCGAAGGCGAGCGCGCCCGACTGCTCCACCATCAGCCGCGCGCCGCCGCGCCGGCGCCGCTCGAACGCGACCACCCAGGGTCCGGCGTTGGCGGCCAGGGCGCTCTCGCGGGCCAGACGCGGCTCGGCGACGCCGGCGGCGCGCAGGCACTGGATCAGGATGACGGCGAAGGCGGCCGGCGCGTCCTCGCCCAGTTCGCCCGGATGCTCGGCGGCGAAGCGCTCGAAGGCGCGATGGATGGCCGTGCCGCGCGCCAGCGCCTCCACCGGCTCGCCGGGGCGGTCCAGCGGCTTCAAGCGCAGGATGTAGCGGGCATAGACGGCGTAGGGATCGCGGATCCAGCGCTCCACGCCGGTGACCGGCAGCTGGCGCGGCCGCGTCTCGACCGGCGGACGCGGTCTTGGCCGCGGCGCCGGGGCGAATGCGTCCGGAGCATCCAGGGCGCGCGCCAGGGCCAGGATCTCGGGGCGCGCCGGCAGCTCCAGCCCGGCGCCCCTCGCGAGGGTTCTCAATCGCCACAGCCACCGCGAGGCCACGGCCGGCGCGCCGTCACGGCGCTCTGCGCAGACGAGCGCCACCTCGGGGGCGCTGGCGCCCTGGGCGAAATCGTGGGCGGCGAGGCCGATGCGGCGCTCGGGCGGCGGCAGGCCGAGTTCGCGGCGCATCGGGCGCGACAGGAACGGGTCGACCGGCGGCGCCTGCGGCCACACGCCCTCCTCGAGCCCCGCCAGGATCAGGAGGTCGGCCCGGACCAGTCTTGCTTCCATGGCCCCGAGGATGCGCAGGCGCGGGTGGGTCGCGCCGCCGCCGCGCACCACCTCGCGGGCGATGAGTTGCTGGAGGAGTTCGGCGAAGCCCGCCGCCGTCACCGCCGGCAGGCCGTCGCTCTCGGTGATCAGGGCCGACATCAACGCCGCCGCCGCCTCGCCGGCGAGGCCGCCCCAAAGGCCGCCGAGGTCGCCCGCGGCATCCCGCGCCAGAGCTTCCATGGCCTCGACGAGCGCGGTGGCGGCGTCGCCGGGCCGCGCCGCGCCGGCCGCGAAGGCTTCGCCCATCGTCCGAGCGGCGCCCTGCAGCCTTGCGAGCAGCTGCCGCCCCTGCGCCTGCGCGATCGCGTCGGCCATCTCGCTCCACCCGCGCCGGCGCGGGCCGCGCAGGCCCAGCTCCAGCGAGCGCCTGGCGGCGTCGAGAGCGGCGCCGCCGAGCCCGAAGCGCACCAGCCGATGCTTGGCGATCCCCAGCAGCGTCACCGGGTCGAGCGGATCGACGGCGCACAGCGCCATCAGCCCGATGAGGGCGCAGATCGGCTGGGCGCCGAGCGGCGCGCCCGCCGACGAGTCGGCGAGGACGCCCCAGCGGGTCAGTTGTGCGCTCACGCGCCTCGCCAGCACCGCGTCCGGCGTCACCAGCGCCGCCGTCCGGCCGGGGGTCTCGAGGGCTTCGCGCAGCATGAGCGCGGTCGCGCCCGCCGCCTCCTCGACGCTGCGCGCGGTGATCAGCGACAGCCCGGCGAGGCCCTCGGCGACGGGATCGACGCCGTCGCGCGCGCCCTCGTCCCTGAGCGCCTCGATCTGCAGCAGCCAGTCGGCGGTGGACTCGGCCGGGCGCAGAGCTTCGGCGATCAGGCGCCGCCGCCACCGGCCCTTGCCCGCGTCCTCGCTCGTCCACGGCCTGACGGCGCCGCGCTCGATGCCGGCGCCGCCGATCAGGCGCTTCAGGCCATCCTGCGGGTGCTGCTCGCCCACCTCGCGCCAGGCGCTCTCGGCCAGACTGAGATCGAGGCCAGGCAGGACGACGGCGCCGTTGGGCAGCCCCGCGACGACGGCGAGCAGGTCCGCCACCGCCGGCGCGCTGCCGGTCGAGCCGGCCGCGACCACCACGCCCGGGGGCGGCGCCTCGCGCCAGCGCTGGGCGAGCCGCCGCAACAGCGCCACGCGGCGCTCGCCGACGTCCATCAGGCCGAGGTTCGCCAGACGCCGCGGCCACTCGGCGAGCGCGCTCGCGAGGAAGTCCGCCGAGACCTGCCAGTGGCGCGCCAGGTCGCCGGGCGCGAGCCCTTGCAGGCGCTGCAGCGGCTCGGCCTCCTCGAGCTGGACGCTGTCGAGGAATGCGGCCAGGGCGTCGGCGAGGTCGAGGGCGCCGGCGGCGTCCAAGGAGCGGCCGAGCCCGGCCTGGCGATCCACGACGAGCCGGGCCAGCTCGAAGCGCCGCCGCGCCGCGGTGATCGCCGGCGGCAGGTCGAGAGCGATGTCGCCCGGCTCGAACGGCGGCTCGCCTTCATCGAGATCGCCCAGCGCCCGCACCTGCGGCAGCAGCAGCGCGCCTGCGGCGGCGCCGGCGAGGAACGCCTGGGCGAGGTCGCGGGCCGCCCGGCGCGTCGGCGTCAGTATGGTGGCCGCGGCGAGCGCCTGCGGACCCAGCGCCCGCATGGCCTCGGCGAGGCCGCCCGCCAGGTCTTCGAGGAACGGACGTCCCGCGGCGATGCTGAACCAGCGCGGGGGCGGGCAGGCGAGAAAGCTCATGGCGCCAGCCCCAGCCGCGCCTCGGCGGCGGCGACGGAGGCGGGGTCGCCGGCCTGCATCCAGAACCCGTCCGGGACCACCCCGAAAAGTCGGCCCTGCCGCTGGGCCTGCATCCAGACCCTGAAGAGCGAGAAGCGGTCGTCGGCGGTCTCGTAGACGCGTTGCGGATCCAGGATCTCGACGCCGAAGCAGTGCAATGGCGCCTCGGCTTCCCCGCCACGGTGGACGAGGGCGCCGCAAGCGGAGCGGAAGAAGTCGCCGGCGGTGGCGAAGCCGAGCGTCCGCGCCTTGGGAACCACGATCAGGCAGGCGTCCATGCGGGCCGGGTCCCAGGCGTTCGCGACCAGCGCCAGCGGATCGTCGGCGCCCTCGATCCACACATAGTCGCTGTTGGCGACCCAGATCGGCGCTTCGCCCAGCAGCCGCCGCGCCGCCTTCAGCCCGCCGCCGGTGTCCAGCAGCCGGGCGCGTTCGTCGGCGATGACGATCTCGGGGCTGGCGCGGCGCGCCAGATGCGCCTCGAGCTGGTCGGCGAAGGCGTGCACGTTGACCACGGCGCGCGTCACCCCCGCCGCCTCCAGCCGGTCGAGAACGTGATCGATCAGCGCCCGGCCGCCAATCTCGACGAGGGCCTTGGGCCGGCTCTCGGTCAGGGGCCGCAGCCGCAGCCCAAGGCCCGCGGCCATCACCATGGCGGTGCGAGGGCCGCTCACGCGAGCGCCCTCACAGGCGCTTTTCCGCCGGCACGTGGCGATCCAGCCAGGCGCGCAGCGGCGCGAGCTCGGCCGAGGCCGCCAGGCACCGCTCCAGGTAGCCCCACATCCTGGGCGTGAAGGCGCGGTACCTGGGCCGTCCGAAGCCGGCGACCTGGCGGGCGAAGATGAAGAGGATGCGCAGGGCGTTGAGCGCGCCGAGGGCGCGGAAGTCGGCCGCGAACGCCTCGCCGTCGAGCTCGGGCCGCTGGCCGAGATAGCGCTCGAGGCAGGCCGCCTCGCGTTCGGCGGAGACGTCGCGCCGGCCGTCGTGGAGCAGCATCGACAAGTCCCAGGCCGGATGGGCGCGCAGCGCATCCTGGAAGTCGAGCAGGCCGACCCTGGCCGAACCGGTGCGCCCCGGCAGCCAGATCAGGTTCTCGGCATGATAGTCGCGATGGCAGAAGACGCTGGCGCCGGCCTCGGCGCGCGCCCGGATCGGGGCCCAGAACGCCTCCCATTCGGCTTCGGCCTCGGCCGGGAGCGGGGCCATGCCGGCGAACTTCGGCCACCATTCCAGGAACATCGCGCCGCTGGTCGCCAGCGCCAGGTCGTCGTAGGTGAGGAGCGGCCAATGCGCGGCGCCGGCGCACAGGGTCTGCGGCGGCGGCTCGGCATGCAGGCGCACCAGGCCGTCGACGGCGGCGTCGTAGAGCGGCGACTCGTCGGCGCCCGCATCGATCAGGCGCGCGTAGAGGTCGTCGCCCAGATCCTCGATCACGGCGAGGCCGGCCTGCGCGTCGGCGGCGATGATCGCCGGCGCCGAAAGGCCGAGGCCCCGCAGCCAGCCGGCGCAGGCGACGAAGGCCTCGACCTTGCCGGCGGCGAGGCGCGCCAGGGCGTTGTAGCCGAGCGCGCGCCGCTCGGCCGGGCTCGCCGCCGGCGGGCAGGGCTGGCTCTCGGCCAAAGGGGGCTGGTCCATGAAGATGACGCTGCCGCCGCGCCTTGGCCACACGCGCTCGTAAAGACGCGTGGAGGCGTCGCCCGGCAGTCGCTGGCGTCGGGCGTCCGCGAAGCCGGCGGCGCTCAGGAACTGGGCCTTCTGCGCCTCGCGTTCAGAACTCAAGCGATCGCTCCTGCCAGGCGCCGTGCGGGGTCAGACGGGCTCGGCGCGCCTCGCCGTCGATGGCCAGGACTACATCGAGTCGGTCCATCGGCAGATGGCGGCCGAGCTTCTCTGCCCATTCGACCACCACCGCCCCGTCGTCCAGAGCCTCGTCGAGGCCCAGTTCGGCGATCTCGCCGTCGCCCTCGATGCGATAGAGATCGAAATGCGCCACCGCAAAGGCGTGCGCCGCATAGGTCTGCACCAGGGTGAAGCTGGGGCTCGGCGCCTCGTCGGTCTCTGGCGCCAGCGCGAAGATGAGGCCCCGCGCCAGGGTCGACTTGCCGGCGCCCAGCGGCCCGGTGAGGCAGATCGCTTCGTGCGGACCCAGCGCCCGGGCGATGGCGGCGCCGAGGCGCCGGGTGTCGGCCTCCTGGTCGAGGCGGAACTCGGCGGGCAGGATCATCGAGGCGCCTCTTCCGGAACGGCCTCGCGGGCCCGGGTGCGCCAGGATGCGCGCTCGCCGGCCGTCGCCGCAAGCGCGGCCCGCCGATGGGCGCCGCGCCGGCGGGGCGCGGGTTTCACCGGGATCGGCCGGCGGCCCGTTGCAGGCTCGGGCGAGCGAGCCCATGTTCGGGCCGTCGCTGCAGCGGGAGAGGCCGATGTCCCTGATCGGAGAAACCAAGGCCGCCGGGCCGGCCGACCTGATCAAGGAAGGCTCCGACGCCGGCTTCGCCAAGGACGTGGTCGAGGCCTCGCGCACCCAGCCGGTGATCGTCGACTTCTGGGCCACTTGGTGCGGCCCCTGCCGCACCCTCGGCCCGGCGCTGGAACGCGCGGTGCTGGCGCAGAAGGGAAAGGTGAAGCTGGTCAAGATCGACATCGACAAGAACCCGGTCTTCGCCGGGCAGCTGCGGGTCCAGTCGATCCCGACGGTCTATGGATTCGTGGACGGCCGGCCGGCCGACGGCTTCACGGGCGCGGTGCCGGAGAGCCAGATCAAGGCCTTCATCGACCGGCTGGTGGCCGCCGCGGGGGCCGCCGGCGCCGGCGCCCCCGACGAAGCGGCCGAGCTGCTGGGGCTCGCCAAGGAGGCTCTGGAGGCAGGCGACCTGGCCGGCGCGGCGCAGGGCTATGCCCAGGTGCTGCAGGCCGATCCGGAGAACCTGGCGGCCATCGGCGGCCTCGCCAGATGCTATCTCGCCGGCGGCGACGCCGAGCGGGCGGCCGAGATCGTGGCCATGGCGCCGGAGGGGGCGAAGAACCAGGATCTGGAGAGCGTGCGCGCCGCCCTGGCGCTCGCCCGCGAGGCGCCTTCGCAGACCGTCGATCTCGAACGGCGGCTGGCCGCAGACCCCGGCGACCATGCCGCCAGGCTGGACCTCGCCAAGGCGCTCGCCGGCCATGGCCAGTTCCAAGCGGCCACCGACGAGCTGCTGACCATCGTCGAGCGCGATCGCGACTGGAACGACGGGGCCGCGCGCAAGCAGCTGCTCACCGTGTTCGAGGCCGCGGGGCCGGTCTCGGACGTGGCCAGGCAAGGGCGCCGGCGGCTGTCCTCGATCCTGTTCTCGTAAACGCCGATCCCCGAGGGAGCCCACCTTGCCGGCCGGCTACCGCAAGATCTCGGATCTGCCGCCGCTGATCCCTGTGTTCCCCCTCGACGGCGCCCTCTTGCTTCCGGGCGGCCAGATGCCGCTGCAGATCTTCGAGCCGCGCTATCTCCAGATGGTCGACGACGCCATGGCCGGCCAGCGGGTGATCGGCATGATCCAGACCCGGGAGACCGGCGAGCGCGCCAGGCCCCGGCTCGCCGCCGTCGGTTGCGCCGGGCGCATCACCGCCTACGCCGAGACCGGCGACGGGCGCTATCTGATCACCTTGAGCGGCGTCTGCCGCTTCCGGGTCGCCGACGAACTCCTCGCCGACACCGCCTACCGCAAGGTCCGCCCCGACTACGGGCCGTTCGCACGCGATCTGGAGCCCGAGGGCGCCGAGGTGGAGTTCGACCGCGCCCCGTTCCTGGCGACGCTGCGCCGCTACCTCGACCACAAGGGCCTCAGCGTCGAGTGGGAGGCGGTGAACGTCGCCCCGGCCGGCGCCCTCGTCAACAGCCTCGCCATGGGCCTGCCGCTGGACCGGGGCGAGAAGCAGGCGCTGCTGGAGGCGCCCACCCTGGAGGACCGGCGCTGCGCCCTCGCCGCCCTGCTCGAGATCGATGCGGCCGAGGACGATGACGAGCCGCCGCCGTTGCAGTAGAAGCTCGCCCGCATGAGCGACGCCTCCGACGCCCCCGAACTCGATCCCCGCCTGCTGGAGATCCTGGTCTGCCCCGTCACCCGTGGTCCCCTGGAGTACGATCGCGCCCGCGCCGAACTGGTCAGCCGCGGCGCCCGCCTCGCCTATCCGATCCGCGACGGCGTCCCGATCATGCTGCCCGAAGAGGCGCGGCCGCTGGAATAGTCCCGCTAAAGCGCCTCGCCGCGCAGCAGCCTCGGCAGATCGCCAGATGCGCCGCCGGCCTCCTGGGAAAACCAGCGGCGCAGCGGGCCGATGCGGTTCACCGCCGCCATGCCGGCGTCGCGGGCGGCGCGCACCAGGGCGTGATCGTTGGAGAAGAGCCGATCGAAGGCGTCGGTGGCGAGCGCCAGGGCGATGCTGTCCAGCCGCCGCCATCGGCCATAGCGCTCGAGCACCGCCGCCGCGCCGATGTCCTCGCCCAGCCGCGCCGCCTCGATCACCACCTGGGCCAGGGCCGCGGCGTCCTTCAGTCCGAGGTTCAGCCCCTGTCCTGCGATCGGATGGATCGCGTGGGCGGCGTCGCCCACCAGGGCGACCCTGGATCCGACCAGCCGTTCGGCAAGCTGCAGCGCCAGCGGATAGACGAACCTCGGCCCCTCGGTCTCGATGCGGCCGAGGAACGCGCCGAACCTGCGGCCGAGATGGGCGTCGAACACCTCGCTGCGGGCGCCGCGCAGCGCCTCGCCGCGGCGCGCCGATTCGGTCCAGACGAGACTGGCGCGCCGGCCGGTCAGAGGCAGGATGGCGAAGGGGCCGCTGGGCAGGAAGTGCTCGTAGGCGACCCCCTGGTGGTCGCGCTCCAGGGCGAGCGTGGCCACGACGCCGCTCTGGCCGTAGGACCAGCCGGCGACGTCGATGCCTGCGGCCTGGCGCACCACCGAGCCGCGGCCTTCCGCGCCGACGATCAGGGGCGCGGCAAGGCGCCGTCCGTCGGCGAGCGTGACTTCGCCAGCCGCCGCCCTGAACTCGACCCTGGCGACCGCCGCCGGCGCGAGCACGCGCAGCTTCGCCGCCGCCACCGCGCCGGCGAGCGCGGCGCGGATACGCCGGTTCTCCACCATGTAGCCGAGCGGCTCGCCCTCCGAGCGCGCCGCGATCTCGGCGGCGTCGAAGCGCAGGAACGCCGAATGGCCGCGGCGCGCCGCCGCGCCGGGGGCGCGGCCATCGGTGACCAGAATCTGCTCGATCCGCTGGGCATCGGGCGAGAGGGTTTCGGCGAGGCCCAGCACCCGCCACTGGCGGAAGCTGGAAAAGGCCACGGCCGAGGCCCGGCCGTCGAAGCTGGGCGCGATCTGGGCTTCGAACGGCTGGGGATCGACGAGCACGACCTCGAGGCCGGCGCTCGCGAGCGCCAGGGCGAGCGTCGCCCCGGCGATGCCGGCGCCGGCGATGATGACGTCAGCGTCGAAGGCGGCGGTCATGGCGATTCGGTGCTATGAGCGGCGGGGCGGGCTTGCGCAACCCCGCCGAGCCCGGCGACACGGCCGATCGCGCGTCTTTCTCCCGAGGCCCAATGGCGCTCCACCGCACGTCGCCGCTCTGATGCCCCGCGTCGCCGGCCAGATCGACAGGACCAAGAACGAGGCCATTCTCGATGCGGCCTCCGACGTGCTGTTCGAGCGCGGCCTCGCCGCGCCCCTGGACGAGATCGCCCGCCGCGCGGGCGTTTCCAAGCAGACCATCTACAACCACTACGGCTCCAAGGCCGAGCTGGTGCGCGCCCTGATCGCGCGCCGGGTCGAGCAGGTCACGGCCGCCCTGGAGGTCGCAGGCGCCGACGGCGGGCCCGAGATCGCGCTGGCGGCCTATGCGCGGCGCCTGCTCGCGACCATCGGCATGGAGCGGGGCCTCGCGCTCTTCCGGCTGCTGATCCAGAGTGCGCCGGGCGCCCCGGAGATGGCCAAGGCGGTGTTCGAGACCGGCATGCGGTCGGGGCGGCGCAAGCTCGCCGAATACCTGGCCCGGGAGGCGCGCGCCGGGCGCCTCGGTATCGCCGACCCCGACGAGGCGGCCGCGTTCTTCTCCGGCATGGTGGTCAGCCACCGCCAGGTGCAGGGGCTGCTCGGCGTGCCGCTGGAGCTGACGCCCGAGCACATCGATCACATCGCCGCCGAGGCCACGCGCCGGTTTCTCCGGGCCTATGCGCCCTGAAGAGGGCCGGCGGCCCGAGAGGCTATGCGCCCTGCGGCGCCGCCTCGTCCTGCGACGGCAGCCCCATCATGTGGAAGCCGGCGTCGACGTGGACCACCTCGCCGGTGGTCGAGCGGCCGAGGTCGGAGAGCAGCCACAGCGCGCAGCCGGCGACGCCCTCCATGGAGGTGTCTTCCTGCAGGGCGCTGAGCTGGCGGCCCTTGGCGTGCATGGCGCGCCCCCCCTGGATGCCGGCGAGCGAGATGGTGCGCATGACGCCGGCGGAGATGGCGTTGACGCGGATCTTGCGGGGTCCCAGATCGCGGGCGATGTAGCGGGTCGCAGCCTCGAGCGCAGCCTTGCACACGCCCATGGTGTTGTAGTTGGGAATGGCGCGCTCGGCGCCCAGATAGGTGAGGGTCAGCATGGACCCGCCCTCGCCCATCAGCCGCGCCGCGTGGCGGGCCGCGTCCACCCAGGAATAGACCGAGGCGTCCATGGCCCGCAGGAAGGCTGCCCGGGTGGCGTTCTCCACGAACGAGCCGCCGAGCTGGCTGCGGTCGGCGAAGCCGATCGCATGCACCAGAAAGTCGAGCCCGCCGAGCGCGGCGCCCGCCGTGCTCACCGCCGCCTCGATCGAGCCCTCCTGGAAGGCGTCGAAAGCGGCGTAGGCCTTCACCCCGATGCTGTCGCCGAGCGGACGCACGCGCTTTTCGTTGGTCTGCATGTAGGCGAAGGCGAGCTCAGCGCCCTGCGCCGCCAATTGCGCCGAGATGCCCCAGGCCATGGACTGGTGATTGGCGACGCCCATCACGAGGCCCCGCCTGCCCGCCATCAGCGCGCCCTTGGGCAGGTCGTAGTCGTCGGCCATGAAGGCTCCTGCAGGGTTGGCGCCGCCGCGCCGGCGCCCCTTGCCTAAGCAGGCGCCTCGCGCGACGCAAGGCCGAGCTACGCCCTGGCCATCACCAGGCAGCCGTTGGCGCCGCCGAAGCCGAAGCTGTTGGACATTACCGTCTCCACCGCCCGGTCGAGACGCCGGCGCACGATCGGCAGATCTTCGAACGCCGGATCGAGGGTCTCGATGTTGGCGCTCTCGGCGACGAAGCCGTTCTGCATCATCAGCAGGCAATAGATGGCTTCCTGGGCGCCCGCGGCGCCGAGGCTGTGGCCGGTGAGCGACTTGGTGGAGGAGATCAGCGGCGGCGCGGCGCCGAACGCGGCGCGGACCGCGTCCATCTCCTTCACGTCGCCGATGGGCGTGCCGGTGCCGTGCGGATTGAGGTAGTCGATGGCGCGGCCGCCGGCCTGGTCGAGGGCCAGCCTCATGCAGCGGGCCGCGCCCTCGCCCGAGGGGCTGACCATGTCGTAGCCATCGGAATTGGCCCCGTAGCCGACGATTTCGCCGTAGACGCGGGCGCCGCGGGCCCTGGCCCGGTCGAGCGGCTCCAGCACCACGATCCCGGCGCCCCCGGCGATGACGAAGCCGTCGCGTTCGGCGTCGTAGGCGCGGCTTGCCTTGGCCGGGCAGGCGTTGAAGCGGGACGACATCGCGCCCATGGCGTCGAAGAGGGCCGACAGCGTCCAGTCCACCTCCTCGCAGCCGCCAGCGAACATCAGGTCCTGCTTGCCCAGGGCGATCTGCTCGTAGGCCGCGCCGATGCAGTGGGTCGAGGTGGCGCAGGCCGAGGTGATCGAGAAGCTGACGCCCCGGATCCTGAACCAGGTGGAGAGGGTCGCCGACGGTCCGGAACTCATCGCCTTGGGCACCGCGAACGGCCCGATGCGCTTGACCCCCTTGGACCTGGCGGTGTCGGCGGCGTCGACGATGGCGCGGGTGGAGGGGCCGCCGGCGCCGACGATCAGCCCGGTGCGCTCGCTGGAGACCTCGGTCTCGCCGAGCCCGGCGTCGGCGATGGCCTGTTCCATGGCGATGTGGGCGTAGGCCGTTCCCGCGCCCAGAAACCGCGCCGCCCGGCGGTCGACCATCGCTTCCCAGTCGATCCGCGGCTTGCCGTGCACCTGGCAGCGGAAGCCCAGTTCGGCATATTCAGGCGCCGCCTCGATCCCCGAGCGCGCCTCGCGCAGGGACGCCAGCACCTCATCGGCCCCGGCGCCGATCGAGGAGACGACGCCCATGCCGGTGATCGCCACGCGGCGCATGATCTATGGTTCGCCTTCCGCTAGGGACGCTTGAGGCCGACCCGCAAGTCTTCCGCCTCATAAATAGGGCCGCCATCCACTTCCAGAACCCCGTCGCCGATCCCCATCACCAGCCTGCGGCTGTTGATCACCCGCTTCATGTCGATCTTGTAGGTCACCAGCCTGGCGGCCGGCGTCACCTCGCCGGCGAAGCGCACGGCGCCGCAGCCGACCGCTCGCCCTCGCCCCTGGCCGCCGATCCAGCCAAGGAAGAAGCCGACCAGTTGCCACATGGCGTCGAGGCCCAGGCTGCCCGGCATCACCGGATCGCCGAGGAAGTGACAGTCGAAGAACCAGAGCGAGGGGTCGATATCGAGTTCGGCCTCGATGTAGCCGATCCCATGCTTGCCGCCGTCTCCGGTGATCCGGGTGATGCGGTCGAACAGCAGCATCGGCGGCGCCGGCAGCTGCGCGTTGCCCGGACCGAACAGTTCGCCGCGGGCGCAGGCGAGGAGTTCGGAGGTCTCGAAGCGGCTTTGCGGCTTGCTCATGGCGCGCCGTTAGCAGGCGCAAAGCCGGTGCTCAACGGGCATTGCAGCGCGGGCGCCGCGCCCCAGACATCGCGCGTCCTCGCCCAGCCCGAGACGCCGCCGGCGCTGAGGACGCGCCAGCCCGGCCTCGCAGCTCCGAGCGCGGCGATGGCGCGCGGCCGCAGATAGGCGCGCACCGGCGCGCCAGGGCTCGGATCGGCGCGCAGCCGCAGCGGCTGGCGCGCCAGCGAAATCGCAGTGCGCCGGCCATTGAGCATGGATCGGTGCACCCAGACGAGCGCGCCGGTGGGATCGCAGATGCGCCGCCAGTCGGTGGTCTCGTCCACCACCTGAACCGGCAGCCCCTGGGCGTGGTAGACGAAGAGGATCGGATAGTCGGTCCCCGGACCTGCCCTGGCGAACACTTCGTCGCGCTTGAGGCTGACGTAGCGCGGCACGCAGTAGCCGGAGGGCGTCGGCGCCTGCACTCCGCCCGGGCAGTCTTCGCCCTCGCCGCCATGGGCGCCGCAGGCGCCCAGCGCCAGCAGCATCGCCAGGACCGCGCCGCCGATGCCCGCCCGCACCATCACGCCCCCTGCCCGGCCCGCCCCCCGCCCCGTCCACGCCCGGCCTGGCCCGCCTCCGCCCAAACCGTGCTTGCTCGGCCGCCTTTGCTTGGCCGCCAGCGCGCGCTTTGCTAGAGGTCGAACCCCGTCCTTCTCAGGTCCCCCATGGCCGTTCGCAAGCCGAAAGTCGTCGTCACCCGCAAGCTCCCCGATCCGGTGGAGACGCGGATGCGCGAACTGTTCGACACCGAACTCAACGTCGAGGACCGGCCGCTGGGGCCGGAGGGGCTGGCGCGCGCCATGGCCGGCGCCGACGTGCTGGTCTCGACCATCACCGACCGGATCGACGCCTCGGTCGTCGGCGGGGCCGGCGAGCGGCTGAAGCTGATCGCCAACTTCGGGGTCGGGGTCGATCACATCGACGTGGCCGCCGCGACCGAACGCGGCATCTTCGTCACCAATACGCCCGGCGTGCTCACCGACGACACCGCCGATCTCACCATGGGCCTCATCATGGCGGTGTCGCGGCGCGTGGTGGAGGGCGCCCACGTGATCCAGGCCGGCGACTTCCACGGCTGGTCGCCCACCTGGATGCTCGGCCAGCGCATCTCGGGCAAGCGGCTGGGCATCATCGGCATGGGCCGGATCGGCCAGGCGCTGGCGCGGCGGGCGCGCGCCTTCGGCCTGTCCATCCACTATCACAACCGCAAGCCGGTGAGCCCCAGGATCGCCGAGGCGCTAGAGGCGACCTATTGGGAGAGTCTCGACCAGATGCTCGCCCGGATGGACATCCTTTCGGTCAACTGCCCGCACACGCCGGGCACCTATCACCTGCTCTCGGCCCGGCGCCTGAAGCTGATCCGGCCGCACGCCATCCTGGTCAACACCGCCCGCGGCGAGATCATCGACGAAGCGGCTCTGGCCGGCATGCTGCAGGCCGGCGAACTGGCCGGCGCCGGGCTCGACGTCTTCGAGCACGAGCCCACGGTCAACCCGAAGCTCCTGAAGCTCGCCAACGTCGTGCTTCTGCCGCACATGAGTTCGGCCACTATCGAGGGCCGCGTCGACATGGGCGAGAAGGTGATCGTCAACATCCGCACCTGGATGGACGGCCATAAACCGCCCGACCGGGTCGTGCCCTCGATGCTGTAGCGCCTGGCCGCTCGGCCCTCATCCGCCGACTTGGCCGCGGCCGTCTTCCGCGAGGGGCGGAGCGCCGCACACCGGACATTGCGGATCGGCCCCGATGCGCACCGTCCGCGTCTCGGCCGCGAGGGCGTCGTAGATCATCAGGCGGCCGGCGAGCGGCTCGCCGGCGCCGGCGAGCAGCTTCACCGCCTCCAGCGCCATCATCGAGCCGATCACGCCAGCCAGCGCGCCCACCACGCCCACTGCCGAGCAGGTCTCCGCCTCGGGCGGAATCTGCGGCACCAGGCAGCGGTAGCAGGGCTGCCCGGCGAAGACGCCGATCTGGCCGGTCCAGCGGCCGATGGCGCCGGAGACCAGCGTCACGCCCTCGGCGACGCAGGCGGCGTTGACGGCGAAGCGGGTGGCGAAATCGTCGGTGCCGTCCAGCACCAGATCATGGCCGGCGACGAGCGCGCGGGCGTTGGCGGCCGCCAGCCGCTGGGCGAGCGGGCGCACGATCACGTTGGGGTTGAGATCCGCCAGCCGCTCGGCCGCCTTCGACACTTTCGGCGCATCGACGTCGAGACTGCCGTAGAGCACCTGTCGCTGCAGGTTCGAGAGCGCCACCACGTCCGGATCGACGAGGGTGATCGCGCCGGCGCCGGCCGCGGCCAGATAGAGCGCCGCCGGCGCGCCGAGGCCGCCGGCCCCGACGATGAGGAGCCGGGCGGCCTTCAACCGCTGCTGCCCCGGACCGCCGATCTCGCGCAGCACCAGGTGGCGGGCGTAGCGTTCGACCTCTTCGTCGGAAAAGCTCATCCTTGACCCGCGTCCCGCCCGCCGCCACATGCGCGGCCATGCCGACATTTGCCGACTGGCATGGAACCACCATCCTCGCGGTGCGCAAGGGCGGATCGACCGTCGTCGCCGGCGACGGTCAGGTCTCCATGGGCCAGACCATCGTCAAGGGCGCTGCCAGGAAGGTTCGCCGCCTCGCCGACGGCCGGGTGCTGGCCGGCTTCGCCGGCGCCACCGCCGACGCCTTCACCCTGATCGAGCGGCTGGAGGCCAAGCTGGAGCAATATCCAGAGCAGCTCGCCCGCGCCTGCGTCGACCTGGCCAAGGACTGGCGCACCGACCGCTACCTGCGCCGGCTCGAAGCCATGCTGATCGTCGCCGACCGCACCACCATGCTCACCGTCACCGGAGTCGGCGACGTGCTGGAGCCGGACCGCGGCGTCGCGGCGATCGGTTCAGGCGGCAACTACGCCCTGGCCGCGGCGACGGCGCTGATGGACTCCGAGCGCTCCGCCGAGGAGATCGCCCGCCGCGCCATGGCCATCGCCGCCGAAATCTGCGTCTACACCAACAAGGAGCTGACGGTGGAGCTGCTGTGAGCCGCGCGGCCCGCATGGTTCGAGAGGCGCCGTCGCGACCACTCCTGGCCATACCGAAGGACGCACGATGACGGAGTTCTCCCCGCGCGAGATCGTCTCCGAGCTCGACCGCTTCGTGGTCGGCCACGCCGAGGCCAAGCGCGCCGTCGCGGTGGCGCTGCGCAACCGCTGGCGCCGCAGCCACGTGCCCGAAGCCCTGCGCGACGAGGTGACGCCGAAGAACATCCTGATGATCGGACCCACCGGCGTGGGCAAGACCGAGATCGCCAGGCGGCTGGCGCGGCTCGCCCAGGCGCCTTTCCTGAAGGTGGAGGCGACCAAATTCACCGAGGTGGGCTACGTCGGGCGCGACGTCGACCAGATCGTGCGCGACCTGGTGGAGAACGCCGTCGCCATGATTCGCGAGCGCCGCAGGGCGGGGGTGAAGGCGAAGGCGGAGGCCGCGGCCGAGGAGCGGCTGCTGGACGCCCTGGTGGGCCCGAACGCCGCCGCCGCGACCCGCGACAGCTTCCGCCGCAAATTGCGCGCCGGCGAACTCGACGACAAGGACGTCGAACTCACCCTCGCGGACGCCGCCTCGCCGTTCCAGGGCTTCGATATTCCCGGCCAGCCGGGCGCCTCCATGGGCGTGCTCAATCTGTCGGAGATCGTCGGCAAGGCGTTCGGTCAGCGCACCAAGTCGCACAAGACGACGGTGGCGGCCGGCTGGGCGCCGCTGATCGCCGAGGAGGGCGACAAGCTGGTGGACCAGGAGGCGGCGACCGCGGAGGCGGTGGCCCTGGCCGAGAGCGCCGGCATCGTCTTCATCGACGAGATCGACAAGGTGGCGTCCAGATCCGAGCGCGCCGGCGCCGACATCTCGCGCGAAGGCGTGCAGCGCGACCTGCTGCCGCTGATCGAGGGTACGACGGTGGCGACCAAGCACGGTCCGGTAAAGACCGACCACGTCCTCTTCATCGCCTCGGGCGCCTTCCACGTCGCCAAGCCTTCGGATCTGTTGCCGGAGCTGCAGGGACGCCTGCCGATCCGCGTCGAGCTGAAGGCGCTCAGCCGCGACGACATGCGCCGCATCCTGACCGAG
>DATKRO010000054.1:0-19564 GCA_035532115.1 Caulobacteraceae bacterium | reverse complement strand
AAGCCCATCCGCATAAGCCTCGAAACGAACCTCAGTATCGTCCGACATCCCTGCCTCCAGGCGATCCAACCCGAATCACCAAGGCTGAATCGTCAAGCTGCGCAGGTGGATGTGACGTGATGACTCAGTAAGACTAGAACGGGAAGAAGCGCTGCAGCAGGCTGGTGCCTACCGGCGTCTTCTGCACGGCGCTGACGTCGCCGCGGCCGCCATAGCTGATGCGGGCCTCGGCGATCTGGGTCTGGTTGATGGTGTTGGCGGCGCTGATGTCCTCGGGGCGAACGATGCCGGCGACGGTGAGCTGGCGCAGCTCGTAGTCGGTCCTCACCTCCTGGCTGCCCTGGATCACCAGATTGCCGTTGGGCAGCACCTGGGTCACCACGGCGGCGATGGTGAGGTTGATCTGCTCGGAGCGGGCGATGGCGCCGTCGCCGGCGGTGGTGGCCGAGCCGTTGGTGGAGATCAGCGACGAGGGGTCGTAGGCCTTGGGCAGCACCTTGCCGAGGGTCGATTCCAGCCCGAGGAAATGCGGCACGCCGAAATTGTTGGCCGAGGTCTTGGAGGTGGTGGTGGTGTTCGAGGTCTTGGCCGAGTCGGCGATGCTGATCAGTACGGTCACAATGTCGCCGACGCGGTCGGCGCGCTGGTCGGCGAAGAACTCGCGCGCGCCGGTGCGCCACAGCGAGTCGGCGCCGGCCGGCTGCGGCAGCGGCTCGCGCGCCGATTCCAGCACCGGCTGGTTCTCGGCCACCAGAGGCGCCGGGTAGGCCATCGGTCCCAGCCGCGGGCCGCTGATGGCCTCATGGATAGAGCCGCAGCCGGCAAGGCCGGGCAGGGCGAGCAGGGCGAGCGCGAAGGCGGCGGGTCGCATGCGGGAACTGGCTCCTAGCGGATGAACTGCCCGCGCTCGCGGGGATCGGTGGAGGCGTGCTCGGTCCTCAGCCGCAGGGCCTGCGGGCCGACCACGGCCTGGCCGGGTCCCGTCGCCACCGCCTCGATCAGCTTCCTGGAGGCGGTGTTGAGGACGTTGAGCGTGTCGCCGGCGGCGGCGCTCGCCATGGCCTTGGCCTGCAGCGTCAGGGTGATCCCGCCATCGGCGTAGGTGACCAGCACCGCATCGCCCGCCTTGATGACGATGGGCGGGGCCAGATCCTGGCTGGAGACGGCGTCGCCTTGCCGCAGCGGTCGGCGCGCCTGCTCGCCGACGACGGCGGCGGCGTCGAGGGGGGCGTCGACGGGGATCTCGGCGACCCTGGCCCATAACAGGTCGCCGGCCTGGACGAGTTCGCCGGCCGAAAGGCTGCGGCCGTAGGTGAGCACCTCGTGGCCGCGTCCGCCGCCGAGCGACGCCGCCGGACCGGCGCGCACGATGATGCGCTGGATGCCGCGCGGATTGGCCCAGTCCAAGCCGTGTCGAAGCGCGAACGCCTGCACGGCGTCCGCGTCGAGCACCACGCTGGGGCCGCTCAGCCGAGCCACCACGACGGGGGCGGCGGCGCCCGCGCCCTCGAATATCTCGCCCAGGGTCAGCGGGCCGTCGGGCGCGACGAGGTTGGACCCGAGGCTCACCGCCTGGGCGGCCAGGGCCGGCGAGGCGCAGAGCGCCAGGGCGGCGGCGAGAAGGGCCGTCCGCGGTCGCGGACGTGCGCGCGGGGCGGGGGCCGGGCCCATGCTACGATTTCACGCTGGAGGCGGTCTGCAGCATCTGGTCGGCGGTGGTCACCACCTTGGAGTTCATCTCGTAGGCGCGCTGGGCGACGATGAGCGCGGTGATTTCCGAGACCGGATCGACGTTGGAGGCTTCGACGTAGCCCTGGTCGGTGACGCCCACTCCAGGACTGCCGGGATTGCCGGTCACCGGCGGCCCGGACGCGGCGCTCTCCATGAAGAGGTTGCTGCCCTGGGCCTCGAGGCCGGCCTGGTTGACGAAGGTGGCGAGCACGATCTGGCCGACCACCTGGGGTGCGTTCTGGCCCGGGACGGCGGCTTCGACCTGGCCCTGCTGCGAGATGGTGACCTGGGTGGCGTTCGGCGGGACGGCGATGGACGGCTGCACCAGATAGCCGTCCGCGGTGACCATCTGCCCCTGGTCGTTGACCGAGAAGTTGCCGGCCCGCGTATAGGCGGTTTCGCCGTCGGGCAGCAGCACCTGGAAATAGCCGGGGCCGTTGATGGCCAGATCGAAGGCGTTGCCGGTCTGGGTCAATGTGCCCTGGGTGGTGATGCGGTAGACCGATCCGGCCCTGACCCCGGCGCCGATCTGGACTCCGGTGGGCACCACGTTGCCCTGGTCCGACGACTGCGCCCCCGCCTGCTGCAAGGTCTGGTAGAGCAGGTCCTCGAACTCGGCCCGCTGGCGCTTGAAGCCGACCGTGTTCATGTTGGCGATGTTGTTGGAGATGACCTCGACGTTGAGCTGCTGGGCCGCCATCCCGGTGGCGGCGGTTCTCAGGGCTTGCATCTTTGGCTCCTTGCCTAGCCGCCGGCGCTCGGCTGGCCGAGTTGCTGGATGGCGGTCTTGGAGAGGGCGGACGTGGCGTTGATCAGGTTGGTCACCGCCTCGTAGGCCCGGCTGATCTCGATCAGGCGGGTGATCTGGACCACGGGCTCGACGTTCGAGCCCTCCAGCATGCCCTGGCGCACCAGGGCGCCCGCCGCCGGCGTCGGGGTAAGGTTCGAGACGTTGCTGTAAAGCCCCGAGCCGTCCTTGGAGAGCGCCGAAAGGTCGGCAAAACTTACCAGGGCGAGCTTGGCCACGGTCTGGCCCGCCTGGCTGACGATACCCGTGGCCGAGATGCTGACGGCGCCCTTGGTGGGGTCGATGACGATGGTCCCGCCATCGCCCTGCACCGGGTCGCCGTCCTGGGTGACGATCCTGCCGGTGGGATCGAGCTTGAAGCGGCCATCGCGCGTGTAGCGCGGGCCGCTCGAAGTGGAGATCTCGAAGAAGCCCTGGCCCGAGATGGCGAGATCCAGCGGCGCGCCGGTCTGGGTCAGCGGGCCCTGGGTGAAATCGCGGGCGACGCCGTCGCTGGCCACGAAGATCACCGGTCCCGAGACGCCGGCGCTGGCCGCAGGGCCGGCCGGATCGGCGCTGGTCATCAGCTCCTCGAACTTGAAGCCTGTGGTGTCGACGTTGGCGAGGTTGTTGGCGGTGATGTCGAGCTCGCGCTGCAGGGTGATCTGCCGCGAAAGGGAGACGTAGATGGAATTGTCCATGGCGCTCGGCGGCCTCGGGGTGTTGCTGCGAGCCACCCACTGCAAGCACCGGGCCACCGAAAACATCAATGTGTTCAGCAGATAGGAAGGTTAACGGCTGCCGCCCGGCCAATTCTTCCGGGCAGGCTTTTCTCCGGTTGGACGGCGGGCGCGCCGGAGCGTCCTGGCGCCTGGCCGGGCGAATCGGGGCGCCGGAGACAGCAAGAAACGCCAGAAGCCCTGGTCCGGCGCCGCCGCGCTCGCCGACGCCGCACCAGGCGCGGCGCAACTACCTGATATGACGCGGCAAATCTCTCAACTGGGCGCCGCCTGGCCGCCGATCCATGAACCGATCCTTAACCAACGCGGCGCGATGGAGGGAGGCATTCGTCTTTCGGGAATCACGCGCGTGGCGAAGGACCGGTCGAAGGGCAAGGCCGACAAGGTCCAGGCCGAAGCCGAAGAGGAGGACAGGGATCCCGCCGCCGAAGGCGAAGGGACCGAGGGCGAAGGCGAGGCCAAGCGCAAGCTGCCGCTCAAGCTGCTGCTGATCGCCGGCGCGGCGACGTTCGTGATCCTGGGCGGCGGCGCCGGCGCGGCTTTCGTGATGATGGCGCCCAAGCACGGGGCGCAGGCTCACAGGCTGCCGAAGATCAAGCGCCAGGCGAGCAGGGGCGGCAAGGCCGATCCGAACGCGCCGCAGGTGCAGGACGGTCCCGACGGGGTGGTGTTCTACACCCTGCCGGCCATGGTCGTGAACATGCAGTCGCCGGACGGCAAGCCGACCTTTCTGAAGCTCAAGCTGGCGTTCGAGCTTCCCGACCATGAGACCGCGGACGAACTGGACCCGGAGATGCCGAGACTGAACGACATGTTCCAGACCTTCCTGCGCGAGCTGCGCCCGGAGGATCTCTCCGGCAGCGAGGGCACCTACGAGCTGCGCCTGGAGCTGCAGCGGCGCGTCGACCTCCTCATCGCGCCCGCCAAGGTCAATTCCGTGCTGATCGAGGAGATGCTGATCAACTAGCTCCGCTAGCCGATCTTCGCCCACCATGGCCGACGCACCCGATACCCAGTCCGAGACCGCCCCGAGCGCCGCCAAGGCCGCCGCGCAGGGCCAAGCCGCGCCCGGCGAAGCGGGCGCGGGAGACTGGCAGGCCGGCGCCGCCGCCGACGCGCCGATCGGCTCGGAGCGCATCCTCAATCAGGACGAGATCGACAGCCTGCTCGGCTTCGATCTTTCCGAAGACGAGGCGTCCGAGCGCACCGGCATTCGCGCCATCATCAACTCGGCCCTGGTCTCCTATGAGCGCCTGCCGATGCTGGAGATCGTCTTCGACCGCCTGGTGCGGCTGATGACGACCTCGCTGCGCAACTTCACGTCGGACAACGTCGAGGTCAGCCTCGACAACATCTCGTCGATCCGGTTCGGCGACTATCTCAATTCGATCCCGCTCCCGGCCATCCTGTCGGTGTTTCGCGCCGAGGAACTGGACAACCTCGGCCTGCTGACCGTCGATTCCAACCTCATCTACTCCATCGTGGATGTGTTGCTGGGCGGGCGTCGCGGCGCCACCGCCATGCGCATCGAGGGCCGCCCCTACACCACCATCGAGCGCGTGCTGGTCGAGCGAATGGTCGAGGTGGTGCTGCACGACTGCAAGGTGGCGTTCGAGCCCCTGACGCCGGTGACCTTCACCCTCGACCGGCTGGAGACCAACCCGAGGTTCGCCGCCATCGCCCGGCCGGCCAACGCCGCCATCCTGGTGAAGCTGCGCATCGACATGGAGGACCGCGGCGGCCGGATCGAACTGCTCCTGCCCTATGCCACGCTCGAGCCGATCCGCAAGATGCTGCTGCAGCAGTTCATGGGGGAGAAGTTCGGCCGCGACAACATCTGGGAGAGCCACCTCGCCACCGAGCTGTGGACGACGCAGATGGAGGTGCGCGCCGTCCTGGACGAGCAGCAGGTTCCGCTCTCGCGGGTGCTCGGCCTGAAGGTGGGCGACACCCTGATGCTCAACGCCACGCCCGAAACCTTGGTGGAGCTCAAGGCCGGTCAGATTCCGCTGACCCGCTGCCGCATGGGCCGGCGCAACCACAACATCGCCGTCAGGGTCGAGGCGCCGCTGACGCCCTTGGCCAAGCAAGCCGTGCAGAGGTCCTAGATGAGCGCCATCGCCCTGATCATGAACGGATTGCTGGGGGCGCTGCTGCTGGGCGCGCTCTTCCTGGGCTGGCGTCTCGACGCCAGACTGAAGGCGCTGCGAGTCTCCCAGGCCGGCTTCGCCGCCGCGGTGGCCGACCTCGACCGGGCCGCCAGCCGCGCCGAGCAGGGGCTCGCCGAGCTGCGCGCCGCCACCGACGGGGCGGGCGAGAGTCTCGCCGGCCGCATCGAGCGCGCCCAGACCCTCTCGGCGAGCCTCGAAGGACTGACGCGCCGGGGGCTCGACATCGAAAGCCGGCTGGAGCGCCTTCATGCCGACCATCCGGGGTCCACCGAGGCTGACTCGGCTTCCGTATCGGCCGCCATCCCGCCGGCGCTGCGCGCCGCGGCCCTCGCCCGCTTCGCTGGCCGCCATGGCGCGATGCCGCCGCGCACCGCGGCGGCGGTCGTTCCGGCCCCGACGCCCGGCGCCGAACTCATCCTGGAGCGCGAGGGGGCCATGGCCCGGCCGCCGCCTTCCGGGGCGGCGCGCCTGGAGCGCCTGCGCAGCCTGGCGCAGCTGCAATCGTCGCTGCGATCGAGACCGGCCGGCGACGAGGAGCTGTTCGCCGCGCCGGCGCCCCGCCGCGCCGCCGGAGCCGCGGGGTGAGCCGACTGCCGCGCATCCTGCCGCTGCTGGCCGTCGCCGCGCTGGGGGTTCTCGCCATCGACGCCCTCGAGAACGGTCCGGGCATCCTCGGCGCGGCGCGCAGTTTCGCCGAGGGCGCGGCGGCGGTGAAACGGCCGGGACCCCTGCCGCCCGGCGCCGGCCTCGGCCAGCCCGGCGCCCAGGCGGTCGGGGCGAGGCCCGCGCCGATCTGCGCCGAGAGCGCCGCCGAATTGGCCAGGAACGCCGGCCTCTCGCCCGCCGAGCTGCAGGTGCTGCAGAGCCTGGGCGCGCGCCGCGGCGAACTCGATCAGCGCGCCCAGGGTCTGGATACCCAGATGGCGCTCCTCGAGGCGGCCGAGACGAAGATGGACGCCAAAATCGCCACCATGAACGCCCTCAAGAGCGACATGCAGGGGCTGCTCGGCCAGCTCGACGCCAAGCAGGCTGCCGAGATCGACCGGCTGGTCAAGGTCTACGAGACCATGAAGCCGGCCGACTCCGCCGCCCGCTTCACCCTGCTCGCCGACGACGTGCGTCTGCCGATCGCGGCCAAGATGAAGGCGCGGCTGCTCTCGGCCATGCTGGCCAAGATGGCGCCCGAGGACGCCAAGCGGCTCACTGAATCCTTGGCCGCGCGCTACCTCGCCCAGGCCGACGCCGCCCGCCAGGCGATCAACCCGCCGGCCCCGGCCCCGGCCGCGGCCGCCCCCCCAGTCAAGCCGGCCCGGAGCGCGCCCCCGCCCAGGCGCCGGCCCGCCCCGCGCCATCCGGTCCGCCGCCGCCCCGTCACCCGCGCCCGTCCCGTGGTCCACCCGCACGCGTCCGCTCCGCCGAAGCCCGCGGTCGCCGCGGCGGCGCCCGCCGCCAAGCCGAACAAGCCGCTCTGATGGCGCGGGCCGCCCCGCTGCGCGCCGCAATCGCGGCACTCGGCGCGCTGGTCCTCGCCGCGGCGCCCGTGGCCGCCGAGACACCGATCGCGGCCCGGCCGGGCCTGAGCATCCGCGTCGGCCAAGCGCAGACCTTCTCTCGCATCGAGTTTCGCTGGAGCGGCGGCGCCCAGATGTTCGCGCGCCGCGACGGCGACAAGCTGACCCTGACGTTCACGCGCGACGCCAGGCCCGATCTCGCCACCCTGCACGTGGTTCCCTTGAAGTGGCTCAGATCGGTCGAGGCCCGGCACGAGCACGGCGTCCTTTCCTTCGTCCTCACCCTCGCCGCCGACGCGGACGCCGCGACCGGCGAGGCCGACGGCGCCGACTTCGTCAACATCTTCAAGAAGAAGCCCGAAGCGCCGGCCAAGGGGCCGACGCCGGCGGCCGAGCCCTCCCGGCCCGATCCGACCCCGCCCGGCGGGACGCTGGTGATGGGCTCGGCTCTGGCCGGCTCGCAGCTGCGCTTCGACTTCCCCTGGGCCAACCCTTGCGGCGCCGCCGTCTTCGAGCGCGGCGACGCCATCTGGATCGTGTTCGACGCCCGCGCCAGGATCGACCTTTCCAGCGCCCCCAGGAATGTCGCCCAGTTCGCCTCCATCCAGACCTTCACCGGCCAGACCGCCGCCGGCGCCGGCTACACGGTCGTGCGGCTCGTGACCCGCGAGCGCGAGGCCTTCATCGCCGGCTCGAACGGTTCGGACTGGGCGCTGACCTTGCAGCCGTTCCAGACGCCACCGCTGGCGCCCGTGAAGCTGATGCGCGACGATACCGCTGGTCCCTGGAGCCTGAACGCGGCGCTCGCCGGCGCCACCGGCGTCTTCTGGATCGACGATGCGGCCGTCGGCGACAGGATCGCCGTGGTCACGGCGCTCGCCCCGGTCAAGGGGTCGCCGGCGCGCCGCGATTTCGTGCAGTTCTCGCTGCTGCCGTCGGCGCAGGGCCTGGCGATCGAGCCGCACGCCGACGATCTTACCGTCGGCTACAGCGGCGACATCGTCACCGTCGGCCGCAAGGGTGGCCTCGTCCTCTCGCCGCCGGGCGCGGGAACCCGGCTCGCCGCCGCCCAGGCCGCCGGCGCGCCCCAGCCCGCCGCCGTCGCCGGGCTGATCGGCGGCGACTGGGGCGGGACGGGAGGCGCCGGCTTCCTCGCCCGCTACGACGCCCTGATGGGACCTGTCGCCGACGAGGAGGCCAAGGGGCCCGACGGCTCCAGCGCCGCGCATCTGGCGCTGGCGAGGTTCCTGATCGGCTCGCGGCTCTCCTACGAGACCATCGGGGTGCTGAACGATGCGCTGCGCACCCATCCGGCGCTCGCCGACGCCGCGGAGTTCCGCGCCCTGCGCGGCATGGCCAGGGTGATGGCCCGCCGCTACGACGAGGCCGAGACCGACCTGGCCGCGCCGCAGCTCCAGGCCGATGCACCGGCCAGCCTGTGGCGGGGCTATGATTTCGCCAAGCTGAGCCGCTGGACCGACGCCCGGCGCGAGTTCGCCGCCGGCGCGTCCGCCCTGCCGCAGTTCCCGGCGCGCTGGAAGGCGCGATTCGCCAGGGCCGCGGCGCGGACCGCGCTGGCGCTGGGCGACACCGCCGGCGGCAAGAGCTGGATCAGCTATGCGCTCGCCAGCCACGCCGGTCCGCTCGAGGACGCCAGATCGAAGCTGGTGCAGGCCCAGGTAGCGCAGCAGCAGGGCGACGCCTCGGACGCCTTGGCCGAGTACCAGTCGCTCGAGACGAATCCGGCCGACTTCATCGCCGGACCGGCGCTGATGCGCGCCACCCAGATCGCGCTCGCCCAGGGGCAGACGACGCCGGTCCAGGCGGCGCTGACCTACGAATCGCTGCGCTACCGTTGGCGCGGTGGCGCGTTCGAGCTGGAGAACATCCGCACCCTCGGCCAGCTCTACCTGAGCCAGGGCCGCTATCGGGAGGCGCTGGAGACGCTGCGCTCGGCCGGGCAGGATCTGCCCAACGTGCCGCAGGCGGTGCAGCTCCAGGCCGACCTCGCCGCGGCCTTCAAGAGCCTGTTCCTCGATGGAATGGCGGACGGCCTGCAGCCGGTGCAGGCGCTGGCGCTGTTCTACGACTTCAAGGAGCTGACGCCGGTGGGCGAGGAGGGCGACGAGATGGTGCGCAAGCTCGCCCGCCGCCTGGTGGCCGTCGACCTGCTGCCCCAGGCCGAGGAGCTTTTGCAATATCAGGTGGATAATCGGCTCGACGGGGTGTCCAAGGCCCAGGTCGCGACCGATCTGGCGGTGATCTATCTGATGGACCGGCAGCCGGAGAAGGCGCTCGACGCCATCAATTCGTCGCGCACCACGGTGCTGCCGATGTCGCTGAACCTGCAGCGCCGGATCGTCACCGCCCGGGCGCTGACCGGCCTCGGCCGCTACGGCGATGCGCTGGAGGTGCTGGGCGCCGACGCCTCGCCCGATGCGGTCGAGGTCCGCTCCGAGATCGTCTGGAGAAAGAAGGCCTGGCCCGAGGCCGGGGCCATGTACGAGCGGCTGCTGGGCGACCGCTTCAAGACCCCCGGCCCCTTGAGCGACGAGGACGAGGGCCGGCTGCTGCGCGCGGCGGTGGCCTATTCGCTTGCCGGGGACGATGTCTCGCTGGCGCGGCTGCGCCAGCGCTGGTCCGGCTTCGTCGCCGCGGCGCACGATCCGGACGCCCTGCGCGTCGCCCTCTCGGGCATCAGCGACGGCCACATCTCGCCCGCCGACTTCAGCCGCCTCGCTGCGGACAACGACGTCTTCGAAGGCTGGGTCGCCAAGATGAAGGCGCGCTTCCGCCAGTCTCCGCCCCCCGCCCCACGAGCCCCGCCCGAGCCGCTGAAGCAGGCCGCGGCGGGAAGCGCGGGGGAGGGGTAGGGGTAGGGGTACCATCGTATATGAGGGGCGTTCGCGTCCAAGACAACACATTCCCTCATATGCTGGTGCGAAATGCGGGCTCCGGACCGGCAAAGATGGCCTTAACCCGCAAGCCCTAGGGTGTCGGCCGCCGCAATCGAGAAAGGCGCCAGCCTTGCCTGAGCCCCGCGCAGTCGACGCCTACGATTTCATCGTCATCGGCTCGGGGCCGGCGGGGCGGCGCGCGGCGGTGCAGGGCGCCAAGCTCGGCAAGCGCGTGCTGGTGGTGGAGCGCGGACGCCGCGTCGGCGGGGTCTCGGTGCACACCGGCACCATTCCGTCCAAGACCCTGCGCGAGACCGTGCTCAATCTCTCCGGCTGGCGCGAGCGCGGGTTCTACGGACGGGCCTATCGGGTCAAGCAGGAGATCGGCGCCGAGGACCTGCTGAAGCGGCTGCGCATCACCCTCGACCACGAGGTGGAGATCCTCGAGCATCAGTTCGCCCGCAACGGGGTGGCGACGCTGCACGGCCAGGCGCGCTTTTTGGATCCGCACCGGATCGAGGTCGCTGGCGACGACGGGGAGACGCGCATTGCGGGCGCCAAGCGCTTTCTCATCAGTGTCGGCACGCGGCCCTACCGCCCCGAGCACATCGGTTTCGACGGGCGCCGGATCGTCGACAGCGACGAGCTGCTGGACCTCGAGGCGATCCCGCGCCACCTGGCCGTGATCGGCGCCAGCGTCATCGGCGTCGAATACGCCTCGATCTTCAGCGTGCTCGACGTCAAGGTGACGGTGCTCGAGCCGTCGGACGGGCTCCTGAGCTTCGTGGACCGCGAACTGGCCGACGAGTTCCTCCACGATCTGCGCGACCGGGGCGTCTCCTTCCGGTTCGGCTGCAAGGTGAGGTCGGCCGCCGTCCAGCCGGGCGGCCGGTGCCTCGTCGAAACCGAAGACGGCCGCGAACTCGCCTGCGACATGGTGCTCTTCGCAGCTGGCCGGGTGGGCGCCACCGAAGGACTGGGGCTGGGGGCGTGCGGCCTCGCCGCCGACGCGCGCGGCCGCATCGCCGTCGAGCCGGCGACCTTCCAGACCGCCTGCCCGGGGATCTATGCCGCCGGCGACGTCATCGGCTTCCCCTCGCTCGCCTCCACGTCCATGGAGCAGGGGCGCATCGCCGCCTGCCACGCCTTCGGGGAGAGTGCGCCTGCGCCGCCGGAGTTCTTTCCGTACGGCATCTATTCGGCGCCGGAAATCTCCACCGTCGGCATGACCGAGGAGGAGGTGCGGGAGCGCGCCATTCCCTACGAATGCGGCGTCGCGCGCTTCCGCGAAACTTCGCGCGGCCACATCATGGGGCTCTCGTCGGGGTTCATGAAGCTGATCTTCGCGGCCGAGACGCGCCGGCTGCTCGGCGCCCATATCGTCGGCGAGGGCGCCACCGAACTCATCCACATCGGCCAGGCGGTGCTCAACCTCGAGGGCACGCTCGACTATTTCGTCGAGAACACCTTCAACTATCCGACCCTCGCCGAGGCCTACAAGATCGCCGCCCTCGACGCCTGGAACCGCATGCCCAAGCGCCAGCCCAGCGTCGGCGTCGCCGCGGCCGCCCTGGAGCGGGCGCGCCGGCGGGTGGCGTAGGGGCTCAGGGCGGCGCGGCGGCGGGCGCGATCGCCTCGGCCGCACCGCCCGCGCGGCCATAGTAGCCACGCAGCATCCAGGCGGTGACGGCTGCGCCCGGCAGGGCGAGCAGGATGGCGATCGACAGCGGCTGTCCCATGGCCGAGAGCCCGGCGGCGATGACGCAGCCGCCGGCGCAGCCGACGTCCCAGCCGCCCTCGCAGGCGATCTGGAAGCGCAGCGGACAGGGCGAGGCGAGCGAGAGGTTGTAGGCGGCGGTCATCATCGCCGGCACGACGACGGCGCCCGCCAGCGCCCCAAGGGCGTTGGCGCCCACCGCCAGCCAGGGCGAGCCGAGGCTCGCAGCCCTCAGGACCACCACCACCGTCGTCACCGCGAAGGAGATCAGCGCTGCGCGCCGCCCGCCGCCGCGGTCGATGTGGCGGCCAAGCAGCAGGCCCGCGATCGCCCCGACCAGCGCCGCCAGGGCCATCGCCCCGCCATAGGCCGCCAGGCTGCCGCCCAGCGAGACGAACAGCACCACCTGCCAGACGAGGCCGAAGCACGCGCCCATCCAGCCGTCGGCAACGAAGAGCGCCATGCCGAGCCGCGCGGCCCTGAAGGCGCCCGGCGCCCTCGCCAGCACCGGCACGTTCGGCGCGGCCAGCAGCGGCAGGGCCGAGAGCGCCTGGACGACGGCCACCGCGGCGAAGGCGATGCGCGGCCCCAGCGTCACCAGCGCCCAGCCGCCGGCCAGCGGTGCGGCGATGCCGATCACGGCGGCCATCGCCTCGCGCGCGCCGACCTGGTGGCCGCGGTGCTCGGGATCGCCGAGCGCGGCGAAATAGGCATGGTATCCGGACCAGTAGAGCGTGTCGCCCACCGCGCCGGCCAGGCAGAACGCGCCGAGCCACAGATCGACGCCATGCACTTGGGCAAGCAGTGGGTACTCGCCCGCGATCACCAGGACCCCGGTCACGACGATCGGCTTCAGACCCCAGCGCTTGCCGATCGGCAGAATGGCGGGCCGCCAGGCGAAGCGTCCGGCGAGAATCGCCGCCTGGGCCAGAAGCGTCGCCGGAATCGGGACGCCGGCGTGCAGCAGGTAGGCGAGGAAGAAGATCCCGCCGGCCCCCATGGCGAGCGCCTGGATGGCGTAGTGGAAATTGATGCGGTTGATCGCATCGTTGCTGAAAAAGGCCATGACCGTGAGGCGAGCAGAGACAATCTGGGGAGGCGCGCGACCTCGCGGCCCGGCGCGCCGGCGATGCGGTCTTCCGAAACCTGAAGCTTCAGGTCGCCACGCCGATCCTCCGCAACGGCGGCCACTATGGGGCGCCGAGCCGGGCGCCGGCAAGCCGGGCTTCGCGAAAAGCTTGCGTCGAATTCAATTTGGCGTCATTTTGGCGCCATGCCGAACCTTTCGATCAAGAACGCGCCAGACGCCGTGATCGAGCGGCTGCGCCGGCGCGCTCAGCGCCATCATCGGTCGCTTCAGGGCGAACTGCTGGCGATCGTCGAAGCGGCGGCGCGGGATGACCGGCCGGAGCCGGGCGAGCCGTCGGTGATCGCCGCGGGAGAGACCGGCGCCCGCCTCGTTGCGGCGCTGCGCGCCTCGCCGCACCGCCAGGCCGACCTCGAGCCGAGGCGTGAGCCGATGCCGGTGCGAGATGTCGGGCTTTGACCGGCTGGCTGCTCGACACCAACGTTCTGTCGGAACTGCGGCGGTCGAGGCCCGAGCCGCGCGTGGTGCGCTTCGTCAGCGCTCAGCCGCTCGACCTGCTCCACATCAGCGCCGTCAGCTTCGCCGAGATACGCTACGGGATCGAGCGTCTGGACGACGCCGGGCGGCGCGCCGACCTGCACGACTGGCTGAACCTCGCGCTGCGGCCGATGTTCGAGCGCCGGACGTTGCAGATCAGCGAGGACATCATGTTGAGATGGCGGCTGCTGGTCGAGGTCGGGCGCCGGGCCGGCCACACATTCTCGCAGCCCGACCTCATCATTGCAGCCACCGCGCTGCACCATGGGCTGACCGTCGTGACGCGCGATCGCCGCGACTACGAACGGGCCGGCGCCGCCGTCTTCAACCCTTGGACGGACGAGTCGCCTGCGAGTCAGTCGGACTCCGGCGCCTGAGTCTCATGGCGCCTGCAGCTGCTGTTTCACCCGTTCGGCGAGGCTCTTGATGTCGATGGGCTTGGGCAGGAACGACACCCCGCTCTCGCCCTCCAGAAGATCCGAGAACTCGGCTTCGGCGTAGCCCGAGATGAACATCACCGGCGCGGCGCCCAGGTAGCCGCGCGCCTTCTTCAACAGCGTCGGTCCGTCGATGCCGGGCATGATGACGTCGGAGATCATCAGGTCGATCCGGCCGGCGTTGGCCTCGGCGATGGCGAGGGCCTCCTCGCCGTCGGCGGCTTCCAGCACCTCGTAGCCGCGGGCGCGCAGCAGCCGCGCGGCGATGCCGCGCACGGCGTCTTCGTCCTCGACGAAGAGGATGCGGCCGGCGCCGGAAAGGTCCCGGGCAGGGGCGCGGCCGCGCGGCGCGGCCGGCGCCGGCGGCTCGACGAGCACCGGCGGCTCGTAAACCGGCAGGAAGATGCGGAACGTCGCCCCCCCGCCGGGCGGCGAGAGCGGCGTGATCCAGCCGTCCGACTGCTTGACGATCCCATAGACGGTGGCGAGGCCCAGCCCCGTGCCCTCGCCGACCGGCTTGGTGGTGAAGAAGGGATCGAAGATCTTGGCCATGGCGTCCGGCGCGATGCCCGGCCCGTCGTCGGCGACCTCGATCAGCGCCATCTCGCCCATGGGCGCGCCCCCATGGCCGAGCGCCAGCGCCTCGCTCTGGCTGAGCCGCGCCGCACGCAGGCTCACCGTGCCGCCGCCCTTGCAGCGCACGGCGTCGCGGGCGTTGACGACGAGGTTCATCACCGCGTTCTCCAGCTGGGCCTTGTCGGCCCGCACCATCGGCAGGTTGCGGCCGTAGTCGGTGGCCAGGCGCACGTCCTCGCCGATCAGACGCCGCAGCAGCACGTCGAAATTGCTGATCAGCTCGCCGAGGTCGAGGCTCTCGCGCTGGATGGTGGCCTTGCGCGAGAACGTCAGCAGCTGGCGCACCAGGTCGGCGGCGCGGATGGAGGTCTGGCGGATCTCCGAGAGGCCCTCGTAGGAGGGATCGCCCAGGGGGTGGCGCGAGAGCAGTTCGTCGAGCCTGAGCTGGATCGCCGAGAGCAGGTTGTTGAAGTCGTGCGCGACGCCGCCGGCGAGCTGGCCGATCGCCTGCATCTTGTTGGACTGGGCGAGCTGGGCCTGCAGCTGCTTCTGCTCGGTCAGGTCGACCAGATAGGCGAGCGAGCCGCCGGCCTGGCGCGCCAGGTAGAGCTGGGCGACGCTCCCGGGCCTCGCCAGCGGGCTGACCTCGAAAGGTCCCGCCGCGCCGGCGGCGAGGCTGCGGGCGGCTTCTTCGCGGCTCTCGGCCGTGAGCAGGGCGCCCAGGCTGGCGCCCTGTGAGGGCGCCTGGCCGGCGATGGCGGCCCAGGCCGGATTCACCTCCAGGATCGCCCCCGCGAAGGCATCGTCGCCCTCGATCAGCGCCGCGCCGAACGGCGAGGCGGCGGCGAAGGCGTCCAGGCCGCGGCCCGTCGGTCCGGCCGGGGCGCGGACCGCCTCGCCGCCGGATGGGGTCGGCGCCGAGGAGGGAGAAAGCCGCAGCAGGAACCGGCCGCCGCCGAGCGCCGCGGCTTCCAGCCGGCGCGCAGCGCCGTCGAGAGTCACCACCTGCTCGGCTCGCGCGGCGAGGCGCGCGGCGCGGAGCAGGCCCTGCGCGCCGCCCAGCGTCGTCCGCTGCAGCCGCCGCGCGGCGCCGAACGCCTCGCGCCAGGCGCCATTGGCGCTTTCCAGGGCGCCGTCCGCGCCGACCACGGCCGCCGGCTCGGCCAGACAGCGGGTCAGCAGCTCCAGGTCCGGCTCGGCGGCGGCGGGCGGCGCGGCGCGCATGGCGAGGAGCACGATCAGCGCCACCGCGGTCAGGCCGGCGAGCAGCGCCACGCCGGCCCAGGTGGCGGGTCCGGCCCGGAAGGCGAAGGAAGCGGCGAAGAGCACGGCCAGCAGGAACAGCCCCGCCGCGGCCGCCAGGGCCGGATTGCCTCGACCTGGCTTCGCCTCGGGCTCGGCGCCGCGCCGCTCGGACCGAATCATGGGCCGATCATAGATCAAATCCCACCGCCGGCCGCTCAGCCGCTCCGCCGCGCCGCCGAGATCGCCCGCGCCTGCGGCTTGGCGCGCCGGCCGCCCAGGATGAAGCCGATGATCTTGGCGACGGCGGCATAGTGTTCGTGCGGGATGGTCTGGTCGACCTCGACCGCCTGGTAGAGGGCGCGGGCGAGCGGCGGATCCTCCACGATCGGCACCTTGGCGGCCTGCGCCACCTCGCGGATCCTCAGGGCCACGGCGTCGACGCCCTTGGCCAGGCACTGCGGCGCCGGCGTCTCGCCTTGTTCATAGCGTAGCGCCACGGCGTAGTGGGTGGGGTTGACGACCACCACCGTGGCCTTGGGCACCGCCTGGATCATGCGCCGCCGGGCGCGCTCCAGGCGGATCTGGCGCAGCCGCGCCTTGACGCGCGGATCGCCCTCGCTGTGGCGATAGTCCTCCTTCAGCTCCTCCTTGGTCATGCGCATGCGCGCCAGGAACCGGCGCCTCTGCCACAGGAAATCCAGCAGCGAGCCCAGCGCCAGCAGCGCCAGGACCGCGGACATCAGGCTGCGGCCAAGTCCGGCGGCATAGCCCAGCAGGTTCTCGGGGTTCATGGCCACCAGCCCCGGAAGCTCCCTCGCGCGGGGCGCCAGCACCCACCAGGCGACCAGCCCCACCAGCGCCACCTTCAAGGCCGAGCGCACGAAGTGCATCAGCCCGTCGATGCCGAAGACGCGCTTGAAACCTTCCACGGGCGAAATCTTGGAGAGGTCCGGACGCAGCTTGGCGGTGGTGAAGAGGAGCCCGTGCTGGATCAGGTTGCCGCCGATTCCGGCCAGCATGGCGCCGCCCAGGATGGCGCCGAGCGCCGGGGCGGCGATGCCCACCACCTTGCGGATCACCGCGACCCCGGCGGCGCCCTGAAGCTGGATGGTGTCGGGGTGCGCGATGAAGGGCGTGAGCGCCGTGGCGAGATGGCGCGCCAGGGCGCCGCCGCCGATGGCCAGCGCCGCGAACGCGCCCGCGAGCGCTGCGGTCTGGGCAAGCTCCATCGACTTGGCGACGTCGCCTTGCTTGCGCGCTTCGTCGAGCCTCCTGGGGGTGGCTTCCTCGGTCTTGGACGCCGCGTCGTGCTCGCTCGACATCGGCGCCTAGCCGAAGGCCGAGAGCAGGTCGCGGTAGCGGTCGATCCAGAAGATGCCCATGGTCCCGAGGCTGAGGGCGAACAGCGACAGTCCCAGCAGCACCTGCAACGGCGCGGCGGCGAAGAAGATCTGGAACTGCGGCATCGCCCGCCCGATGAGGCCGGTGGCGATGTTGAAGATCAGCGAGAACACCAGCACCGGCGCGGCAAGCTGCACCCCCAGCATGAAGGCGCCGCCCACGGCGCGCACCGCCAGCTGCGCCGCGTCGCCGATCGGCGGCGTCCGGCCATAAGGGAAGAGGGTGTAGGAGCGCACCATGGCCGCGATGAAGAGATGGTGCAGGTCGGTCACCATGACGAGCACGACGCCGAGCAGCGTCAGGAAGCTGGCGATCGTCGAGCCCTGCTGGGCGATGGCGGGGTTGGCGGTCTGGGCGAAGGAGAGGGTGGTGGCGATCGAGACCACCTCGCCGGCGACGGCCATGGCCGCCAGGAAGGCGCGCAGGATCGCGCCGATGGCCAGGCCGATCAGTACTTCGCGCAGTACGTCGGCGGCGAGTCCGCCGAGGTCCGGCGGGATCGGCGGCAGGTCGGGGGCGACCACCGGGGCGACGACGAACGCCAGGATCAGCGCGAAGCCGAGCCTCGCCTGCGGCGCCGGCGCATCGCCGAGCCCCGGCATGGTCATCACCATCGCCGCGACCCGCGCGAACACCAGGCCGACCACGAACACCTGCTGGGCGGCGGCGTAGGACTCCACGCCGGCGCTCAGAGCGTGACGATGCGGGCGGCGATGTGGCGCATGAAGCCGGTGAGCAGCGCGCCCATGAACGGCAGGAAGATCAGCAGCGAGATGAAGATGGCGACGATCTTCGGCGCATAGACCAGCGTCGGCTCCTGGATCTGGGTCAGGGCCTGCATCAGGCCGATGACGACGCCGACCACGAGGCCGACGATCAGCGCCGGCCCGCTGAGCTGGATGGTCAGCCAGATGGCTTGCCGGCCGATGTCGAGAACCTCGGCGCCGTCCATGCTAAGGCCTCCGGTACGGCAAGATCGCCTGCCGCAGCATCGGCCGAACGTGGTTAACGAAGCATTGGCGGCGGCGCCGAGGCGCCCGCTGGCGCGAGCCCGATCCGCCGCGCCAGCGCCCGGGCCGCCTGGGCCGGCGTCGCCTTGTCGCGGTCGACCATAAGGCTGGCGGCGCGCATGGCGGTCACCGGAATGCGGCCGATCAGCGGCCGCAGCGCCCCGATCAGGCGCGCGTCGCCGGCGCGCCTGGGCGAGACCAGCACCACGGCGTCGTAGGGGGGCAGGGCGTGGCGCGGATCGGCGAGCACGACCAGATCGTCTGCGGCGATGCGCCCGTCGCTGGAGAACGCCGAGATCACGTCGACCTGGCCCGAGGCGATGGCGTGGTACATGAAGGTCGGCTGGTATTGCACCAGGCGCTTGAACCTCAGGCCGTAGGCGTCCCGCACCGCCGCCCATTCGGGCCGTGAGAGGAACTCCAGGTCCGCGCCCATGGCGAGGTCGCCGGCGTGGGCGGCGAGGTCGGCCAGGGTGGCGATATGCAGGGCCTGCGCCTCCGAGCGACGCATGGCGAGCACATAGGCGTTCTCGAAGCCCAGTGAGCCAAGCACCACGACGCCGTCGCGGCGCTTCAGCTCGGTGGTGAGGTCGGCCAGCACCGCGGCGCGGCCCGGATTGTCGGTGCGCTTCAGCACATTGGCCCAGAGCGTCCCGGAATAGTCGACGTAGGTGTCGATCTCCCCTGCCTTCAGGGCGTCGAAGGCGATGCTGGAACCGAGATCCTCCTTCATCGCCACCGCCGCGCCGGCCCGTTTCAGGCGCTCGCCGATCAGGTCGGCGAGGATGTACTGCTCGGTGAAGTTCTTGGCGCCCACCACAAAGCGGACCGGCGCGGCGCCGAAGCTGACCAGCGGCGAGAGCGCCGCCGCCGTTCCCAGCGCCAGCCCCGCCGCGCCCGTCCAGACGCGCCAGCGCCGCCGGGCCGCGAGCCCGCTCTCGATCAGGCCGAGCAGCTGGTCGGCGGCGAGCGCCAGCACGGCGGAGGCGGCGCAGCCGAACAGCACGAACACCCAGTTCTCGGTCTGCAACCCCGAAAAGATGTAGTTGCCGAGCGAGGTCTGGCCCACCGTCGTCGCCAGCGTCGCCGCGCCGATGGTCCACACCGCCGCGGTGCGCACCCCCGCCATGATCACCGGCGCGGCCAGCGGCGCCTCGATGGAGAAAAGCCGCTGCCGGTCGGTCATGCCGACGCCGCGGGCCGCCTCGACGATCGCTGGATCGACCCCGGCGAGGCCGGCGACGGCGTTGCGCAGGATCGGCAGCATGGAATAGAGCGTCAGCGCCAGCAGCGCGGGCAAAAAGCCCAGGGCCGCGAAGCCGTGGCCGAACGCCGCGCGGCTGATCCCCGAGAGCGCCAGTAGCAGCGGATAGAAGAGCGCCAGCAGCGCCAGGCTCGGTATGGTCTGGACCAGGCTCGCCAGCAGCAGCGAGGGCCAGCGTACGGCGGCGCTGCGGCTGGCGGCCACCGCCAGCGGCAGGCTCAGCGCCAGGCCGAGCGCCAGCGCCGAGGCGCTCACCAGCACGTGCTGGCTCAGGTATCCGGGCAGCAGCGCCCAGGCGGCGGCGACGCTGGCGTTCATGCGCGGCCGGCCTCGGCAAGCTGGCGCACCCGCTCGGCCTGGCGGCGCGGCGTCTCCATCAGGGCGCGCACCCGCTCGTCCGGATGGCCGGCGAGCAGTTCGGCGGGCGCGGCGTCGGCCAGCACCTCGCCTGCA
>DATKRO010000053.1:0-55713 GCA_035532115.1 Caulobacteraceae bacterium | reverse complement strand
CCCCACCGCGCCGACGCCGGTCCAGTCGTAGCGGATCGCCTGGGCGGTCGCGGCGGCGTCCACCACCGTGGCCACCGCGGCGGGGGTTCCCGAGGCGTAGTCGGCGAGGATGTCGAGGGCGGGCGCGACCAGGCCGCTGGTGTTCAGGAGCGCCCGGATCATGGTGAAGCGCTTCTGCCGGCCGGGCGCCCCGAAGGCGCTGAAGGCCTGCTGGACGGTGGCGACGATCGGAGCGCCGTCGTCGTCCGAGCCCACGTCCCACTGATAGACCCCGCCGGCCGCGCCGAAATAGAGGCGCTGGTTGGCCAGCTCCCAGCAGATGGCGTCGATGCCGGTGAAGCGGCACCAGGCGCCGGTGAGCACGTTCTGGACGAACTGCCAGGCGGCGCCGCCTTCGACCAAAGGCACGTTGAAGATGGCGAGCGAGCCGCCCGCGGCCTCGGGGTTCGAGGGGCTGGCGGTCAGGCCGGGATAGAGGATGCCCTGCCAGCCGTGGTTGGCGCCATGAGCCTTCGCCGCCTGGGCGAAGGCGTTCATGATCGCCCCGGTGAGCGCCACCTCCTGCTGGGCGCCGCGGTCGAGCTTCAGCCCGCGCGACAGCGGGATCACCCCGTCGGCGGTGACGAGGGCGAGGTCGCCGCCGAACTTCAGCAGGGCGCGCGGGCCGAGCGGCGGCCCGAAGTCGTAGACCCCGACCAGGCTCCAGTCGGCGGCGCTGGTGGGATCGCTCCCCTGCCAGATCGCCACCTGGCCCTGGTCGGTGGCGAAGACGGCGAAGTCGTCGGCGCCGACGCCGAACTGCCACGACCAGCTTCCCCCGCAGACCAGCCGTCCGCCCTTGGAGAAGATCGAGGCGAGGTCGACGAGGGCGCAGGCGCCCCCCACCGCGCCGGCCGCCGGGACCCAGACCCGCAGCGACCCGGCCTCGAGGAAGTAGAGCCGTCCCTTGTGGGCAAAGACGCTGGCGAGCGCGCCCGGAACCAGCGCCGGCGGCCCGGCCCCGGCGAGGCCCAGCACGCTCCAGGCGCCGCCGTCGTAGCCGATCGGCGGATCGGCGCCGTTGCAGGCGATCAGCCAGGCGCCCGCGGCGTTGGCGAACGCGGTGTGGTTCCAGCGGTCGGAGCTGGCCCCGGTCCAGACCGGCGGCGGCGGCGAGGTCGAGGCCAGAGTGGCGTCGACGAGCGCCCCCCCCGCGGCGGCGAACAGCCGATCGCCGCTGGCTGCGCCACGATAGGCCATCAGCGATTCGACCGGCCCGGAAAACCCGCTCGCCTGCTCGACGAAGCCGCGGCGCAGGTCCACCGAGCCGGCGCGCGGGATCATGTTGTCGAGCGTCACGGCGTTCTGCACCGGCATCGCCGCCAGCGGATTGCGCGCATCCCAGCCGCCGGTCGGCGCCGGGATCGACTGGCCGACGCTGACCTGGCGCCGGCCGGGGTTGGCTCGAAGGGCCTGGCGGACCATGCGCGGCTCAGCCTCCGTAATTGCCGTCGGGGAGGTTGAGGCGGTCGGGATCGACCGGCGCCGGCGCGAGGGTGAGCGCGGTCGCGCCGCCGTCGCGGGCCTGGGCGCGCTCGGCCTCGCGCTCGCAGGTGGCCATCTCCTCGGCGTAGTCGAGGCCCTTGGCCCTGAGGAAGCGCCACTTGAGGCCCAGCGCGATCAGCTCCTCGTCGAGGAGGGCGGTGTCGGCATCGGCGAGGAACGCCGTCTGGGGCACGCCGGCGCTGCTCCTCGCCCACGCGTTGGAGAGGTACTCGTAGGCGATGGTCTGGCCCGCCGCCGGGTTCGGATCGATCAGGAACTGGCCAGTGCGCTCGACGAAGGCGAGATAGACGCTCGAATAGGCCGGCTGGGCCTGGAGCCACTGGTGCTGGCGCGGCGTGATCGGGCCGGTGATCGGCCGGCGCGTCGAGCGGTTGAAGAAGCTGTTGGGAACGAAGCGGCCGAAGTCGGCCGGCAGGGCCGCGGCCTGGGCCTGCGTCGCCGTGGAAACGAAGCTCTGCTCGCGGCGCAGCGCCTGCCAGGGATACGCGGCGCCCAGCTGCGCGCCCGCCTCGTTGGCGAGACCGAGGAGCTGCTGCACCTGCCGGTCGGCCGAGGCGACGACGGCCGGCGGCTGCGGCAGGGCGAGGCGCGCGGCGACGCCCTGCACGATGGAAAGCAGCGACACGTCAGACCTTCGCGCCCGTGAAGGTGACGCGCGGGCCAAGGCCGCTGCGGGCGCCGGCCGCCTCGTCGCGCTGCGCCGCATCCGGATGCGCGGCCCTGTCGGCCTGCGTCGCCGGGCGCGGGCCGTCGCGGGTCGAGCCGTCGAGGTGGTTGACGAACATCAGCCTTTCCCCGTCGCGGAAGAAGCGCGGGCCGCGCAGCGAGATCATGCGTTCAAGCGGCGGCATCGGCGGTCTCCTTCGCGGCGCCGTGGCCAGCCTCGGCGAGGGCGCGCGCCAGGCGCTCCACTTCGTCCTTCAGTCGCAGGTTCTCCGCCACCAGCCGCTCCAGCGGCGCCGTGCCCCTGGCGGCGACCTCGAGGAACTTGCGCGCCGTCTGGCGCAGCGCGCGCGCGCCCATGCCGAGGTTGGCCAGCAGCGCGTCGCTGACCTCGGCGAGCTGCTCCACGGTGCGGATGTTGAAATAGGCCAGTTCCTCGACCCTGGATCGGGTGAGGCCGGAGTTGGGCCAGTCGGCCAGCGGCGTTCCCTCCAGCGGCGCCTCGCGCCCGGCCCGGAAGGCCTGGTATTCGGCCGGCCAGCGGGCGACGTGCGCCTCGCTCACCGGCTCGAAGGCCACGGCGCGGCGGTCGCCGGGGATCAGGATCTCGACGAACTCGCGATCCTCGTAGATCGGCCGCCCCGCGCCTTGCGAGGCGAACGGCAGGTGCATCGCCTTGACGCAGAACCGCGGCACGGCCGGAGTCCTGGGCGCGGCGAGGTCGGGGGTGTCGAGTTCGTTCATGCTGGTTTCCTGAAAAGAGAATGGGATCGCCTCGCCGACCCGGGTGCGCGTCAGTTCTGCCTGGCGAGCGTCGGCCAGGAGAGGTTGGCGGTGACGTGGCTGGTCACGGTGAAGACGACGCCCGCGGCGGTGGCGGTGGCGTTCTGGGCGACGCTCAGGGAACCAGCGGTGTTGGTTCCGAGGGTGACGCGCCAGCCCGACCCCTGCCGGTCGATGGCGGCGATGATCGCGTTCGCCGGCAGGCCGGCCCCGGTGATCGCCTGGCCGAGCTGGAGATCGGCGACGCCGCCCCCCGCCGAGGCCGAGACGACGCCGGTGATGCAGGGCGAGCCGGCCACGGTGGCGCCGGTGAAGGCGATCGCCGATGACGCCACGAAGGCCGACGCCGGCGAGATCGACTTCTGCCCGGCGCTGGGCGCGGCCGGGAACTTCATGTTGCCGGCGAGGAGCGAACTCGTCTCGGCGAAGCCGCCGACCACCGAGCCGGCGTCGGCCTTGACCGAGCAGTGCCCGGCCCGCTGCACCCAGGCATGGTAGGTCCCGGCCGGCGCCTGCGGCGCCCAGACGTTCAGCACCCCCGCCTCGGCGTTGACGAGGTTGCTGGCGTTGACCGCCGATCCCAGGGTGAGGCTGTAGTTCTCGTCCCAGAAGTACCACTGGCCCGGCAACAGGTCGGCGGCCGCCGCGAGCGTCAGCTTGCAGCAGACGAACTCGGCCCCGGCGTCGCCCCGGGCCACCGCGCCCGGCCGGCCGCCGGGGGCGGGAGCGCCGTCGTCGGCGACGCCGGCGGCCGCGAGCGGGCCCTCGAGGAGGCAGGGATTGACGCCCGGCTCGAAGCTGACGCCCGAGCCGGTGGAGACGCCCTTGCCGAAGTCGCCCTGCCAGACGAGGGAGCAGAGCCCGCGCGAAAGCGCGCCCCGGAATGGAAGCTTGCGAAGATCGCGGTTCATGGTTCGCCCCTCCTTCAGGCGATGAGCACGCCCTGCAGCTCGGCGTTGGCCAGGGTGAGGTTCCCCGCCCAGACGATCAGCCGCACCGAGGCGTCCTGGTTGATGGAAGAGACGGTCTCCAGCGGCACGAGGTTGCGCTTCGCCGACGGCCGATACTTGATGTAGTCCGTATTGAGGAAGTACATGTGCTCGGCCGGGCAGGCCGCGCCGACGGCGCCGTCCGCCACCACGTCCGCGCCCATGAACTTCAGCCGCTGGAAGCCGGCCTCGCCGGCGTCCTCCTGGGTGATCCGCTGGATCGCCTGCAGGCTCGACCAGTAGAACTGGAAGAAGGCGTTGTCGGCGATGATCAGGTCGGCGACGTCGTTCTGGCGCTTGGTGGCCAGCCAGAGCGCGTTCATGTACTGCTGGATGTTGGCGGCCGAGACCGCCGCGCCGCCGTTGGCGAGCCCCGAATACGACTGGTTGCGCCAGAACGCCCACTGGCTGCGGTCGATGCCGCCCACCACGCCAGCGGTGGGCGCGTCGGCGACCAGCAGCTGCAGCCCGCCCACCTGAAGCCCGCCGTCGGCGGTCCCGTTCGAATAGAGATCGAACGAGAGGCTGTTGGCCATGGTCTTCTCGGCGTTCCTGATCCGGCTCTCCAGCAGGTCGAGCACCTGATCCCGGCCGGTGTTCTGGACGTCGATCTCCAGCCCGTTCCAGGTGACGGCGACGGCCGCCTGCTTCCAGTCGAACTCGGCCGCGGTGAAGACGTCGGAGGGCGAGATGTTCAGCACCTGGTAGCCGGCGTAGCGCTGGTAGGTGCCGTTCTGGGCGTATTCCAGCTCCTGCACGATGGTGCGCCCACCCGAGACGAGCTGGATCGAGCCCTTCTTCTTCATGCGCGACAGCAGCGCATTGTTGTTGGTGATGTTGTCGGCCAGCTTGCCCGAGCGGTTGCGCAAGGTGGTGGTGACGATCTCGTTGAGATTGGGGGAGGCCATGGGCCGTCAGATCCTTTTCTGGTTTTCAGGCGGCGAAGGCGTCGAAGGCCCTCGACAGTTCTTCGCGAAGACTGGGCGCGGCGCCGGGGCGCGCGCCGGGCGTCGGCGCGCCGGTGACCGAGCCGGAGGCGTGGCGCGCCGCGGCGGCGGTGGCCAGTCCGGCGGCCCGGGCGGCGCTCCCGGCGGCGGCGGCGCGGGCCTGGGACTCGGCCTCGATCATGCGCGGACGCAAGCGCGGGTCGGCCCAGCAGGCCTGCTCGTAGGCCTCCTCCAGCGTCGTCGCCGCGCCGAGCCTCAGCAGCTGGCTCATCCGCTCGCTCGCCGCGCCCAGGTGGACGCGGCCGGGATCGGCGGCGAAGGCGTCGACGGCGGCCAGGTGCGTGCGGGCGCTGGCCTCGGCCTCGCGCGCCTCGCGCCGGGCGAAGGCCTGGCTGAGCGAGGCGACCTCGGCGGCGAGCGGCTCCAGCGCGGACGCCTGGATCTGGGCCTGGGCCGGGGTCTGACCCGGCGCGCCCTGGACGCGGCGGGCGAGTTCGTTCCAGTCCACCCCGGACTGACGGCCGAGATAGGCGAGCGCGCCCACCGGATCGCGCTCCAGGAAATCGTGCGCGGCCAGCAGCTGCTGCACCGCCTGGGCCTCGTCGAGGCCGGCGAGCTGGAAGCGCTCGCGCCGCGGCGCCAGCACCGCCTCCAGCCGCCCGAGCCGCTCGGCGCCGCGGCGCGCCTCGGCGTCGGCCCGGGCGTCCGCGACCGCCGGCGCGGGCGGCGCCCCGGCTTGAGCCGAAGTCTCCGCGTCCGGCGCATCGGGCACGTGCGCGGGGCTCTCGGCGCCCGCCTCGTCCGGCGCCGTCCCGACGGCGTCGAACGCGCCCTCCAGGGCCTCGCGCAGGCTCCGCGGCGGCGCGCCCGCCTCGTCCGGCGCCTCGTCCGGCGCCTGGGCGCCCGCCAGTTCCTCGGCCATCATCGGCTTTCCAGCTCCTCGATCGATTGCTTGAGACTTGCGGCCACGCCCTCGGGCTCGAAGGCCGGGCGGCGCGCGAACGCGGCGCGCTCGTCGCCGACGATCTGCGCCCCGCCACGCTTCAGGGCGCGGTAGTAGCGCGAGCGGCTGTCGTAGATGCGCCCGTCCAGCATCGAGCGGATCGGGTCCATGGCGTCGCAGCGCACCATCGGCGCCGGCGCCGGGGCGTGCAGCGGCGCCGCGGCGGCCTTCTCGATCCAGGCGCCGCCGCGGCAGACGAAGGCGCGCCTCACGCCGGCCACCCGGTCTCGATGTCCACCGCCAGCGGCGCCGGCGCGGCGGCGATCGTCGCCGCCAGGGTGCGCGCCCGCCGATGGCAGGCGAGGGTCCAGGCGCCGGCCGCGGTCCAGAGCGCCTCGAGTTCGTCGGCGCGAAGTTCCAGCCAGAGCCCGTCGGCGATCTCGACGTCCGCCGTGGCCGAGGCGTCCGCCCCGCGCAGCGCCTCGCGCGCCGCAGCGAGCTCGCAGCGCCGCTCCATCGTCAGCGGGACGGCGCGGTCCTCGCCGTGGACGCGGGCGCGAAAGCGCTCCAGCTGCTCGCGCCGCCGCGCCGCGAGCCGCCGCAGCGCCGCCAGCGCCTGATGCTCGCGCGCATCGCCCGGCTCGGCGATCTCGCGGTAGCCGCCCTCGCCCTGGACGATCTCGCCCGCCCCCGCCGCCGCCGCGGCCTCGATGTCGGCCCCGGTGGGCGGGAAGTTCGGGGTGAGGAATATCCTTCGCATGCGAAGGACAATAACCGCCCCCAGACCCCCGCTAACGTCGCGCTAATGAAGGAAAAGCCACCAACCACGGAAGAGAGCACGGACAGGTTTCGCCCCCCAACTCCCGCTCATCCCGGCGCCGGGATGAGCGGGTCGCAGGCGGCGCGCCACGAACGCAGGCGGCGGCAAGGAAAATGAACCGCGGAGCCCGCGGAGGTTCGCAAAGGGAAGCCAGCGGCGCGGCGATATCTCCGCGAATCTCTGCGATCTCTGCGGTTGAACCCTCTGCGCGCGCCCAGCGCGCCGCCCGGAGTGACCCCGTTCGTGTTTTTCGGGTCGTTCGTGGCTCCCCTTCCCTTGCCTCCTTCCTGGGTCCCGGCGCACGCCGGGACCCAGGAAGGAGCTCCGCGAGAGCGCGGGCCTCGTCTTTCCCTCCCGGCGGCGCCGGCCCGGCTCAGCGCGTCTGCACCTGGGCGAGGGCGCAGAGCCCCGGGTCGGCGGCGAAGTCGGAGGGGGCGATGAAGCCGCGGCCGTCCCAGGGGATGGCCACCCCCGCCACCTCGTAGCAGCGCGCCACGTATTCCGAGCAGATGAACTCGTCCGTGGGCGCCAGCAGCGGCGGCATGCGCAGCTCGAGGCGCGCCAGGGCCACGCGCAGGGCGATCTTCACCACCTCGGCGGCGGCGAACGGCGCGCCGAAGCGGTCGACGGCGAAGTCGGCCATGCGCTTGACCCTGGCCGGATCGGCGAGGGCGGCGAACCTCGCATGGCGGGCCAGCAGGATGCGCCCCGGATAGGGCTTGCGCCCGCTCGACGAGGCCGAGACGAACGAGCTCAGCGGCACGATTCGCACCCCCAGCCTGGCCACCGATTCCAGCGCCATCACCCGGTCGATCTCGTCCAGCCGCAGCGCCAGGGCCACATGGCTCCAGGGGCTGCGCGTCGCCGCCCGGATCAGGCGCGAGAAGGCGTCGCGCCCCGAACACAGGAAGAGATCGCCGGTGCGGATCTGCGGGCGCAGCTCCTCGTAGGGCCTGGGGGCCAGCCGTTCCAGCGCATCGTCGGCAATGCTCATCGGCGAAAGGGAACGCAACAGCAGCCTCGGCGGATGCGCTGGGTGGGCGCCGATCGGATGGCGCCGGGCGAGGACGATGACGGCTTTCCTGCTGCGGCTCATCGTCGGCTTCATCGGCCAGACCGGCTATCTGGGGGTGGCGCTGCTGATGGCGGCCGAGTCGGCCTGCCTGCCGCTGCCCTCGGAGATCATCCTGCCCTTCGCCGGCTTCCTGGTCGCCGAGGGCAGGATGAACCTCTTCGCCGTCGCCACGGTGGGGGCGCTGGGCTGCAACCTCGGCTCGCTTTTCGCCTACGAGGTCGGCCGCCTCGGCGGTCGGCCGCTGCTGGAGCGGTGGGGGCGCTACGTCCTCGTCGGCCCGCGGGAGATGGACCGGGCCGAGCGCTTCTTCGCCCGTTTCGGCGACGCCGCCGTGCTGATCGCGCGCCTGTTGCCAGGGGTGCGCACCTACGTGGCCCTGCCGGCCGGGATCGCGGAAATGCGCCGCCTGCCGTTCCACGTCTACACCTTCGTGGGCTCCTGGCCCTGGTGCCTGGCGCTGACCTGGGCGGGCGTGCTCATCGGCGACGCCTGGCGGCGCGATCCCGGCCTGCACCAGGCGCTGCGCTATGCCGACTGGGCCGTGGCCACCGCGGCCCTCGCCGCCCTCGCCGCCTTCCTCTGGCGCCGCCTGCGCCGCCGCGCCGCCGGCGCAAAGTGAAGCAGGAGAGGTTTCGCCCGCACCCCTCCCCGCTCATACCGGCGAACGGCGTGAGCTCGGGGTGGGCGAGCGCCTCACACCGGCGCCCGCTCCGCGCCGCGGAAGGCGCCCGACGGGAGTTCGTCGTCGATCAAGTGGCTCCTCAGGCGCTGGGGCGCGAGCGTCGCGTGGGTGACGCCGAGCGACGCGGCGATCTTGGCGTGGCCCATGCTGGCGAGGTCGTAGACGAAGAGCGCCCGCGCAATGCGCGTCGCGGCCGCGACCAGGGCTCTGGTCCAGCCGATGAACTGGGCGTCGCCGTCGATGGGCGGGCATCGCACCGAGAGCCCCGTCAGGCCCGAGCCCTTGAGCAGGCGGACGTCCTGATCGAGGCCGTCGCTGAGGCGGCCGATGACGTGCAGACACAGCGGCCTGACGACGGCGATGGCCTCCGGCAGCGCGGAGGCCGGGGCGCCGTCGATGCCGGAGATCTCGATGATCAGCCCGTGGCGGACCTGCTGGCGGGCCTGCGCCAGCAGCGCCAGCAGCGCCGGCCGGCAGCGGCGGCTGTGCAGCGTCGTGTAGGAAATCGTCAGCAGCAGACTGGGCGGCGCGTCGTCCGGCTGCTGCGAAGCGGCCATGCGGTCGATGCCGCGCGCGATCGAGGCCAGGTCGATCTTCTCGATGTCGCCGGGCGAGAGCGCGTCCACGTCGCGCGTGGACAGCGCCGCGTGCGAGGGCAGCTGCAGCACCCGCCGCGTGACCCGGTAGCCGATCCGCGACGAGGTCTTCAGCTGCATCACCGGCTCGAGCGAGCAGGATATGCCGATCCGGCGTCCGCTCGACGAGGCGAACGGCGTCCATCGGTCGAGCGGGGGCGGCCGGGTCGCCTCGTCGGCGCGCGCCGCCCGCGCCAGCGTCGCCGCGGCGTCCCGCGCCCGCTCGGCCGCCGCCACGTCGATCTTCTGGCCGAAGACCCCGGTGGTGGTGATCCGGGTGACCTCGTGCAGCCTGAGGTCCGTCAGGTGAGCCGCGCCCAGGAAATGATGCAGGATTTCGCGCAGGCCGTTCAGGCACCGCAGCTGGCCGGCGGCGCGCGAGGCGTCCGGCTGGGCGACGATGAGTTCGGTCTCGCTGATCCGCTCCACCATGGCGCTGGGGTCGAGCTGCTGCTTCAGAACCCGCTGCGCGTGCTCGTGGACGAAGGTCTGGCGAACCCTCCAGCGGCCGCCGAGCCGCTCGGCGATCGCGTCCAGGGCGATGACGTTGATCTTGCCGTCGCCGAGCAGCGGCGATCCCTGGAACCGGTCCAGGATCGCCTTCAGGCCGGCGTCGGTGAGCCGAAGCGGCGCCCCGCCCCGCCCGGACCGATCGGCCGGCGCGTCCGCATCCTCGGCCCTGGCTTCGGACATGAGCCGCACACTCGTCCAACTCTCGCACCGGTGCGATTGCGCGATCCTACTCCCGCATAGGTGTAGGAAGCATTGAGCCTGACCAAACAGCGGTTATCCACTGCCCGGCATCGCGCGCGCTGGCGGCGCCATGACGGGGCCGCCGAGCTGGACGCCGTTCGGGAACCGCAGGGTCCGGCCCCGGCTCTCCGCAGCGCTTCGGCCGGGGTGACGGAAAAAAAAGCGGTTCGTCGCCGCCACGCGAGCGCGCCGCACCTTCCTCCATCACCCCGGCCGGAGGCTCGCGCCAGCGGGCCGCAGAGCCGGGGCCAGACGGCCCGCCGCCGAGCTGGAGGTCGTTCGGGAACCGGAGGTCCGTCCGATCCTCCAGGTTCGACCGATCCGGCGAAGCTGCCACCGGCGCCGAGGCGGTGTAGAACGGCCGGATGGCGTCGGCGGGCGAGGCCCAGTGGTGGTTCGGCTATGGCGCGCAGTTCGATGCTGCGGGGCGATACGAGGCCGCGTTCGACGCCTTCGCCCGCGGCAACGCCCTGCGCCGCGCCTCCCTCGATCCGCAAGGATACCTCCAGGCGGTCGACCGGACCCTGAACGCCAACATGGCCTTCTGCACCCCGGCGTTTCTGCACGAACACCAGGGCCGCGGCCACCCAAGCCGCGCGCCAATCTTCATCATTGGCATGCCGCGATCCGGCTCGACGCTCATCGAGCAGATCCTGATTGCACACAGGCACGTAGAGGGATTTGGCGAGTGCAACGCCATTCATGAGGCGATTGCGGGGCGCGCCCCATTCCAGGTGGACACGCCCGACCACTTTCGCCGCCTGGGCGCGCGCTACCTGGACGCGCTGCGCGCTCGCGGCTGGCAGGGTTCGCGCCGGGTCGTGGACAAGACCCTCGCGAACTACCTCGCGGCCCCGCTCCTGAGGCTAATCTTTCCACGCTCGACCATCATTCACGCGACGCGGCATCCGCTCGACACCTGTCTGTCGATCTTCATGCGGAACTTTGACGAACTAAACCACGCCGGGTTCGACCTCACCGACATTGCCGCGGACTACCTCCGTTACAGGCGCGTCATGGATCGGTGGCAGGCGCTGATGCCCGGCCAAATCGTCGAGGTGGAGCACGGCGCCCTGGTCGAGGCTCCAGAGGCGGCGATGCGCCGATTGATTGCCGCTGTGGGTCTCGCCTGGGATCCATCGTGCCTTGATCTCCACCTCGCTCGACGCCGCGCCCTTGGGGGCGCCGGCGAGGAAGTTCGCCGCCCGCTACATCGGGCTGGCCTTGGCCGCTGGCGCAACTATCGCCACCAACTCGCTCCCCTGATCGAGGCGCTCGGCCCCGAGGGAGGGACCGACCCTTCCCAATCCCAAAGCCCCGCTCATCCCGGCTTTCCGCCGGGATGAGCGGATGAATAGGTGGCCGGTTCCGGGAGCGCGGGTGAAGGATCAGAGTTTCGCTCGATCGATACTTGCTACGCCCCCGGCGCCGGCCGATGCGCCAGCGTGTAGCGCACCGGCGACTTGCGGCGATCCGGTGGTGTTGGCCATGGTCCCGCCACTCATGTCGGCGAGCGTGAAACGGCCGCCCTGGCCGCTGCTGCTCCCGTTCCCGCCGATCCCAATCCCGTTGGCGTTCGTGCCAGCGGCGCCGTTTCCAGCCGAGATGTCGATGGCGTTGCTGGCGACCGATCCAGCGAAGGCGCCAACCATGCAGATTATGTAGCCGCCGCCTCCTCCGCCGGAACCCCCCGCTCCACCGCTGTTGCCTGCCGCCGGCGCGAAACCCGAACCGGCGCTGCCGCCCTTTGCCTGGATCGCGGCTACGGCTGTTGACGCTCCGCGATCGAGAGTTGCTGCGGCGATGAAGATTACGCCCCCGCCCTGCCCGCCGCCTCCGGATGCCCCGCCGCGGTTGGCGCCGTCGCCACCACCAGAGGCGGCCGAGCTTGCCCCGAGACCTCCAGCTATGCCTTTGAAACCGGCGTTGGTCGTGCCGCTTGAGTTCGCCTGAACGGCCACGAATGGCAGATGGGTGGGGGTTTGTACGTTGTTGCTTGAGTTGGAAATCGCCGAGTTTCCGGCGTTGGTTCCGGCGCCCGAAGCTCCCGTTCCCCCACTGCCGCCCCCATTGACCAGACTCGCATAGGCGAGCTGCTGAGTGCCCGCCGCTCCGCTGCCAGTTGCGCCCGCGATCCCTGCAAGTCCTTGGTCCACCGCCGCGGCGTCTGCGCCCAGGCTGTTGACCGGGAAGTATGGCGTCGCGGCGCCGCCGCTGGCGGTGCTGGGGGCGGCGCCGCCGGGCGCGCCGTTCATGGCGATGGCGCCGGCGGGGGCGGCGGTGAGGTCGAGGACGCCGGCGACGAAGATGCGCCAGCCCGCCGGGTTCAGGGCCGCGCCGGGGCTCAGGGTGAGGTTCTGGTAGAACATGTCGCGGGTCAGGGCGACGGCGCCGGTGATGGTGACGTTGCCGTCGGAGCCGTCGCCGAAGAGCAGCGCCGCGGTGGAGAGACCGCCGCCGCCCGCGCCCATCGGCCCCACCGTCGCGCCGGCGATGCGGGCGAAGAGGCCGGCGCTGGTGGTCCAAAGATCGCCGTCGGCGGGCGCGGCCGGCGGGGCGCCGGGCGCCAGGTTGAGCCCGGCGCCGGCGCTGGCCGAGGCGGCGGTCTGGACCAGGGCCGCGAAGGTCTCGGTCCCGGCGTGGGTGTTGGCGCCGGAAAAGCCGAGGTCGGCGTCGAGCAGCCCCAGCACCGCGCCGGAGGTTCCGACGCCGGCCAGGGCCGCCGCGCCCAGGCCGAGGTTGGCGCGGGCGCTGGCGGCGCCGACGTCGGCGAGGTTGTTGGCGCGCAGGCAGTAGGCGCCGTCCGCGCCGGTGGCGCTCACGCCGAGGTTGGCGCGCGCGGCCGCGGCGCTGGCCAGGTCGGCAAGGTCGTTCTGGGCGGCCATGAGCTGCTGGGTCTGCCCGCCGACGCGGGCGAAGACGGCGGTCGCGGTGATCCAGGCGTCGCCGTCGTTGGGACTGGCCGGCGCGACCCCGGGGGCGAGGTTGAGCCCGGCGCCGGCGGCCGAGGCGGGCGCGGTCGCCGCCAGCGCCCGGAAGGTCTGCGGGCCGGCCCAGGCGTTGGCGCCGGTCAGCAGCGGCACGCTCGCCCCGACGGTCCCCAGGCTGGCGTAGGCCGCCGTGCCCAGGGCGAGCTGCGCGGCCACCGAGGCCGAGAAGCCGGCGAAGCTGACGGCGTAGAGCGGCCCGCCGGCGGGATAGGCGGCCACGTAGTCGGCGGGCGCGGCGACCGCGGCCTTGATGGTCAGGAGGTCGTAGGTCTTGGAGGGCATGGGCGAGGTTTCGGGTGGTGGCTTCAGGGGGTGGGCGCGGCGATGGGCGCGGCGCTGTTGATGTCGCGGATGAAGCGGCGCTGCGTCGCCTTCAGCACCGCGGCCTGCATGGCCGCGGCCATGTCGCCTTGGGCCAGCGGCGGCGGCCCGGCCGCGGCCGGCGCGGCGCGCTGGCGCTCCAGCGCCAGGCGCCCGCCCTCGATGGCGGCGCCGGCCTGGGCGGCGAAGCGGTCGGTCTGGGCGCGGAACCGGTCGGTCTCGGCGCCGGCGAGCTTGGCCTGGGCGCCGATCATCGCCGCCTGCCCCTTCAGCGCCTCGGCCTGCGGGCTGGGCGCCGACGCCCCCGATTGCGGCGGCTGGGCAGACTGCGGAGACGCGCCCTGGGATGCACCCTGGGACGCGGCGGCGGCCAGCTCGTCCATGGCCTGCTCGATCACCTGCTCCATCTCGCGCCCGACGCGGAAGCCGCGCACCAGAAACAAGAGGCCCTGGGCGATCACCGGCGTCAGTTGCGGCATCAGCTGGATCGCCGGGGCGCTGCGGGCGATGTAGGCGCCCACCGCCTCGATGAACTCGATGCGGCGCTGCTTCTCGTCGCCGTCGTTGGGCTCGATGGTGGAATCGGTCTCCACGTCGATGCGGAAGGCGCGCAGGGCGTCGTCGCGCAGCAGCGCCAGCACCTCCGCCCAGGTGGGCGCGGCCAGGAGCTGCGCCAGCCCGGGCGCGGGCGCGACGGCGCCGGCCGCCAGCGCGCCCTGCAGCGCCGCCTTCGCGGCGGGGTCCGGCAGCAGGCGCACGTCGCTCATCGCCGCCAGGGTCTGGGGCTGGAACCGCGCGGCGATGATCTGGCCCATGATGGCGAGGACGCCGCGGGCGAAGCGCGCCAGCTCCATCTGCTTGGCCCTCACCCGCGAGGCGCCCCAGCTTGCCTTGGTGCGCGTCGCCGTCGCGGTCTCGGCCGGATCGACGTCGCCGCGCAGGATGTCGGCGATGCCGGTGAGCTGATAGACGTCGTCGATGAGCTGCTGGCGCGCCGCCACGCACCCCTGCAAGGTGTCGGAGACCATCTTCAGCGGCAGCCAGGCCACCATGCCCTCGACCCCGCCCTTGTCCTGGAACGCCGCCCAGCTGTCGATGGGGATGAGGGTGTTGGTCTCGGAGGCCAAGAGGTCCTGCAGGCGGTCCTTCTGCTCGCCGCCGGCGGCGTAGAAGCCCACCACCTTCAGGGCGTCGGTCAAGAGGCCGATGCGCTGGGTCAGGGCGCTGATGTCGGCGTCCTGGCCGCGGTAGTAGCTGTAGTCGGGCTGGGGCAGCAGGCTGCCGGGCGCGGTGGTTCCCAGCGCCGGCGCCGGGCAGGGAAAGAAGTCCTTCAGCCGCAATGGATCCTCGCGCTCGTCCAGCGGCGCGTCGGGCCAGGCCCGGGAGATCCAGATGGCCCGGCGCGAGGGCTTGTCCCAGATCTCGTAGATCGCCGCCTTGGCCGGGCGATCCTCGCCGCCGCCCCGGTCCGGCTCGCCGCCCGCGCCGTCCGCGCCGTGGTCCAGCGGGATCTGGGCGCCGAGGTCCGCCCCGAAGCGGGTGGCGAGCTCGTCGCGGGTCATGAACACCCGCCGCGCCACCCAGCGCACCTCGGCCCAGGTGCGCGCCGGATCGGTGAGGAAGTCCTCGTAGGCGACGTGGTCGGGGATCGCCTCCTCCCAGGCCACCACCTCGTAGGGCTCGCCGCCCTCGGCGATCTGGCCGTCGGGCGCGGCCTGCGCCTCGCCGCCCTCGCCGTCCGCCACCGCGAAGCGCGGCGCATAGCGCACCCAGGCCTGGCCGCGGCCGACCAGCAGGAAATCCTTGCGCACGGCCGCCATCAGCGAAAGGAAGTCCGTGGACTCGAGGCTGAAGTTCAGCGCCCGCTCCAGCACCTCCGAGGCGACGCGGCCCACCGGGTCGGCGTCCTTCCAGCGCCGGCCGACCACGGCCACCGGGGCGCGGGCGAACACCGCCGGCTCCAGGGTCTCCATGTTGGACCATAAGAGCGCGAAGCGGCGCTGCCGGACGCCGCCGGAAACCTCGGCCTCGTCGCCGCGGTAGCGCCGCACCACCTTGCGGGCGAGCGCCAGCCAGGGCTCGTGCGCGGCGTGGGCGCGCTCGATCTCGCCGATCCACCGCCGCGCCGTCGCGCCGGGCGTCTCGACCTTGAAGCTCGCAGCGTCGGAAGCAGCCATGGCGCGCAGCATAACCCCGCGCCGAGCCCCGCTAGCCGCACGCTAGCCTTCGGCGGCCAAGCTCGTCTGGGCGAACGTGGCGTTGGCGATGGAGCGGGCGGCCTTGTCAGGAGCGGGGTTCGGCTTAAGCATCGCCCGAGTGCGCCTCCTGACCCGTGTTCCGCGCGCCGCTGCGCTCGCCCTCGCCCTCGTCGTGGCTCCGGCCGCGGCCGCGGCGTCGGATCTGCTCACCTTGAGCTTCGGGTCGGTGGGCGGCGTCCGGGACCAGGTCACCGGCTTCGACCTGCGGCTGCGCGGCGCCGAGGTGGGCGCGGTCTGCGACGTGCCGGTGGGCTGGGCGCTCGCCGTGCACAATCCGCCGGGGCACGGCCTGGTCAAGGACGGCGCCGCCTATCTGTCGGGCAGCGTCGACCTGATGGCCGACGCCTTCGGCGCGCACCGCGCCCCGATGCGCCTGGCCCTGATCGCGCCCGACCGCGGCGCCGGACCGGTCCGCGTCGACGGCGACGCGAGGCTGTTCGTCGCCGGCGCCGGCGCGGTGCGCCGCCGCCTGCCGCCGCAGGCGATCTCGGTGCGGGCGGGGCTGGGCTGCCGGCCGGCCGCGCCGCGACGCGCCCTCCAGCGCCCGCGCCCGCATCGCCAGCTTCGCCGCCGCGCGCAAAAGGCGCGTGCGTGGCGTCGCCCCGAGCGGCGCAGGCGGCCGTGGTGGATGTTCTGAATGCGGCGGCCCTTGACGAACCCGGCGTCGGCCCCTCCAGATTGCGCCAGCGGAGACCATCAGCGCCATGCAGACCCACCCCGACATCGCCGCCGTCTTCGGCCCGATCGACTTCGATCCGGACGCCCTGCACGCGAAATACATCGCCGAACGCGACAAGCGGCTGCGCGAGGACGGCATCGGCCAGTACGTCGAGGTCAAGGCCGAGTTCTCCCACTACATCGACGATCCCTACGTCGCCCCCGGCTTCACCCGCGAGCCGGTGTTCGACCACGTGGAGTTCGCCGTCATCGGCGGCGGCTTCGGCGGGCTCTTGATGGGCGGGCGGCTGCGCGAGGCCGGGTTCTCCAGGATCCGCATGGTCGAGAGCGCCGGCGACTTCGGCGGCACCTGGTACTGGAACCGCTATCCGGGCGCCATGTGCGACGTGGAATCCTACGTCTACCTGCCGCTCCTGGAGGAACTGGGCTACGTGCCCAGGCACAAGTATTCGTTCGCCCCGGAGATCCTCGAGCACAGCCGCGCCATCGCCCGCCACTACCGCCTCTACGACGACGCCCTGCTGCAGACCGCCGTCACCGGCCTCGCCTGGGACGAGGCGCGAGCGCGCTGGACCATCGCCACCAGCCGCGGCGACCGCTTCACCGCCGACTACGTCGCCATGGCCAACGGCCCCCTGAGCCGGCCCAAGCTGCCGGGCATCCCCGGCATCGACGCCTTCGCGGGCCACACCTTCCACACCAGCCGCTGGGACTACGCCTACACCGGCGGCTCGTCGTCGGGCGGGCTCGAGGGCCTCGCCGACAAGACCGTCGGCGTCATCGGCACCGGCGCCACCGCCATCCAGTGCGTGCCGCACCTGGGCGCCTGGGCCAGGCAGCTCTACGTCTTCCAGCGCACCCCTTCCTCGGTGGACGTGCGCGCCAACGCCCCCACCGATCCGGCCTGGGCCGCAGGCCTGGAGCCGGGCTGGCAGCGGCGGCGCATGGAGAACTTCAACACCCTGGTCTCCGGCGGCGAGGCCGAGGAGGATCTGGTCCGCGACGGCTGGACCGACATCTTCCGCAACCTCACCGGCACGGCGGCCAAGGCCGCGGCGCGCCGGCTCGGGCGGCGGCTGACCAGCGAGGAGCGCGCCGAGCTGATGCTGCTGGCCGACTACCGCAAAATGAACCAGGTGCGCGCCCGCGTCGACGCCATCGTCGCTGACCCGGCGGTGGCGGCGAAGCTGAAGCCCTGGTACCGGCAATTCTGCAAGCGGCCGTGCTTCCACGACGAGTACCTGGCGACCTTCAACCGGCCGAACGTCGCCCTGGTGGACACCGACGGCCGCGGCGTCGAGCGGCTGGAGCCGCACGCGGTGGTGGCGAACGGGCGCGCCTACGAGGTGGACTGCCTGATCTTCGCCACCGGCTTCGAGGTCGGCACCTCGTTCACGCGCCGCGCCGGCTACGACATCGCCGGGCGCAGCGGCCGCACGCTCTCGGAGCATTGGAGCCAGGGCCTGCGCACCCTGCACGGCCTCACCGCGCACGGCTTTCCCAACTGCTTCTTCCTGGGCTTCACCCAGACCGCCATCACCGTCAGCGTGCCGATGGCGCTGAACGAGCAGGCGCGCCACGTCGCCCACATGGTGAGCCAGGCCCGCGCCCGCGGCGCCCGCGTGCTCGAGCCCACCGCCGAGGCCGAGCAGGCCTATGTGGACGAGGTGCGCAGCCTGGCGCGCATGGGCCAGCGCTTCTACACCGAATGCACCCCCGGCTATTACAACAGCGAGGGCGCCGCCGGGAACCGCAACGGCTTCTTCTCGGAGATGTACGGCGCCGGCTCGATCCGCTTTTTCGAACTCCTCGCCGCCTGGCGCGCCGAGGGCATGCCCGGCCTGGCCCTGGCCTGAGCGCCGGGATCTTCCCCCGCCGGGGGAAGGGGGCCACCTCCCACTCCCGCTCATCCCGGCGAAAGCCAGTCAGGATTTTGGGCGGTAATGCGGCCGAGCCGATTGGTTCGACACCAAGGGCGTCAAGCACACGGAGGGCGCGCAGGGCGCGCCGGACAATCGCCGGCGCCTTGGTGTGCCTGGTGTCCTTGGTGGTCCCCTTTGCGCCGCTTCGCAGGCAGCGCCCCTCACCCGGTCGAGCGCTGGCGCGCTCGCTCGACCTCTCCCCGCTGCGCGGGGCGAGGGCTACCCAGCCTCCGTAGCCCTCTCCCTTTGGGAGAGGTCGGCCGCCGTCAGGCGGGCGGGTGAGGGGACTTTGGGGCGCGCCTTCGCCCCGAACTCCGCTCATTCCGCCCTCAAGCCAGGTTCTTCTGGGCTATGCCGACGATGATGACGATGTAGCCGGCCAGGCGCGTCAGGTAGATCGGGGCCTGGTCGTCGGCGTCGATGTGGTAGGCGATGGGGATGGCCTGATTGACGGCGAAGAGCACGAAGGCGGCGATGAAGTAGAGGAACAGCCTGTCCCTGGTTTCGCGGTAGAACTGCAGCAGGAAGAGGGCGCCGGCGACGAATCCGAACGCCACCATGCCGGCGATGAAGCTGGCGATCTCCGGATAGTGCGACACTATTCGACCCTCCGGCTGAACCCGTAGAGCAGCACGAGCACCGCCAGCACCGCGGGGATCTGCCGCCAGGGCCAGAAGTCGATGCTCAGCAGGATCACCCGATCCAGCAGCAGGATGAGGTTGTTGATCGAGAGCAGCACGAAGGCGGCGCCGGTCCAGAACAGGAACCTGGTCCGGCTTCTGAACCAGGAGGCGAGCACCAGCGCCGCACAGACCAGACTGGTCAGCAGGCACAGGCCATAGACGATGCCCGCGACCACCAGTTGCATTTATTTCGGGCCCCTGAACTTGAACGCGTCGGCCAGCCACTGCGCCGACTGCGCGGGCTTGGCAATGAGATTGATGAGCGAAACCGGGCTTTGCCTGAACGCCTCGGCCAGGCGCTCGGCGAGGTCGGCGAGCCGAGGCTCGGCCGGCGCATAGCGCCAGGCCTCGGCCGACGCCGCGGCGACCAGCCCGGCGCGGGTCAGGTCGCCCAGGGCGGCGCTCACCGCGGTCGGGCTCGCCCGCAGCTCCGCGTCGATGTCGCGCGCCGTCCAGCCGCGCTGCGGCGCGGCCTTCAGCAGCAGCAGCACCTCCACCGACCAGACGGACTTGAAGCTGTCGCGGACGAAGCTCTCGAGGTCGGGGTCCGGCGTCACGCCGCCGCGTCCGCACTGCCTGGCATGAATCCCCCCCGCGCGCCCCGATTACGCAGCTCGACTGCGAACGCAACGCGCCAGGGCCGCGATCGGTTCCGCGCGGGTTGCGGCGGCCTCGCACGATCCTGTGTTTTCCCGCAAGGACGTCGTGGACGTATCCGCCGACGAGACCTGCGGCGGGTCGAGGCCACGCGGCACTTGAACGTCAACTAGAATGTCTTCATTCTGGTCAGAAAGGACAGAAGGGTGGTCGGCGATGGCGACATGGCAGGTACAGGACGCGAAGACGCGGCTCAGCGAGGTGATCGAGCGCGCCCGCACCGAAGGGCCGCAAACCATCACCCGGCACGGCGCGGAGCGTGCGGTCGTGCTGTCGATCGAAGACTACCGCGCCCTGGCCGCGCACAAGCCGGACTTCAAAGCTTATCTGCTCGGCGGCCCCAAGCTGGACGACTTCCCCGTCGAGCGCGACCGCGACACCGGCCGCGCCATCGAGCTTTGAACCGTGGCGACCGGCTATCTTCTCGACACCAATGTCATCTCCGAGACGCGCAAGACCCGAGCCGACAGCGGCGTCATTGCGTTCCTTTCCGCGGCGGAGGCGGCTGGCCTGTTTCTGAGCGTCCTGACCCTGGGAGAATTGCGCAGGGGCGTCGCGGCCAAGCGCCGGAGCGATCCTGGCGCCGCTGACCAGCTTGGCGCCTGGGTGGACGGCATCGAGACGGGTTTCGCCGACCGGCTGCTGTCGATCGACACCGCAACGGCGCGGCGCTGGGGCGAACTGTCCGCCAAGCGGAGCCTGCCAGTGATCGACACCCTGATCGCAGCAACCGCGATCAGCCACGGCCTCACCTTGGTCACCCGCAACACCCGCGATGTCGAAGCCACAGGTGTCCTGCTCGTCGATCCTTGGCGGATACGATGACGGTGACCGCGAAAATATTCAGGGCCGCGGATCTTTGCGCGGTCGGCAGCGCCAAAGCGCAAAGATTCGAGCATCCCGACATCTGAGACTTTGCCGGTGTCGGGCCGATCCACAGAACCTTGTTCCGCGCGTTCATGTATTACTTTGGGAAAAAGTCCGTAATCACGCGCCATTTACCGGACGTGAATTTACTCTTCCCGGTCGATGCAGCAGGATATGGCTGGTGAAGTCATGGTTCTTGCTTTCGACTCCAGACATCGCGGCGCGGTGGTCCACACCTTGCCGACCGGCAGGCCGCGCAAACGAAGCCGCCGGCTGATCATCGCCATCGCAGTCTCCTTGGCCGCCCAGCCGGCCTGGGCGCCTATCTCTGGAACGCGAAGTTCAAGCCCCACTATCGGATCACGCCGGCGCCGGTCACCGAGGCGATGCTGGTGCGGCCGCTGCCGCCGCTTCCGCCGCCACCGCCGCCGCCTCGCCAGAAGCCGCGGCCCGCGCCGCCCAGGCCCCACCCCGTGCGCAGCCTCCGGCCCCCCTCGCCAGCACATCGGCTGCGGCCGCGCCGGCCCGTCATGGCCCCCGCGCCGGTGCTGCCGGCGCCGCCGATGCCCCCGGCACCGCTGGTCGTCAGCGTCCCGGCGCCGCTCGTCGCGCCGCCGCCGGCGCCGCCCCGGTCGCAGCAGATCACCCAGCCCGAGTGGATCAGCAAACCGTCGGGCGCGGATCTGGCGCGCTATTATCCGCAGCGTGCGCAGCGGCTGGGGATCGAGGGCGAGGCGGTGATCGGCTGCACGGTGGATCGCAGCGGCCGCCTCGCCGCCTGTTCGGTGATGCGTCGGTCGCCGGCTCGCCACGGCTTCGGCGCTGCCGCCCTGAAGATGAGCCGCGCGTTCCGCATGCGCCCGATGACCCGCGATGGAACGCCGGTGGCGGGGGGCAAGGTCGCCATTCCGATACGTTTCGCCCTACCCCGCTATTGAGGCGCGGGGAAGCGCGGTCGCCGCGCGCCTCCCGAAGTCTTGTCTTGGCCGTGATCGCCGCGCGCGCCATGTCCGGATTTGGAGACGGGAAAGCAGACCTGAAGAGGTGCGGACGGCCCAGCGAAGTCTGGTCGCGTCAATGGTCGGAGTTCGGCCCGAAGACCGATATATTCACGTCGCTCTCGAGCTGAGATGACCTTGCCTCGACCAGGAAACTGCCAGCCGTCACCCGGCGTGCATCCCGTCATCCGCAGGTTCCTTTCCAGGCAGTACGACAGCGGGAGGCAACCTGTTTGGGCCAGAAGCTCGCCAATCTGATCGTTTACGGCCTGCTGGCGCTGGCGCTGGTGAGCCTGCTGGCGCTGGCCGCCGCGCCGTTCTCCCGGTCGCTGGTCGAGCAGTGGTCGCGCCGCGACGTCGAGTCCCGCTCGCGGCTCATCTACAACGCGATCCAGAACCCGCTGGTGCGGGCGCTGCACGACCACGACGCCGGGCGCGCCCAGCGCATCCTTGAAGGCGTGGCGAGGGACGAGCGGGTTCTGGCGGTGGGGCTCTGCGATGCCCACGGCGCCTTGCGCGGTTCGACCGAACAGATGCCGCGCGGCTTTTCTTGCGAGAAGGTGGCGCGCTCGGACGGCGAGAGCTTCTCCAGCATGGTCAATGGTGGACGGCGGGTGCTGGTCGCCTCGTTCCCGCTGCAGACCGGCGGCAGGCGGACCTACCTCGTCGTGCTGCACGACCTCAGCTATCTCGACGCCCGGTCCGGTCGGGCCGAGGCCCTCGTCGTCGCCGCTCTGGCCGCGGTAGCCATCCTCGTCGCCGGCTTCGTCACCATACTGGCGGCGTTCGTGCTGCAGCGCTGGATGCTCGCGCTGCGCCGCGCCGCCGACAACCTCCGATCGGGGCGCCCCGGCCTCGGCGCCGGGGACCGGGCCGGCATGGACGGGCAGATGCTCAGGCTGCTGCGCGATCTGAAGGTGGGCCGGGCGCCCACCGAGACGCCTCACGTCGACTGGTCGCCCAAGACGCTGCGCGACCTGCTCGACGCCTCCTTGCCGGGGGCCGAGGTGATCGTCGTGTCGAACCGCGAACCCTACATCCACGACCACGGCGAGGCTGGCGTCACCGTGACCATGCCCGCCAGCGGCCTCGTCGCGGCGCTGGAGCCGATCATTCGCGCCTGCGGCGGCGCCTGGATCGCGCACGGCGGCGGCTCGGCGGATCGCGAGACCGTCGACAAGGACGATTGCCTCGCCGTGCCGCCCGACGAGCCCGCCTACCGCCTGAGGCGCATCTGGATTTCCGATGAAGAACAGGAGGGCTATTATTATGGCCTTGCCAACGAAGGGTTGTGGCCGCTGTGCCACGTCGCTTTCGTCCGCCCGGTGTTCCGCGAGCAGGATTGGCGCCTATACGAGCGCGTGAACCAGCGCTTCGCCGACGCCGTGGTCAAGGAGGCGCGCACCGACGATCCGATCGTGCTGGTGCAGGACTACCATTTCGCCCTGGCGCCGCGAATGATTCGCGAGCGTCTGCCGCGCGCCACGATCATCACCTTCTGGCACATTCCCTGGCCGAACCCGGAGACCTTCGGCATCTGTCCGTGGAAGCAGCAGATCCTCGAAGGGCTGCTCGGCAGCACCATCGTCGGCTTCCACACCCAGTTCCACTGCAACAACTTCATCGAGACGCTCGACCGGTTCCTCGAGAGCCGCATCGACCGCGAGCGCTCGACGGTAACCCTGCTCGGCCACGAGACCATGGTCCGGCCCTATCCCATCTCCATCGACTGGCCGCCCAAGGCCATGGCCGAGCAGGCGCCGGTGGGCGTGGCCCGCGCCAGACTGCGCGACGCGCTCCGTCTCGACGCCGATGCCAAGCTGGGCGTCGGCGTCGAACGGTTCGACTACACCAAGGGTATTCTCGACCGGCTGCGGGCAATCGATCTTCTGCTGCGCTCGCATCCGGAATGGCGAGGCAAGTTCACCTTCGTCCAGGTGGCGGCGCCGACCCGCAGCAAGCTTGCGACTTACCGCGGCCTGGAGTCCGAGGCGGTGTCGCTGGTGGAAGCGATCAACGCGCGTCACGGCTGCGCCGCCTGGCGTCCGATCCACCTGATCATTCGCCATCACGAGCCCGGCGAGGTGTTCGAACTCTTCCGGGCCGCGGATCTCTGCGTCGTCAGCAGCCTGCATGACGGGATGAATCTGGTCGCCAAGGAGTTCGTCGCCTCGCGCGACGACGAGCACGGCGTGCTGATTCTCTCCAGCTTTACTGGCGCGGCGCGAGAGCTCTCCGAAGCCCTGATCGTCAATCCCTACGACGGCTCGGAGATGTCGGAGGCGCTCGACCGGGCGCTGCGCATGCCCGCCGGCGAGCAGCGCGAGCGGATGCGGCTGATGCGCCAGCATGTGCGCGAGCAGAACGTCTATCGCTGGGCGGGACGGATGCTCATCGACGCCGCCAGACTGCGGCAGAGGCGGCGCATCCTCAACCTTGCGGGCGCCTCGCTGCGCACCTGACGCCCGTCACCACGCCCGGTCCCGCCCGCGCCGTTCGCCGAGGCGCGCGATCTCGTCGAAGGTGAGCGCCGCGAGCGGGCGCGGCGGCCCGGGCCGGGCGGGGGCGGGGCGGACCCAGGGGCGGCTCATGCAGGCGTAGCGCCACTCGTCGGCGGCGTGATCCTCGCCGCGGCTGTCGAGGTCTTCGGGCCGAGCCGGATCGTGCTGCAGCGCCGCGATGGTGCGGATCGAGTCGAGGCAGGTGGAAAAGCAGGCGAGCATCGGCCGGTCCGGCGCCTCGCCGGCCAGGCGGGCGCGCATCGCGTCCCAGCCGCCGAGGGCGCCCCTCGCCGGCACGCGGGCGTTGTCGGCGCGGCGGAACAGCACCTTCTCGCCCGAGCCCTTCCAGATGCGTTCGGCGAGCGAGGGGCCGCCATCCTCGGCGAAGGCGGCCGGATCGAGCACGCCGTAGCCGATGGCCGGGTCGCCGGCCTCGCGCGCCGCCAGCCCCGCGCCCACCGCCTCGGCCGTGAGCTTGACGCCGACGTTCGGCTGGCCGCGCTTCATGCCGTACCATTCGCGATAGCGCACCAGGCATCCGCGCGGCAGCGTCAGTCCGGCTTGCGGCAGCGCCAGGTCGTCCGAGACCACGGCCCACCAGCCGAAGCTGAACGGGCGCGCCGAGCCCCAGTCGCCGGAGCGCAATCGCAGCCAGTGCGCCGGCAGGGCGAACGGCGCCAGCACGTGGCGGCGCGCTTCCCAGCAATCGAAGAAGGCGCCCTCGACCACGTCCCAGTCGCCGTGGCGCATGGCGCGCACCAGGCTGGCCGAGCCCAGCCCGTCCAGCCGCGCCTCGTAGCCCGGATCGTCCCTGGCCATGCTCGGATTGTCCTCGAGCCTGGCGGGAATGTACTGGCGCAGCATGCCGCCCTCGGCCGGCGCCATCGCCCGCACCGCCATGGGCTGCGCGCCATCGACGAAGGTCGCCTTGACGAAGAGGTGGCCGACGTTGCCGGGATTGGCGCCGCAGAGGATGCGCGGGAAGCGGCCCGCATGCTCGGGCGGGACTTCGAGGCCGACCATGCGCACGCGGTTGCGCAGGAAGCGATAAATGGCCTCGGTGAAGTGGGTGAGTTCGTCGATCATCAGGACGTGGATCTCCGCGCCCTGGTACTTGAAGGCGTCCTTCTCGTCCTTGCAGTGGCACAGGTGGATCTTCGAGCCGTTCCAGAAGCGGATCTCGTTCTGGATCAGCTCGACGGCGCCGCGGCTGCCGGCGGGGTGCGCCAGCGGGGCGAGCAGGGCGCGAAAGCCCTTCGGCCCCTCCAGGTGGTTCTTGACCAGATCGGTCCGGATGCGCCGGAACAGATAGACCTGCAGGCCGGCGATCTGGGCGCACCACGAGATCGCCGCGACGCGCATCAGGTGGCTCTTGCCGCCGCCCGCCGCGCCGCCATAGAGCACCTCGGTCGCCTCGGTGAGGAGCGCCCTACCCTGCTTCGGGTGCAGATCCAGGCTCAGATGCAATGGTGACCGTGATCGTGGCGGCGCCGCGCCCGGTTTGGCGCTCGTCCTTCTCCAGCACCTTGCCGAAGAGCGTCAGGAAGGGGCCGGGGTGCGACGCCGCCAGCGACGCCAGGTAGGCCCGGCCGCCGCAGTCGTCGAGCGCCCCAAGGATCATCGCCTTCAGAGCCGGGTCGACCCCGCGGCGCCCAGGCCCGGTCAACTGGCGCGCCTCAGTTCCTCGCCCACCTGCCGCAGCGCCTCGCGGCACTCGGCGCGGCCCTCGTCGGTGAGCCGGTAGCCGCGCCGGCGCTCCGAATCGATGGCCTCGGTGTCCAGCGCCTGGCGCAGCGACACCATGTGCACCGACACCGAGCCCGGCGTCACCGCGGCGAGGCGCGCCAGTTGGGCGGCGCTCAGGAAACCCGCGGACGTCTGGTAGAGGGCGGCGAGGATGCCGGCTTCGGCGGCGCGGAGGCCGAACCATTCGCGAAAGGCGACGCGGGCGATGCTCATGGGTCTAGATTACATCCGGTAACGTCCCGCGTCAAGGAGAAAGTTGCTCCGCGTAACATGTCCTGAGGTAATCTCAAGGCCATGGAAGACCGCTCCTGGCGCGAGCTCGACGAGGCGTGGCAGCGTCTGCGCTGGGCGCGCAGCCGCAGGTTCGAGACCGCCCAGGCCGCCGCCGAGTCCATGGGCATGCGGCCCAACACCTACACCGGCTACGAGCGGCGTCCCGACAGCTCCAAGTCGACCCGGCTCAACGACCAGGCGGCGATCCGCTTCGGGCGCAAGTTCGGGGTGCGCTGGGAGTGGCTGCTGACCGGCGAGGGCGCGCCCTTGCCCGACGAGCCCGAGGTGACCGATCCGATGAAGCGGGCGCTGAAGGTCATGGGCGCGGTGCCGCTCGAGCGCCAGGAGGCGATCGCCAACGCCATCGAGGCCCTGATCAAGACCGGCACGGAGAACCGCTGAGTCGTCCTTGAGATGACTAATGGTAATATTTTCTTGCTCTGGTGAATTACATGTCGTAATGCATGCCTCTCACCAGGAGGCATCTCATGCAGCCGGAGCCCATGCCGCCCGACCTCGCGCTACGGCCGGGCGAGCGCCTGGTCGCCGGCCGTCTGTACGTCTTCGACCACGACGCCCTTGGCGACTGGCTGGCTGTCGAGGCCAAGCTGGATGCGCCGCGGCGCCTCGCCGGGCTGGGCGACGAAGCCCTGACCAGCCTCTACTACAAGGCGCTGCGCCTCGCCTGGCTGAGCGGGCGTCGCGACAGCGAACTCGCCGAGCGCGTCGAAGCCGAGCGGGCGCGCCGCCGCCGCGACGCGGAGCGGGCCGCGTGACCGGACCGCGCTTCACCCATGTCGCCGGAACCATCCTCGGCCCCGCCGCGACCCCGGTCGGGCTCGCCGCCGCCCTCGCTCTGGTCCGCGCCTGGGGCCTCGCGGCCATCGCGGCCGAGGCGCTGGGACGGCGCCGCCGCGCGCGCCTGTTGGGCCGCTGCGCCCTCGAACTTCACCTCGCCGCCGCCGCCGCGGCCCGGTGGCGCCGCTGCGCCGGCTGGAGCGACCCGCTCGGCGCCGACGTCGCCGCGCCGCCGATCGCGCCGCGCCCCGGTCAGCTTTCGCGCGGCGCCGGCGCGCGCGGACCGGCGGTCTCCACCATCGCGATCGAGGCGACGAGGGCGACGAGGGTGCCCAGCATCAGGTACCAGGCGGGCGCGAGCGGGTTCCTGGTCGCCGCGCCCAGCCAGGTGACGACGAGGGGCGTGGTGCCGCCGAAGAAGGCGACGGCGCAGGCGTAGACCGTGCCGGTGGCCAGGCCCCTCACCTCCTTGCGCAGCGACTCGGTGAGCGCCACCAGGGCGGGCACCCCGGTCAGGTTGGCGACGACGTTGAGGGCGGTCATCAGGCCGATGAGCACGGCGCCCTCGCGGATGCGGGTGATCAGGATGAAGATCGGCAGGATGGTGAGGAGGAAGGCGAATCTGGGCCAGACCATCAGGGCGCGCCGGCCCAGCCGGTCCGAGAGGGCGCCGCCGGCGAGGGAGGCGGCGAAGCCCGCCGCGCCGATGCAGGCGGTCATCAGGAAGGCGGTCGCCGGATCGAAGTGCAGCGTCGTCTGGGCGAAGCTGGTCATATAGGTGAACACGTAGGTCGATATGGTGCCGCCGGCGATCAGGCCGAGGCCCAGGACGAGGATGCGTCCGTGGCTGGCGAGCTGGGCGCCGAGGCCGGCGCCGGGCGCCGCGTCGGGATGGGCGGCCAGCGCCGGCTCGGCCTCGCCGCGGGTCTCGGGCAGGGTGCGCCGGATCATCAGGCCGAACGGCAGCACCAGCACGCCGAGCCCCAGCGCGATGCGCCAGCCGAAGGCGTTCAGGTCGGGGGTGGTGAGCAGATGGGCGACGACGAAGCCGGCGAGGCCGCCGGAGAAGCTGGCGATCGACTGGCTGGCGCTCTGCCAGGACCCATAGAGGCCCCGGTGGCGCAACGGCGCGGCCTCGATCAGGAAGGCGGTGGTCGGTCCAACCTCGCCGCCGAGCGCAAACCCCTGCAGCAGGCGGCAGCCCACCGCCAGCAGCGGCGCGGCCAGCCCGATGCTGCGGTACGAGGGCGTCAGCACCAGCCCCAGCAGCGCCACGCCCATCAGGGCGAACGAGAGCAGCATCGCCGGCCTGCGCCCGGCCCTGTCGGCGAACCGGCCGATCACCACCGCGCCGATCGGGCGGAACACGAAGCCGGCGCCGAACGCGCCCCAGGTGAGCATCTCCCGGGCGAACTCGGAATTGTCCGGGAAGAAGGTGTTGCCGATCTGCACGGCGAACTGGGCGAAGATGATGAAGTCGTAGAATTCCAGCCAGTTGCCCGCCACCGCCGCGGCGACCTGCCGGGGGCGTATCTTCGGAGCCGTCCGGGCGCTCGCCGCGGCCGCCTCGGCGATCTGCGCCATCACTGGAACTCCAACCAAGATCCCCTCCAAGGCTTATGCCGGAGAGGACGCGTCCCTCACAAGGGGCGGGCGCCCTTCTCGCCGGCTACGAGCGCGTCCCGGTGGTAGCGCGCCCCGGCCGCCGCTTCGGAAGGCCGGCGAGACGGCGGCTCCGTTCATCGATGGTTCAGCCCGCGCCGGTCACGCTCGGACCGGTCCAGGAACCGGCGCCGCGATGGGACGCTGAAGCAGCGTCGCCTTTGGCTGGTCATTAATACGCTCCGGAGTGCGTCGATGAGCAACGCCACCGCGTTGAAGCTTGCATCGGATCAGCGGGTCCGGTCGCTCGACATCGCGTCGCTGTTCGGCGAGCGCGAAGCGGAGCGATATGCGCTTCACACCCGCCACATGAACGAGACGATGGTGCGGGTGCTGCGCACCATCGGCTACGATGTCGGCTTTCGAGCCGGCCAGGGGCAGTACCTCTTCGACCGCGATGGCGTCCGCTACCTCGACCTCTTGAGCGGTTTTGGCGTATTCGGCATCGGGCGGAACCATCCGGCGCTGCGGCGGGCGCTGTCCAGCGTCCTCGACGCCGATCTTCCCAGCCTGGTGCAGATGGACGTCTCGCCCCTGGCGGGCATTCTCGCCGAACGGTTGCTCCGCCACACGCCGTTCCTGGACAAGGTCCACTTCGTCAATTCCGGCTCGGAAGCGGTCGAGGCCGCCCTCAAGATGGCGCGCAAGACCACCGGCCGGCCGGGCCTGGTCTATTGCGGCAACGCTTTCCACGGCCTGTCCAGCGGCGCCTTGTCGCTGAACGGCGAGGCGGTGTTCCGCAAGGGCTTTGGCCCCCTGCTGCCGGACTGCATGGAGATTCCGTTCAACGATCTGGAGGCCCTCGACCGCGCGCTCTCCACCCGCAAGGTCGCCGCCTTCATCGTCGAGCCGGTGCAGGGCCACGGCGTCAACGTCGCCGCCGACGGCTATCTGCGGGGAGCGCAGGCGCTGTGCCGCAAGCACGGATCGCTGTTCATCGCCGACGAGATCCAGACCGGGCTCGGTCGCACCGGCCGCTTCCTGGCCATCGATCACTGGGGCGTCGAGCCCGACATGGTGCTGATCTCCAAGACGCTCTCCGGCGGTCACGTTCCGGTGGCGGCGGTGCTGACCCGCAAGGCGATCTTCGACAAGGTCTACGAGCGGATGGATCTGGCGGTGGTCCTCGGCTCGACCTTCGCAGGCAATGACCTGGCCATGGCCGCGGGGATCGCCACGCTGGAGGTGCTCGAGTCCGAACGGGTGGTCGAGAACGCCGCGCGGCAGGGCGCGCGCCTGATCGCCGCCTTCGAGGCCATGGCCGCGCGCTACGAACTGGTCTGCGACGTACGCGGCAAGGGCCTGATGATCGGCGTCGAATTCGGACGGCCGCGATCGCTGAAACTCCAGGCGGCCTGGCGGCTGCTGGAAGCGGCGAACACGGGCCTTTTCTGCCAGCTGATCACCGTCCCGCTCTTCAGGCAGCACAAGATCTTCGCCCAGGTGGCCGGGCACGAGAGCCACACGGTCAAGCTGCTGCCCGCCCTGATCATCACCGACGACGACTGCGCGTGGATCGAGCGGGCGTTCGACTCGGTAATCGCCGGCAGCCATCAGGTCCCAGGCGCGATCTGGTCCTTCGGCAAGACCCTCGCGGGCCAGGCCATGAAGGCGCGCTCCGGCGCTCAGGGCCGCTCCCAGAGCTCGTCGTAATTCGCGAACTTCTTCAGGATCGGGTCGTTACGGGTGGGCTCGATCCAGGGCAGAACGCGCCGCAGGACCGCGTTGGCCGCCGGCGAGGCATGCCGCACATAGAGATCGATCGGGTCCAGCTGGTGCCGCAGGTGCAGTTTCGGATCGTAGTTGAGACCGCTGCTGCGAAACCAGGTGCAGCCGTTGGCGATCGCCCAGGCCGTCATGTCGCGCACGATGTAGTGGTAGAGGTGCAGGTCCAGCGCCACCGAATAGTCGAGGCCGATGTACTCGGCGTAGAGGGACTCGCCTTCCAGCAGGCAGAGGCTGAAGGCGACCATCCTGCCGTCCTGACGCCAGATGAAGAATCGCGCCCTGTCCGGCATCAGCCGGCCGACGCCGCAAAGGAAGGCCTTGGTCAGCTTCTCGAAATGCAGCTTCGAGCGCTCATAGACCTGCAGGTAGAGCGGGTAGATCTCGTCGGCGACGGGCGTTGCGTCTTCAACGACGCTCATCTCGATGGGGGCCGCCTGCTCGGCGATCTTGAACTTCTTGCGCAATTTGCGGCGTGTCGCGCTGTTCAGCGCGCGGGTCATATAGTCTTCGAAATTCGCATAATCGATGTTGAGGCGGGTCATCGGCAGGCTGGGCATACGCGCGAAGCCGTGCTCCAGGAAACAGTCGAACACCTGGCGGTATTGCTTGGGGAACTCCTTCAGGACGATCAGCGGCGCGCGCAGGCGCCGGGCCTGCGCCACGATGCCCGCGGCGAGACGGCGGGCGTTGGCGTCCAGCGACCCGGGCGCCCCGTCGAGGTGCCCCTCGCCCGCGACACACCCCACCATCAGCGTCCGCAGCATCAGGCACCGCGGCCACAGCCGCCGGATCGTCCCCACCAGCTTGCTTATCGCCGGTCCGGCGCCCAGGACGATGTCCTGATCGAGGATGAAGAACGGCTGGATCGCGGTGACCTCGCCGCGGGCATCGCAAATGGCGAAATAGCGGTAGTCGACTCCTTCGCTCAGCGTGTCTTCGACAAGCTCGTAGAAGCGATGATCCTTGCGCTTGCCGGCGAAGGCGTTCGCCCAACGCGGGCTGCGCGCCAGGTCTGCGCGCGAAACAAGCCGTATGTCGCCGGACGGCCCGGCGACATCGCCGCGGTCTTCGATCCCGACGACATTGCTCATCGAGCGAGGCGGCCTCTGTCCTCGGGGGCGGAGAGGTTGGATGCTAGTGGACGGGCGAGCCTGGCGCAAACGAGGCGCAAAAGGGAGGAGAAGGCGCGATGGACGGCAAGGTGGTTGTGCTCACCGGCGGTACGTCGGGCATCGGCCTGGTCGCGGCCGTGGAGCTGGCCCGGCGCGGCGCGCGGATCGTCCTCGTCGCCCGCGATCGCGGGCGCGCCGCCCAGGCGATGGCGGACCTCGCCAGAGCCGGACCGGGCCTGGCCCATCGCGCCCTCCATGCCGACCTCGCCAGCATGGGCGAGGTTCGCCGGGTCGCGGCGGAGATCGCTGCGGCGGAGCCCCGCATCGACGTGCTGATCAACAATGCGGGCGCGCTCTTCAACCGGCGACTGCTCTCGCCGGACCGCCTGGAGATGACCTTCGCCCTCAATCACATGGCCTATTTTGTCCTGACCGAAGGCCTGATGCGGATCCTCGCCGGCTCGGCGCCGGCGCGCATCGTCAATACGGCGTCCAGCGCGCATCGGGGCGCTGCGCTCGATTTCGACGATCTGCAGTCTGAACGCGTCTATTCCGGCTTCAAGGCCTATGGCCGCTCCAAACTCTGCAATATCCTGTTTACCCGCGAACTCGCACGCCGGCTCGAGGGGAGCGGCGTCACGGCCAACTGCCTGCATCCCGGCTTCGTGGCCACCCGCTTCGGCGACCGCTCCGGCGGCCTGGTGCAGATGCTCATGCCGATCGCGAAACTGGGCGCCGTCAGCCCACGCGAGGGCGCCAGGACGCTCGTCCATCTGGCCTCGTCGCCCGACGTGGCGGCGATGAGCGGCCTCTATTTCTACCGGGACAAGCCGGACACGCCGAGCCCGGAGGCGCAGGATGGCGCCGCGGCGGCGAAGCTCTGGGCCGAAAGCGAACGCCTCGAGGCGGCGGCGTCTCTCACCGAGGGTTCCTCGTGAGCGTCCTGGCTTTGGGAGAGGCGCGATGACGAGGCTCGCGGGCGCCGTGGTGCTGATCACGGGAGGCACGAGCGGCATCGGTCATGCTCTGGCGAACACCCTGTTGGCGCAAGGATGCCATGTCGTCGTCTGTGGTCGGGACCAGGGCCGTCTCGACGCCGCTCGACGCCGGCTCGCCGGCGTGGAAGCGTTGGCGTGCGATGTGACCGAAAATGGCCAGATCGCCGGCCTTCTGGCGCATGTCGAGCGCCGCTGGGGTCGTCTGGACGTTCTGGTCAACAACGCCGGGCGGATGACCGATCTGGATTTCCTGCAGGCGCCGTTGTCTGCGAGCCGCCTCGCCGAAGAGATCCAGATCAATCTCATGGCGCCGATCAACGTCACCAACCTGGCCCTGCCACTGCTGCTGCGCGGCGAAAGCGGCACGATCGTCATGGTCGGATCCGGCTATGGCTGGACGCCAAGCGCGCGGGCGCCCGTATATTCGGCGGCCAAGGCAGGATTGCGCGCCTTCACCAAGGCGTTGCGGATGCAGCTCGACCGGGCAGGGGTCGGGGTGATGGAGGTCATTCCTCCCGCGGTGGACACGCCATCGACGGCGCACCGCAAAGGTCCCAAGGTCTCGGCCGAACTGGTGGCCGCCAAGATAGCCTCAGGTATCTCGCGAAATGCCCGCGAGGTGTTCATTGGCGACGCCAGGGCCATCCCTTTGGCTCTGCGCCTTGCTCCGCGCCTGCTCGAGGACCGGGTCGGCCGCGCTTAGCGTCCGCGCCGCGGTCGGACTAAAGCAACCGCACGAACATCAGCACCAGCCCGGCCAGCGAAGCGCCATAGGCCGCCGTTCGCAGCCACGGGACGCCCAGCAGGTAGAGCGGCAGGTAGATGACGCGGCCTGCAAACCAAATCTCAGCGCCGAGCGCCCCGCTGCCGCCGGTCCTGGCGCTGACCGCCAGGGCCAGAGCGAGCGCGATGTATGCCGGGTAGGTTTCCTTGAAGTTCTCCAGCGCGCGTTGAGCGCGGCCGGGGTACTTGCCCAGCGGCGGCTGGCCCTCATCGCGCGGACCGGCATTCCACGCCGCACCTCGGAGGGGCGCGACGAAAGCGCCCTGCACGGCTATATGGACGATCAGCAGCGCCGCCGACCAGGCAAGCAGTTGCAGCTCCATGGGCATCGAAACGCTCCTCCCGAAATCCCGATTCCTCCGAATCCAGCGCCCTCTAACACACGAACGCGCCCGCCCGCGCCGTTGACGCCGCCGCGCCGGCGTGGCTGTTGCGCCTGATGGCAGCCCCTCAGCCCGACGCCTACGCCAGAGCCGTCCGCCGCTTCTCCACCGCCGGCAAGCTGGCCGCGGCCAGGACTATCCTCAACTGGGACGCCCAGACCCACATGCCCTCCGGCGGCGCCTGGGCCAGGGGCGAGGAGGTGGCCGCCCTGGTCGAGGTCTCGGCCGAGCTGGTCGGCTCGGACCATGCCCGCGACGAACTGGAGGAGGCGCAAGCGATGGCGGGCGCTCTCGATCCCGGCGAGCGCGCCGATCTCGTCGAGATGCGCCGGCGCCACGTCCATGCCGCCGCCGCGCCCAAGGAGACGCAGGCCGCCAAGGCGCGGCTCGCGCAACGGCTGCAGGCGGTCTGGATGGAGGCCAAGCCGCGCAGCGACTTCGCCGCCTTCGCCGCCGGCTTCTCCGAACTCCTGACCATCACGCGCGAGATCGCCCACGCCAAGGCCGAGGCGCTGGGCGCGACGCCCTATGGCGCGCTGCTGGACGAGTTCGATCCCGGCGTCGGCGAGGCCATGATCGATCCGATCTTCGCCGATCTGGCCCGCTTCCTGCCGCCGCTGCTCGCCGAGGTCCGCGAGCGCCAGGCCGCCTGGCCGGCCCCCATCGGCTTCGGCGAGGTCGCCATCGAGCGTCAGGCGGCGCTCTCGCAGCGTCTGGCCCGCGCCGTCGGCCACGACCCGGCCCACTTCCGCATCGATGTCGCGCCGCACCCGTTCTCGGCCCCGCACAGCCCCGGCGACGTGCGCTTCACCACCCGCTACGACCTCGCCAACGTGCGCTTCGGCATCTGCGCCACCCTGCACGAGGCCGGCCATTCGATGTACGAGTTCAACCTGCCGCGCGCCTTCGCCTTCCGCCCGGGCGGCGAGGCCAGGGGCATGACCGCGCACGAGAGCCAGTCGCTGTCGCTGGAGATGCTGGCGGGCCGCAGCCGCGAGTTCCTCGGCTGGCTCGCGCCGGAAATGGCGCGCGCGTTCGGCGGCGAGGCGGCGCGCTGGTCGGGCGCCAACGTGCTCAACGCCTGGCGGCGGCTCGACGACGGCTTCATCCGCGTCGAGGCCGACGAGATCTCCTATCCGCTGCACGTGATCCTGCGCTACCGCCTGGAGAAGGCGCTGCTGGCCGGCGACCTCGCCGTAGCCGACATCCCCGGCGCCTGGAACGAGCTCTTCGAGAAGCTGCTCGGCCGCACCCCGCCCGACCACGCGCGGGGCTGCCTTCAGGACATCCACTGGTCGATGGGGCTCCTCGGCTACTTCCCCAACTACGCCATGGGCGCGGTGCTCGCCGCCCAGCTCTTCGCCCGCGCCACCGCCGACGCGCCCGACATCCTGCCCGCCCTCGCCCGCGGCGACTTCTCGCCCTATTTCAGCTGGGTGAAGCCGCGCATCCACGAGCGCGCCAGCCTCGCCGACTTCGCCACCCTGGTCCAGGACGCCACCGGCGCGCCCCTGAGCGCCGAGCCCTTCAAGGCGCACCTGAAGGCCCGCTATCTGGACGAGCCCGCCTGCGCGTGAAGGCGAATCGGGACCCCCTCCCCTTCATGGGGAGGGTGGCCGCCGCGAAGCGGCGGACGGGTGGGGCAGTCAGGGGCCGTGCGCTGAATCTCGGGGCGGTCATCGACGCTCCAGAGTCCCCCACCCTGCTTGCTTCGCAAGCTGTCCCTCCCCATAAAGGGGAGCGAGCGCCTAGCCGCCCAGCCCCGCGACCGCCTGGCGGCAGGCGACCAGGGACTGGCCGGCGATCATGCCCTTCCAGTCGTCGGCGTCGCCATAGAAGGCCTCGCGCACCATCGCCTTGATGGCGCGGCCCTGCGGCGAGGCCGGATCGCCGCGGGCGTGCAGCCAGGCGTCGGCGCGCAGGGCCAGGAAGGTGCGGGCCAGACTCACCGTGCCGAACTCCAGCGCCATGCCGGTGACCTCGGCGTGGGGGAGCAGCCCAGGGGCCGCGCCCAGATTGTCGCCGGCGATCGGGGCCGACGCCGAGCTGCCGTCCGCCGGCGTCGTCAGCCGGGCGCCGTACCAGCCCCGGGCGCGGCGGAACGCCGGCGTCCGGGCCGCCTCGGTCATGATCGCCTCGCCGAATCCCCAGGGGCCGAGCCCGGTGTGGTAGTCGATGATCGCGACCTGGCCGGCGCCGCCGAGATATTCCCGGTAGATCGCTTCCTGGGTGCGCCGCGCCCACGAAGGCGCGGTCCCGCCGTAGAAGACGCCGTCCGCGTGGCGGAACTGGCCGCCGCTGAGGGCCTGCTGCAGCGCCAGCGCGCCGTGGCGCTGGGCGTAGGCGCGCAAGGTCGCCGCGCTCTGCACCTGGGCGGCCTCGGACCACTCGTCCGGGACGGCGGCCGAGGCAAGCTCGTCATAGCCCGGGTTGGCCGGCGGCGCCGCGGCGAAGTCGATCCAGTTGCGGTTGAGGTCGACGTTCTCCTCGGTGACCCGCCGCAGCCAGGCGAAGCCGTAGGGATTGATGGCGTGCACCACGAGCGCCGCGACGCCGGCCGGCAGGGCGGCCGCCTCGCCGCGCCGCAGCCAGTCCACCTGCGCGCCCGAGCCGCAGAAGCCCTCGACTCCGTGCGTGCCGCAGACCGTCACCAGCACCTTCTCGGCATCCCTGGGGCCGAACCAGGCGACGTCGGTGCTGAGGTCGCCGCCGTCCGGCCCGCGGTTCGGGTTGGCGATGCTCTCCAGCGCTCCGCCCGCCCCGGAGGCCGCGTCGCGGAACCGGGCGCGCGCCTCGGCATAGCTGGCGCTGAAACTCTCGGCCGCATTCATCGCCGGTCCGCCTCCGCAAGCCGCCGTCCCGCGGCGTCCATCGCACGCTCCAGGTCGATCGGTCGATAGGGCGCCGCCGCGCCCTGCCCCCAGACCGGGCCCGGCCAGCAGGGATCGTCCTCGCGCCGGCCGACCACGTGCACGTGCAACTGGCGGGTGAGGTTGCCGAGCTGGCCGACGTTCAGCTTGGCGACCGGCCGCGCCAGCGCTTCGCCCACGGCTCTGGCCGCCCGTCCGGCCGCGACGATTTCGGCCATGAGCTGGCCACGGTCGGCGCCGGCGAGATCCTCGAGCTCGACCGCCCCGTCGCGGCGCGGCGCGAGCACCAGCCAGGGAAACCGGGCGTCGTCCATCAGGCGCGCCTCGCACAGCGCCAGGCTCGCCAGCGGGCGCGACAGGCGCTCGAAAACCGGGTCGAGGCGGAACATGGCCCAACCTTGCAGGCCCGGCGCCGCCGGTCTAGACCGCGCGCGGCTCCAAGACGGAAACAGGAAGCAGGCACCATGGCGCGCGCGAAGATCGCCCTCATCGGCTCGGGCATGATCGGCGGCACGCTCGCCCACGTCTGCGCCCGCGAGGAGCTGGGCGACGTGGTGCTGTTCGACATCGTCGAGGGCCTGCCGCAGGGCAAGAGCCTGGACATCGCCGAGGCCACCGCGGTCATCGGCGCCGACGTGGCGCTGCGGGGCGCGCAGGACTATGCCGACATCGCCGGCGCGGACGTGTGCATCGTCACCTCCGGCGTGCCGCGCAAGCCGGGCATGAGCCGCGACGACCTCCTGGGCATCAATCTGAAGGTGATGAAGGCGGTGGGCGAGGGCATCGGCGCCCATGCCCCGGACGCCTTCGTCATCTGCATCACCAATCCCCTCGACGCCATGGTCTGGGCGCTGCGCGAGTTCTCGGGTCTTGCGCCGCACAAGGTGGTAGGGATGGCGGGCGTGCTGGATTCGGCCAGGTTCGCCTACTTCCTGGCGCAGAAGCTCGGCGTCTCGGTCGAGGACGTGCATGCCTGGACCCTCGGCGGCCATGGCGACGACATGGCGCCGATGATCCGCTACACCACCGTGGCGGGCCTGCCGCTGCCGGTGCTGGTCCAGCAGGGACTGATCGCCGAGGCCGACGTCGAGGCGATCGTGGCGCGCACCCGCGGCGGCGGCGGCGAGATCGTCGGCCTCCTGAAGACCGGCTCGGCCTTCTACGCCCCGGCCGAGAGCGCGGTGGCCATGGCCAGGTCGTACCTGCGCGACAAGAAGCGCATTCTGCCGTGCGCGGCGCATCTCTCCGGCCAATATGGACTCAGCGGCCTCTACGTCGGCGTGCCCACGGTGATCGGCGCGGGCGGGGCCGAGCGCGTGATCGAGTTCCCCCTGGACGAGGCCGAAAAGGCCATGTTCGCCAGGTCCGTCGCCTCGGTGAAGGCCCTGATCGCCGCCTGCAAGGAGATCGAGCCGTCGCTGGCCTGACGCCCCCGGCCGGCCCGCGCCTGGAGACCGGCCGGCTGATCCTGCGGCCGCTGGAGCCGCAGGACTTCGAGCCCTGGGCCGCGTTCGCCGGCGACGAGGAAACCATGCGCCATCTGGGCGGCGTGCAGAGGCTCCCGGTGGCCTGGCGTGGCTTCATGACCGTCGCCGGCGCCTGGGCCATGCAGGGCTGCTCGATGTTCTCCGTGATCGAGAAGGCGAGCGGGCGCTGGGTCGGGCGGCTTGGTCCCTGGGTTCCGGCCCAGTGGCCCGGAACCGAGATCGGCTGGGGCCTGGCGCGCGAGGTCTGGGGCCGCGGCTACGCCACCGAGGGCGCGACCGCGGCGATCGACTGGGCCTTCGACACGCTCGGCTGGAGCGAGGTGGTGCACTGCATCGCCCCGGCCAATGCCGCATCCCTGAACGTGGCGCGCCGGCTCGGCTCGAGCTTCCTGCGCCAGGCAAGACTGCCGGCGCCCTACGACGCCGAGGAGGTCGAGATCTGGGGCCAGACCCGCGAGGTCTGGCGCGCCCGGCGCGGTCCCCCGTGATCGGGGCATGATCGCAGGAAGGGGCTGATCTGCGGGGCGGTCCGCCCAAATCGCCGCACCCCTTTCCGTTCAGCCGCCCTTCAGCCATCTTGCTGTCCAATCGACGCGTCCTAGACCAGAAAAGGCGCCGGGCCGCACATGGCCGACTTCATCTTCCACGACCCGACTGGTCGGCGGGCGCGTCGCGCCGGCATGGGCGTCGGCTTCCTGGTCTCGCTGGCGGCCCTGATCGTCGCCGGCTTCTTCGCGACGCTCGCCTTCGCGCCGCGCCTGCCGCAGCTTTCCCTGCGCGATCCGCGTATCCTGCAAGCCTTGCACGTGGAGACGGCGCACCGGCTGCGGGGCCGGCCGAGCTGGACCCGGATTCCGCGGCCCAAGCCCGGCCCCGCCGGCGGACCCTGGCGGCCGCTGTCGGTGGGGTTCTACGTGAGCTGGGACCCGGACTCGCGCGTGTCGCTCGCCGAGAACATCGACCAGCTCGACGTGGTCTCGCCCATGTGGATCGCCCTGAACGGCTCGCTGGGGCGCGTCTCGCTCACCTCCGACCCGCAGGCCGAGGCCGTCATCGCCTCGGCGAAGAAGACCCCCTCGGTGGTGCCGATGGTGCACAACTCGCACGACGAGATCTGGGACGGACCGCTCGCCGACAGGCTGCTGCTCTATCCCGCCGCGCGCGGCGCCCTGATCCACAACCTCATGGCGCTGGCCCAGCTGCACGGCTACGCCGGCTACGTGATCGATTTCGAGGACCTCTCGCCGCAGGCGCTGAAGGTCTATCCGAGGTTCCTCGCCCAGCTGCGCGCGGCGCTGAAGCCGACGGGCCGGGAGCTTTGGGTCACGGCGCCGGTAGACGACAACTCCTTCCCGATCGCCAAGGTCAAGGCGGTCGCCGACAGCGTCATCCTGATGGTCTACGACCAGCACTATCGCACCGGCGATCCGGGTCCGGCCGCCGCCCAGGGCTGGTACCAGCGCCAGCTCATGCACAGCATGTCTCGGCTCGACCCTGCCAAGACCATCGTCGCCCTGGGCGCCTATGGTTACGACTGGACCCGCGCCAACGGCAAGACCAAGGGCGCGGCGACCGCCGTCGGCTTCTACGACGCCACCCAGCTCGCCCACGACTCCGGCGCCGACGTGCAGATGGACGAGGACTCGCTCAATCCGACCTTCGCCTACGTGGACGACAGCGGCAATCACCACGACGTCTGGTTCCTCGACGCGGCCACCGCCTACAACGAGATCAAGGTGGCCGACGCCTTCCGGCCCAAGGGCTACGCCCTGTGGCGCATGGGCTTCGAGGACCCTGGCGTCTGGCGGTTCTTCCGGCACCCCTACGGCGCCGCCACGCCCGCCGGCCTGCAGAGCATCGCCCCGGGCCGCGGACCGCCCGACTTCGACGGCTCGGGCGAGGTCCTGCATGTCAGCGCCACGCCGACCGGCGGCAAGCGGCAGATCACCATCGATCCGGACAACGGGCTGATCTCCGGCGAGACCTACACCACCCTGCCGACCAACTACGTGATCACCCGCTACGGCTGGCATCCGGGTGAGGTGGCGCTCACCTTCGACGACGGCCCGGACGGACGCTGGACGCCGAAGATCCTCGACATCCTGAAGGCCAAGGGCGTCCACGCCACCTTTTTCGATATCGGCGAGAACATGCAGGTGCGTCCGGATCTGGTGCTGCGCGAGGTGCGCGAGGGCAATATCGTCGGCAGCCACACCTGGACCCATCCCAACATCGGCGAGACCTCGATCCCGCAGACCGACCTGGAGCTCAACACCACCCAGCGCCTGTTCGAAGTGCTCACCGGCCGCTCGATGCGGCTGTTCCGGCCGCCCTATTTCGGCGATGCCGAACCTTCCACCCCCAACGAGGTGGATCCGCTCGTGATCGCCCAGAAGCTCGGCTATCTGATCGTGGGCCTGCGCATCGATCCGGACGACTGGAAGCGGATGCCCGGCGGGGCGCCCTACTATGGTTCGATGCCGCCGCCCGCCCTCATCGTCCAGCGGGTGATGAAGCGCGTCGCCGACGCCAACGATCCCGGCCAGGTGGTGCTGATGCACGACGGCGGCGGCGACCGCAGCCAGACCGTCAAGGCGCTGCCGGTGCTGATCGATGCGCTGAGGGCCAAGGGCTACAAGCTGGTGACCGTCGACCAGCTCGCCGGCATGACGCCCGCCCAGGCCATGCCGCCGACCTCGCGCAGCACGTTCGAACTGCTGCTCGACCGGCTCGGATTCGGCTTCTTCCGCTACGTCGACTTCATGCTGACGGCGCTCTTCGTGACCGCGATCGTTCTGGGCGTGGCCAGGCTCGCCTTCCTGGCCGGCCTGGGCGTCTGGCACCGCTTCAGCGCCCCAGGCCGGGCGCCGCCGATGCTGGACCCCCAGACCGGTCCGCTGGTCTCGGTGCTGATCCCCTGCTTCAACGAGGAGAAGGTGATCGCAGCCTCCATCGCGCGCATCCTGCATTCCAACTGGCGGCGGCTGGAGCTGATCGTGCTCGACGACGGCTCGACCGACGCCACCGCCCAGCGCGTGCGCGAGGCCTATGGCGACGATGCGCGGGTGACGCTGCTGAGCTTCGAAAACGGCGGCAAGGCCCGGGCGCTCAACCGCGGCCTGGCGCTCGCCAAGGGCGAGATCGTGGTGGCGCTCGACGCCGACACGCTGTTCCCGCCCGAGACCCTGCCGCGGCTGGCGCGCTGGTTCACCAATCCCAAGGTGGGGGCGGTGGCCGGCAACGCCGTCGTCGGCAACCGGCTCAACCTCGTCACCCGCTGGCAGGGGCTGGAATACGTCACCGCCCAGAATCTGGAGCGTCGGGCGCTGGCGGCGCTGGGCGCGGTGACCGTGGTGCCGGGCGCGGTGGGCGCCTGGCGCCGCACCGCCCTCGAAGCGCTCGGCGGCTATCCGGCCGACACCCTCGCCGAGGATCAGGATCTGACGATCGCCTGCCAGAGGGCCGGCTGGCGGGTCGAGTTCGATCCGGAGGCGCGCGCCTACACCGAGGCGCCCGACACGGTGGCCGGCCTCCTGAAGCAGCGCTTCCGCTGGTCGTTCGGCACGCTGCAATGCCTGTGGAAGCATCGCCGCGGCCTGTTCGACCGGGAACGCCCGGTGCTCGGCTTCGTCGCCCTGCCGCAGATCTGGCTGTTCCAGATCGTGCTCACCACCGCCTCGCCGCTGGTGGACCTCGCCATCGTCTGGGGCATCGGCTGGTCGCTCTACCAGCAGCACTATCACCAGGTGGAGTGGTCGCCGGACGACCTCATCCGCACCGTCTTCTACTGGGCGGCGTTCATCTTCCTGGACCTGTCGGCCGGGGCGCTGGGCATGGCGCTGGAGCGCCGGGCGCCCTGGAAGGATCTCGTCTGGCTGCCGGTGCAGCGCTTCGGCTATCGCCAGTTGATGTATTACGTGGTGGTCAAGTCGGTGGTCACCGCCATCCGCGGCGTGCGTGTCGGCTGGGGCAAGCTCGAACGCCGCGCCACCGCCGCCGTCGGAGCCACCTAGCGCCCGCCGGACGCCCCCCCCTCACCAGGGCAGGTGATCCAGGTCGACGTTGCCGCCGGTCAGGATGATGCCGACCTTCAGGCCGGCGACCTCGAGCGCGCCTTCGCGGATCGCGGCGAGCGGGACGGCGGCCGAGGGCTCGACGATGACCTTCAGCGTCTCCCAGATCGCCCGCATCGCCTCGACGATGCCAGCCTCGGAGACGGTGACCACGTCGTCGACATGGGCGCGGATGGTGGCGAAGGTCCGCTGGCTGAGTTCGGCGCGCAGCCCGTCGGCGATGGTGGACGGCGCATCGCCGGCGAGGCGCCGTCCGGCGCGGAACGAGCGGGCGGCGTCGTCGGCCCCCGCCGGCTCGACCCCGATGACGCGGGCGGCCGGCCGCATCGCCTTGACCGCCGTCGCCGTGCCGCCAATCAGGCCGCCGCCGCCGACCGGGACGAGCACCAGGTCGAGGTCCGGCGCGTCCTCCAGCAGTTCCAGCGCCGCGGTCCCCTGCCCCGCCATCACCAGCGGATCGTCGTAGGGGTGGACGAGCCGCGCCCCGGTCTCGGCGATGATCTTGGCCACCATGGCCTCGCGCGCCGCGAGCGTCGGCTCGCACAGGGTGATGAGCGCGCCGAGCCGCTCCACCTGGGCCGCCTTGGGCGCGCTGACGTTGCGGGGCATGACCACGTGGGCGGCCACGCCCCGCAGGGCCGCCGCCCGCGCCACCGCCGCGCCGTGGTTGCCGGAGGAGTGGGTGGCGACGCCCAGCGCCGCCTCGGCGTCGGTGAGGGCGAAGACGGCGTTGGTCGCGCCGCGGGCCTTGAAGGCGCCGATCTCCTGCAGGTTCTCGCACTTGAAGAAGAGGCGCGCCCGCGCCGCCGCGTCGAGGTCGGCATTGGCGAGCACCGGGGTGCGCCGCACCTTGCCGGCGATCCGGACGCGCGCCGCCTCGATGTCGACGAAGCTGATGGCGGGCGCGGCGTCGGCAATGGTCACGGCGCGCGCTCGTAGACCCTTCCGCGCCGGCGCGGAAGGGCGCGCGGGCTCACGGCGGATAGGCGCGGCTGAGATAGTCGCAGAAGCTGAGGATGAACAGGAACGAAAGCCACAGCACGCCGCTGACGGCGGCGAAGCGGACGAGCGCGCTCGCCCGGTCCAGGCGCATGAAGACGATGGCGCTGACGGCGGCCTGGCAGGCGGCGATGGCGAGCGCGATCGCCGGCTTGAACGGACTCGCCCCCATCAGGGCATAGCCGCAGGTCAGCCCGATGCCGAGGGCCAGCGCCGCCCAGGCGGCGAACGGCGTCGCCACGACCTGCTTCCACTGGCGCCGGGTCATGTGCGCCCCACCAGGTAGATGAGCGCAAACAGGAACAGCCAGACGATGTCGACGAACTCCCAGTAGAGGGTCGAGATCGTCATCGAGGGAACGCGCCGGACCAGGCTGCCTCGATGGGCGAACACCAGAAGCCGCGCCACGACGCCGAGCCCGATGGTCAGGTGGATGGCGTGCACCCCCGTGGCCACCCAGTAGAAGCTCCAGAACGGGCGCGCGCCTGCGCCTCTCAAGGCAAAGTCGGGGCCCGGCCACAGGTTGTCGGAGATGTCCTTGTAATACTCCAGCGCCTTGATCACGACGAACGCCGTTCCGAGGGCGAGCGTGATCCAGAGGCAGGCCTTGGCGAGGGCGCCCAGTTGTTCCTTCACGGCGCGGTCGGCAATCGCCATGCTGAGGCCCGAGAGCGTCAGGATCACGGTGTTGGCGAGTCCATAGGCGAAGGCGGCGTGGCGACCGGCCTCGCGCACCGCCGCCGGATGCGCCCAGCGGTTGACCGCGTAGGTGCAGATGAGCGCCCCGAAGAACAGCACCTCGGTGGCCAGGAACACCCACATGGCGAACTGCAGCCCGGTCTCCTCGCGCCGGGCGTCCGGCCATGGTTCGCGCACCGTGACGCCGGTCTGGCTCATCAGGCGACCCCGCCCTGGGGCTGGCGCGGCGGCTGGTCGGCCTGGGTCGGCCCGGTCTCCGGCTCGTGATAGTCGTAGGGATCGTTGTCGACCCTGGGCGTGCGCGCGAAGTTCTGCTTCGGCGGCGGCGAGGGCGTCAGCCATTCCAGGCCGGTGGCGTTCCAGGGATTGGCGCCGGCCCTGGCGCCCCAGACCAGCGACCAGCCCAGATAGAAGAGCGGCAGCAGATAGGCGGCCGCCAGCACCACGGCGCCGGTCGAGGACATGACGTTATAGAGGTGATACTGAGGTGCATAGACGAAGTGGCGCCGGGGCATGCCGAGATAGCCGGCGATGAACTGCGGGAAGAAGGTGAAGTTGAAGCCGAGGAACATGGTGATGGCCGCCAGCCGCGCCCACCACTCCGAATACATGCGCCCGGTGATCTTCGGCCACCAATAGTGCAGCCCTCCGAAATAGGCAGATACCGAACCGCCGACCATGATGTAGTGGAAATGCGCGATGACGAAGTAGGTCCCATGGACGTGGACGTCCACCGGCACCGAGGCCAGGAACAGGCCGGTCAGCCCGCCGACGGTGAAGAGGCCGAGGAACCCCAGGGCGTAGAGCATCGGCGCGCCGAAGCGGATTTCGCCGCGATAGAGGGTCGCGGTCCAGTTGAACACCTTGATCGCCGAGGGCACCGCGATCACGAACGACAGGAACGAGAACACGATGTCGGCGAAGGGACTCATGCCGGCGACGAACATGTGGTGCCCCCAGACGAGGAAGCCGAGCACCGCGATCGACAGCATGGCGACCGCCATGGCCTTGTAGCCGAACACCCGCCGACGCGCCTCCGAGGCGATGATCTCCGAGATCACCCCCATCGCCGGCAGGATCATGATGTAGACGGCCGGGTGGCTGTAGAACCAGAACAGGTGCTGGAACAGCACCGGGTCGCCGCCGAAGCGGGGATCGAAGACCGGCAGGCCCATGCGCTCGGCGATGACCAGCAGCAGCGTCATCGCCAGCACCGGCGTCGCCAGCACCATGACGAGGCTGGTGGCGTAGATGCCCCAGACGAACAGCGGCAGGCGAAACCAGGTCAGCCCCGGCGCGCGCAACATGTGCACCGTGGTGATCATGTTGACGCCGGTGAGGATCGAGGAGAATCCGACCACGAAGACGCCAGCCGCGGCCGAGAGCACCGCTGCGTTGGAGTAGAGGGTCGAATAGGGCGTGTAGAAGGTCCAGCCGGTGTCGACGCCGCCGCCGATCAGGCAGACGATGGTGAAGATGGCGCCGCCCACATAGAGCCACCAGGACGTGAGATTGAGCTTGGGCAGGGCGACGTCCTTGGCCCCGATCATCATCGGCACCAGGAAGTTGCCGAGCGTGGTGGGGATGGACGGCACCAGGAAGAACCAAACCATGATGATGCCGTGCATGGTGAAGAGGCGGTTGTACTGCGCGGCCGAGACGAAGCTGTTGTTCGGCTCGAACAGCTGAATGCGCATCAGGGTCGCCGCGGCGCCGCCGATGAAGAAGAAGACGGTGATCGACACTGCGTAGAGGATGGCGATGCGCTTGTGGTCGGTGGAGAATATCCACGAGGCGACGCTATGGCCTTCGTCCAGATAGCTGGGTTCGTCGCCTGGCGCCGCCTGGGGCGCGGAAGCCTGGGCGCTCATGGCTTGGCCTTCAGGGTCTTGATGTAGGCGATGAGGGGAACGAGCTGGTCCTCGCTGAGCACGCCCTGGAAGCTCGGCATGATCGGCGCGTAGCCGGCCGGCACGCGCTTGTGCGGCAAGAGGATGCAGTCGTGGATGTAGTTCTCGTCCGCGAGCGCAAAGCCGCCGCCCGCGAGCGGCACGCGCGAGCCGTAGAGCCCGTCGAGCGGCGGCGCGTGCACGGCCGCGCCCTGCCCATGGCATCCGCCGCAGCCGTGCGAGGCGAAGATCTTCTCGCCCTCGCCGGCCAGGGTGTCGCCCTCGGGCTGGTCTGCGATCCAGCGGGCGTAGTCGGCCGGCGGCAGAATCACCACGTCGGCGTTCATGCGCGCGTGATCCAGGCCGCAGTACTGGGCGCAGAACACCTGGAAGGTGCCGGCCTCGGTCGCGGTGAAGGTCAGCTCGGTGTATCGCCCGGGGATCACGTCCTGCTTCAGGCGGAACGCCGGCACGTAGAAGTCGTGGATGACGTCCTGAGAGGTCATCACCAGCTTGACCGGAATGCCCAGCGGCGCGTGCAGGGTATCGATCTCGCGCACCCCGCTCGGCTGCTGGATCTTCCACATCCACTGCTTGGCGACGACGTGGATCTCGAGCGCCGAGCGCGGCACGGTCTGCAGGTGGAGCTGGCTGGAGGCGGTCCACCAGAAGATGAACAGGAAGGCGAAAATGGTCGCCGAGGTCCAGCCGATCTCGAACTCGTGACGGATCCAGATGGGCAGCGGCCCGCGCCTGGCCGCCGAGCCAGCCCGGTAGACGATGGAAAACCCGATCACCAGGGTCAGCACCAGCAGCACGATCGCCGCCGAAACAGCGAGGAGTATGAGGAAAATCCGATCCTCGACGACGGCCTGGGTGGACGCCTCGGGCAGCACGATCGGACTGGCCTGGACGAGGAGAATGAGGCTCACCGCCGCCGCTCCCGGGCTCGGCGCAGCATCAGGAATGCGGCTCCGGCCGCCACCAGGAAGCCGAGACAGGCCGTGCGCAGGGCGAACACCGCCGGCGCGTCGAAGGCGCCCGTCAGCGGCTGCAGGCAGTAGCAGATGATGCGCAGCGGCGTGGTCAGCAGCCCGGCCGGACGCGTGGCTGCATGCTCGAGCGCGCCGGCGATCCCCGCGCCGGTCAGGGCGAACTGCGGCAGGATGCGCGACACGCGGCCGTCCGGCGCCAGGATGTAGACGGCGGTGTCGTGCGCGTACTGCCCCAGCTGGGCGTCGTAGAGGTAGTGGTAGCCGAGGGCGGCGGCGAGGACCGCGCCCGCCCCGCCGCTGAGAAGCTGCGCCGCCGCGCCCGCGCCGGGCCGCAGCCGCGCCGCGCGCATCGCGCGGGCCTGGGCTGGGCCATCGCGCGGATTGATGCCGATCACCACGAAGCTGTAGTCGCGGCCGGGGGCGAGCCGGGTGGCGTCGAGCGCGGCGGCCGTCAGCACCAGGCCGGGGCCGCACAGATAGCGGCAGGTGTAGTCGGCGAAGACCAGCACGGTCGGCCGGCCGGCCATGGCCTGGCCCAGGGTGCGCCGAGCTCCCGCCGCGTCGACGAAGGCCAGGGAAAGCGGCGCCCTGGCGTTGGCGGGCGGCGCGGCGCCAACGCTCGCCAGCTCATGCTGGGTGAGGCCGCTCTTCACGCCGGGCCAGGCGAACAGAAGCATGAGGAGGACGATCGCCTTCACGGCTGCGGCCCCGCCGTCGCCGTCCCGCCGGGCGCCGCGCCCGGGGTTCCGATCGTCTGAGGCGGCAGACCGGGCGGCGGCGCGGCCAGCGGCGCGTAGCCGGCGTCGCCGCGCGCCGCCACGTCGTGCATCGCCCGCAGCACCTGCGGGTCCGGACCGCTCTCCTGCGGATTGGGCGGCGCGAAGCTCCAGCCCGGCGCGCTGTCGAGCCTGGGGTTGAGGCCAGGCCCGGGGAAGGCCATCGCCGGACGCGTGTTCACGTGCGGCGATCCGGCCCGCAGGTAGAACAGATACATGCCGCCGATACTGACGAAGAGGAAGGCGAAGAAGCCGGCGACGCCCCAAAGCGCGATGCGCCAGCGCACGCCCCAGCCTTCGAGTTCGTCGCGCGGCGAGGACTCAGACATGGGCGGCCAGTCCTCGGCCAAGCGCCGTCGTGACGACGAGGCCCAGCGCGGCGGCGTGAAAGACGAGGCCGGCGGGCGCGACCAGCCAGGGCAGCGCGCCCAGGTTCGGCGACAACAACCATATGCTGAAGATCGCGATTGCCGCCAGCGCCAGCCCCCCCGCCAGCCGGTAGCGGCGGCCGAAGCCGAGGCTGGCGAAGACGAGCGCGCCGACCGCGAAGGCCGCGGTGATCATCGTCCAGCGGCCGGCCACGAGATGGGCCAGCCACCAGCCGGCTCTGTCGGGCAGGTCGCCGTACCAGTCCACCAGCCAGGCGACGAAGGTCATGTAGATGAGCCCGAGCACGCCGGCGATCAGGAACCCGGCGATGTCGTCCGAACTGCGGGTGGGCCGCGGCGGACCAAAGAGCAGGATCGCCGCGGCCGGGAAGGCGACCTCCAGGGTGAGGAACAGCATGCCGACGTCGGTGGTGGTCCAGCCGGGGCGCAGCGACAGCACCCAGTCGTTGGGGATGATGCAAAGCACGATCGCCTGGAACACCAGCCCGAGCGCCGCGACCCCCTGGCCGAAGCGGCCCCGCCTCACCAGGAAAGCCAGGGCGCTCCAGCCGGCGATCGCCACGACGGCCCGCGCGAGGAACGGCCCGGGCGAGAGATAGAGGCGAAGCTGCGCCGGCGCGCCGCCCGGCGTGGCCCAGGGATAGGTCCAGGCCAGCAGGATCGCGACCGGCAGGCCGAGCACGAACAGCCACGGGGCTGCGGCCGCCATGGAGCGCAGTTGCGGTCCGAAGTCCTCGCCCCAGGGCGCGCTGGTCAGGCGCGCGATCATCATCAGGACGAGCGCGCCCGGCGGCGCCAGGCTGATGAAGACGAACCCCAGCAGCCATCCATGCAGTGCGCCGCGCGGATCGGCGCTTGCGCCGACGGCCAGCCCGATCAGTCCGAGCGCCGCCGCGATCACCAGCGCGATGCGCAGCCGCGTCATGGGCGCGGTCCCGCGGCTGGGCTGGCCGCGGCTGGGCTCGCTGCGCCGGACTCCAGGTCCGCCAGTTGCAGCGCCCGCACATAGGCGGCCACCGCCCACCGGTCGGGCGCGGAGAGCCGGTCGGCATAGCTGAACATCACGCCGTAGCCGTTGGTCTCGACATCGTAGAAATGGCTGGCGGGCGCGGCGAGCAGCCGGGCCTCGTCGTAGCTGGGAGGCGCCGGAAAGCCGCGCTCGACCACCGGCCCGTCGCCGCGACCGCGCTCGCCATGGCACGGCAGGCAGTAGATGTCGAAGCGGTTGCGGCCCCGCTCCACCAGGGCAAGGCTCATCGGCGGCCGCGTCTGCGCCGCAAGCAGCGCCGGCCCGTTCACCGGAACGGCGCCGGCGGGCGGCCCGTGCACGCGGGGCCCGCCCGGCCAAAGGTCGGCGGAGCCCTCGGTGGAGGCGCGCGGCTGGCTGGTCATGCTCAGGTCGCATCCGGCGAGGGCGAGCGCGGCGGCGAGGATGAGCGGCGTCTTCACAGCTCGGCCTTGCGGATCGAGAGCGCGCCGGCGCGCTGGGCCAGGGCCTCGGCGGCGTCGGTGGCTTCCAGCGCCAGGCCATAGCGGTCCTGGCTGAGGCGCTCGGCCCCCTCCACGGCGAAGAGCCCCTGGTGCGGCCTGGGAAGCCCGCAGAGCGCCAGCAGCGCCAGGAAGCCGAAGAGGCCGGCGCAGAACACGCCGAACTCGAACGGGGCCATGATGAACGCCGGCCAGCTGTTGGCGGGGCGCCCGCCGCTGTCGAACGGATAGGCGAGCGTCGCGGTCCACCATTCGAGGAGATAGAAGCCTCCCGCCGCGGCGAAGCCGGCGATGGCGAGGGCGATCGTCACCAGCAGCGGTCCGCGATCGCGCGGGTCGCGCCCGGCCTCGGGGAGAAAGGGAGCGTAGCCGTCGACGATGCGCACGCCCTTCTCGCGCGCCTCGCCCATGGCCCGCGAGAAATCGGCCTCGCAGGCGAACTCCGCCAGCACGACCGCGGTCACGTCAGCTTCTCCTGGCTGAGCAGCTTGCGCATGTCGTGCATCGAAACCACCGGAACCAGTTTCGAGAACAGCAGCATGAGGAAAGCGAAAAATCCAAAGCTCCCGATCAGGATCGCGAAGTCGACGATGGTCGCATCGAATATCCGCAGCGAACTCGGAAGCTGCCCGTGGGAGAGCGTGTTCAGAATGATCAGGATGCGTTCGAGCCACATGCCGATGTTGACGAGGATCGCCACCGTGATGAGCACCGCCATGCTGGCTCGCGCCCGCGCCATCCAGAACACCTGCGAGGCCGCCACATTGCAGAACAGCATGGTGAAATAGACCCAGTTGTAAGGGCCGCCGAACGTGAAGCTGAGTTCCTGCACGTCCGCCCGCTGGCCGCCGTACCAGGCCGAGAACCATTCGGTGCAGTACGAGAGCCCCATGACGATGGACGAGGCCAGAAGCACCTTGGCCATCGCCTCGAAGTGGCGCGCGGTGATGATGTTCTCCAGCCCAAGGGCGGGGCGAAGCCAGGCGGCCAGCAGCACCACCACGGCGAAGCCGGAGAAGAGCGCGCCGACGACGAAATAGGGCGGGAAGATGCTCTCGTCCCAGCCGGGCATCAGGCTGGCGGCGAAGTCGAGGCCGACGATGGAATGCACCGAGCACACCAGCGGCACGGCCATGCAGGCCATGCAGAACACCAGCCGCTCGTAGGCTCTCCAGTGGCCGAGCGAGCCGCGCCATCCCAGCGCCAGCAGGCCGAAGATGCGGGCGGTCAGTTTGGTGCGGGCGCGGTCGCGCACCGTCGCCAGGTCGGGAATCAGGCCGACGTAGAAGAAGATGATCGAGAACAAAAGGTAGGAAAGAATCGCCCAGAAGTCCCAGATCAGGGCGCTGCGCCATTGCGGCCACAGCGAGCGGAAGTTCACGTAAGGAAACAGCCAGTAGAAATACATCGGCCGGCCCAGGTGGATGATCGGGAACAATCCGGCGATCGAGACCGCGAAGATGGTCATGGCCTCGGCGAAGCGGTTCACCGAGGCGCGCCATTTCTGCCGCGTGATCAAAAGCAGCGCCGAGATCAGCGTTCCGGCGTTGCCGATGCCGATCCAGTAGACGTAGCTGGCGATGGCGAAGCCCCACACCACGCTGGTGTTGACGCCCCAGGCGCCGACGCCGACCTCGAAGGTGTAGATGATCCCGCCCCAGAGCACGCCGGAGAGCAGGCCGCTGATGGCCAGGGCGATCCACCAGGCGCGGCTGGGCCTGGCGAACACCGGCCGGGTCACCTCGGCGCTGACCGTGGCCGCATCGACCGGGCCGTCCAGCCAGGGGGTGGCGGGCGCGCCGCTCACGTCGCGCCGCCGCCTGACGTCGGGGGGTTCACGGCCCGCGCCAGATAGGTGGTGCGCGGCCGGGTCTTCAGTTCCTCGAGCAGCACGTAGTGGCGCGGATCGCGCCGGGCCGCGTTCACGGCCGCGGCCGGATCGGAGAGGTTGCCGAACGAGATCGCCTGGGTCGGACAGGCGTCCTGGCAGGCGGTGGTCACCTCGCCGTCCCGGATCGGCCGGTCCTCCTTCTCGGCGGCGCGTCGGCCGGCGCTGATCCGCTGGACGCAGTAGGTGCACTTTTCCATTACGCCGCGCTCGCGGACGCTCACCTCCGGATTGCGCTGCGCCTCGATGGAGCGCTGGTCGAGCGCGCCATAGACCGGCCAGTGCTCGTAATCGAGGAAGTTGAACCGGCGCACCTTGTAGGGACAGTTGGACTCGCAGAAGCGGGTGCCGATGCAGTGGTTGTAGACCTGATCGTTGAGCCCCTCGTCGTCGTGGACCGAGGCTTCGACGGGACAGACCGGCTCGCAAGGCGCCTGTTCGCACTGCATGCAGGGCACCGGCTGGAAGCCTGCCTGCCCGTCCGGCCGCTCATATCGGTCGATCCGCAGCCAGTGCATGTCGCGGTTGACCTCGATCTGACCCGGGCCGATCACCGGGATGTTGTTCTCGGCCTGGCAGGAGACCACGCAGGCGTTGCAGCCGATGCAGACCGAGGTGTCGATCGCCATGGCCCAGGCGATCGGACCCGGCTTGGGCACGGCCAGCAGGTCGGCCTGCGGCGCCGGCTTCGGCTCTAGGTAGTCGGCGGGCCGGACGACCGGGAAGATGGCCAGGTCCTGCTCGCCGAGGCGGAAGTCGTGCTGCGTCGTCGGCGGTGGGCGCGCGTGGCCGGCCGGGACGATCTGCGCGCCCGCTATGACATAGCCCTGGGAGGCGTCTCGCAGGGCCAGGGCGTGCGGACCGACGCCGTCGGCGACCGGGCCGAGCGCGGCATGGCCATAGCCCACCGCCAGGCTCGCCGCGCCTTCGGCCTGGCCGGGCGGCAGGCCGACCGTCGCGGCGACGAGGCGCCCGCCGACACGGATCGCGACCGCATCGCCGCTTGCGAGCCCCAGGCGCTGGGCGTCGGCGGCGCCGAGGGCGAGGCTGGCGCCCCAGACCTCCTTGGTGATCGGCTCGGGGCATTCCTGCAGCCAGGCGTTGGCGGCGAAGCGGCCGTCCCAGACCTGCGGCGAGGGGCGCAGCACCAGGGTGGGCGGACCTCCGACCGGGAGCGGGCTGACCGCCGGCAGCCGCGCCGCCCCGGGCGGGGCGGGCCTGGCCGCGCTGCCCTGGACCAGACCCGCCGCCAGGGTCTGCGGCCACCAGGCGCCGAAATCGCCGCCGCCCTGGCCGCGCCAGGTCTGCTGCACGCGGGCGAGGTCGTCGCTCGCCGGGGCGCCGGCCAGCATGGCGACGAGCGCGTGGGCGGTGCGGCTGTCGTAGAGCGGCGCCACCATCGGCTGGACAATGCTCGCCGAGCCGTCGAAGGCGCGCGCATCGCCCCAGCTCTCGAACGGGTGCGCGAGCGGCGCGTCCCAGGTCGCGGCCCGGCCGGTCGCGCCGCGATAGAGACCGGCGTGCAAGGTGAAAGGGACGGCCTGCATCGCCTCGCCAAAGCCCAGTTCCGGCGGGGCGCCGTAGAGCGGGTCGGCGTCGACGACGACGAGGGTGCGGACCGATCCGCCATGCATGGCGCCCGCCAGCTCGGCGAGCCCCGCAGCATGGTCCTCGGCGACCGGATCCAGGGGCGCGAAGGCGTCGAGAGGCGCGTGCAGGCGCGCATTCATCCAGGCGGCCAGGGCGTGGATCTCCGGCCGCTGCGAGGCGCCGGCGAGCACGAGCCCGCGCCCGGGCGCGGCGGCGAGGTCGCGGGCCGCCTGGGCGACGAGGCTCGCCACCGCGGCCGGCAACGGCGGCGCCGCGAACGGCGCGCCCATGGTTGCCGCCAGCGCCAGCGCTGCGTTGTGAATCAGTTCGGGCCGGGCGGCCTCGCGGCGGTCGGCCATCACCCCCGTCGCCGTCAGCGAGCACTCCAGCGCGTAGAGGCGCGACATCGGCCCTGATTCCGGCTTGCGGCGCTGGGCGAAGGCGCGGGCCAGCCGGATCTGGTCGGGTCCTGGCCCCAGGGGATCGGCGTCGAGGGCGACGATGACGTCGGCCTCCTGCAGGCGGGGATAGACGTCCAGCGCGCGGCCATAGGCAAGGCGCGCGCCCTGGCGCTGGGCGTCGTCGTGCAGCGGCTCCCAGCGCACCCGGCGCATCGCCGGATAGGCCAGGGCGAGGGCCTCGATCTGGCCCAGCAGCGTCGGGGAGAGCACCCGGCCGGTCAGGAGCGCGAGACCGGCGCCGCGGTCAGCCCGGTGCGCCGCCACTCTTGCCCACAGCGCCTCGCCCAGGCTGCGCCAGTCGGTCGGGACCGGGCCGCGCATCGGCGTCTTGGCCCGCTGCGGATCGAACAGATCGAGCACCGCGCCCTCCAGGAACGGATCGGTGGATCCGAGGCTGGCGGGGTGGTTGCGGTTGCCCTGCACCTTCACCGGCCGCCCGTCCACGACCACGCCGACGACGCCGCGCGCATAGCCGGAGAGCTCCAGCGCGGTGGCGTAGCGCATCGGCGCTCCGGAGGCGGCGTCGCCGTTGAAGTCCACGAACGGCACGATGCTTTGCCGGGGCGGGGCGCATGAGGCCACGGCGGCCGCCGAGCCGGCCGCGAGCAGCGCCAGCATCTCGCGCCGATCCGGGCCGCCGGGAGCGGCGGGCCGGCGCTCCCGGCCCCGGATGACCGATCGCCAGCTCATCGGTGACACACCGAGCAGTCGGTGAGGTGCGCGGTGTGGATGTGGTAGGCGCGCACGTAGGCCGCGGCCTGAGCCGGCGTGTTGTGGGCGGTGAAGCTGGTGTCGGTGATCGAGGCGGCGGGGCGCAGGTGCGGGCCGGGATCGCGGTGGCAGTTCAGGCACCAACCCATCTTCAGCGGCACGGCCTGCCGCGTCAGCGGCATCCGCGCCACCGGCCCATGGCACTCGGCGCAGCCCACTCCCTTGGCGATGTGGATGCTGTGATCGAAATAGACGTAGTCCGGCAGTTCGTAGACCCGCCGCCAGGTGAGCGGCTTGTGCTCGGCCAGGCTCTCGCGCACCGGCGCCAGCATGGGCGCGCTGGTGAAGAGCTGCGAATGGCAGGTCATGCAGACGTGCGTCGAGGGCATGCCCGCAAAGGCGGTGGTCTCCACCGTGGCGTGGCAGTAGCGGCAGTCGATGCCGTCCTCGCCGACGTGATGCTTGTGGCTGAACGGGATCGGCTGCTCGGGCTGGTGGCCGAGGCCCGTCGTGTAGGGCGTCCAGAGCGAGGTGACCAGGCCGCCGATGACGAGGAGCGGGCCTGTGAGCAACGCCGTGAGCCCCACCCGAGAGAATGTGTTCGCGTAAGGCCCGAAGAGTTGCGGCATTCCATCACGTCAGGAAACCGACGCCCGATGGACCGCCCGCGCCGTCGGCCCTGCAACATGCGTAGCCGTGAGATGTTCCACGTCGGCGGGCGAAAATGTTCGAGCCGCGCCCGCTGCGGATGACCCGCGCAGTGCAACCAGGGCGTCACGGACCGCATTTCGACGATTGGGCGAACGTGCCGATCCCGCTCTAGCCGTAACACTCGCCAACAAAAGCCGAGCGTCCTAAGCTGCGCTCTGGGAATCCATTGAGGGTTGCCGATGGGGGCATGCCGATTTGGAGCAAGGCGCGGGCGATGGTTTGGACGTCAAGGGCCATGGCATTGACGTTAGCGCCTCTCGGGGGGTCGTTGAGACGGTCCTCGAATGGGCGCACAACAATCCCCTTCTGTTCATCGCCTGTCTGCTCTTGATAGGGTGGGCTTTCTGGCTGAACCATCGGACCAACGTCGCAAAGAACACCCAGCGCATTGAATATGACGAACGCCGCACCAAAATTCGCCTGTCCGCCAGGGACCCGGAACTGCTGCCCGAAGAACCCCAGAAGGAGGACGAGCCATGACCGTTGGTGACCTGCTCCCCGTTGGGATCGTTGCGCTAATTCCGTTTGGGGCTTTCCTGCACCATCGCCTCAACCAGTTGGCTCAACCGTTGCGGCTCGAGCTCGCCGACAAGGGCGAGCGCCTGTTGGCATACCGTGACCTTCCACGGGAAATTCGCGATGAAGGGGCGTTCATGCTGGATACGGCCTTCGGCGTTGGCGCGGCCATGCCGTTGGCAGTCCTGACGATGCCGTTCGTTGCGGTGATTGTGTTGCTGTTCCGACGCGACATTCTCGCGCGAGCCCTGCGCGATGTGGGCGCCCTCCGCCCCGAGCAGGCAGCGCTCTATTACGACACGAGTCGCCTCCACAGTCGGCTGACCACGGCAAATCACCCGCTGCTCAGCACCATCCTGGAGGCTGAGTTTCTGGTGATGGTGGCTTTTGGCCTAGCAGTCGTGGCGTTGTTCAAACAGCCGTTGCCGGGGAAACTCGATCGCTCGAGGATGCTCAACGCCCTTGAGATGAGCGAAGCGAACTTTCTGCGGCGACGCGCCTACGCCCACTAGTCGCTCGCGTCGTCACGGCGACCTTGCGCAGGCTGAGGCGGAGGTCCTGGAGTCGCCGCCCCCGCCGATGACCACCTCCCTGCGCGTTTCGGTTCTGCTGCTGACGCCCGGGGCTGGCGCGCCTCGCCCCGACAGGCTCGCGCGTGACTTCAATCATGGACTGATTTGCGAGATCGTCGCCGTCGGCGGCGACCATCGCGGCCTCGGCCCCAAGGTGCGCGAGGCCGCCGAGCGGTCGATGGGGGACTGGATCTGGCCGCTCCCCGACGATGCCGAGCCGAGCCCCGAGACCTGGGACGCGGTGCGCGACGCGATCGCCGCACGGCCGGACGCCGCGGCGCTCGCCATGTCGCTCGCGGGCCTTCGCAACGACCCCCGGTGGCGCGGCCGGCGCGCGCGCCGGCACGGCGCCAATCTGGAATCCGTGCGCTTCGCCGGCGTCCTGACGCTCGGCGCCGTGGTGGCG
>DATKRO010000052.1:0-36848 GCA_035532115.1 Caulobacteraceae bacterium | reverse complement strand
GCCAGCGCCCCCGAGATCGCCGGGCGCCAGCCGCGCAGCGTCGCCACGGCGAGCATGATGGTGAAGGCCTCGACGACCTCCACCGTCGATGCGGCGAAGGCGGCGCCGAGCGCCGGCGCGGCGGTGGCCCAGGCGATCATGTGAGGCTCTTAGACGGCCGCCGTGCGCTTCGCCAGGGGGCGAAAGGCGCGCTGGAGCGGAACGGCGAACCCGGCTACCAAGCTCGAGCGTGCCGGCGGCGACGCCGAGCTCGTGCAGGGGCGCAAGGCTTGGCGACCCGCTTGAGGGAGGAGCGATGAGCGCGCGCGGTCCGTCGCTGCCAAGCGTCGCAAGGGCGCTTGCAAGCGTGCTCGCGCTCGCCGCGCCGATGGCGGCGCGCGCGCAGGATCCGCCGGCGCCGGCGCCGGACTGGGCGGTTCACCTGGCGGCGACCGACGTGCTGCAATGGCATCCGGCGTTCCGTTCGGCCTTCCAGGGCCGCAACAGCCTCGGCGCCCGCCAGAACGCCGCCAACACCGTCGGCGCCTCCCTGTTCGCCGGCGCTCGGCCGTGGCGCGGCGCCCAGATCTGGTTCGACCTCGACATGAACCAGGGCTTCGCCCCCGGCAACACCGAGGGCGTCGCCGGCTATGTGAACGGCGAAGGCGCCAAGGTCGGCCACCACTCCCCCTATTTCCGCCCGCAGCGCCTGTTCCTGCGCCAGACCTTCGAGCTGGGCGGCGGCGAGCACGAGGTGGATCCGGATCTGATGGAGCTCGGCGGCGCAACCGCCGGCAACCGTCTCGTGCTCACCATCGGCAAGTTCAGCCTCACCGACGTGATGGACGACAACAAGTACGCTCATGATCCCATGAACGACTTTCTCAACTGGGCGGTCATCGACACCGGGACCTGGGACTACGCCGCCGACGCCTGGGGCTTCTCCTACGGCGGCGCGGCCGAGTGGTACCAGGGGGCTTGGACGCTGCGCGGCGCCGTCATGGACCTCTCGACCGTGCCCAACGACGCGCACCTGACGCCCTGGTTCGGCCAGTTCCAGCTCGACGGCGAAATCGAGCGGCGCCAGCACTGGCTCGGCCGCGAGGGCAAGCTGCGGCTGCTGGTGTTCGCGACGCGCGGGCGCATGGGCAGGTTCGTCGATGCGATCCGGCTGGCTCGAGCCACCGGCGAACCGGCCGACACCGCCCTGGTTCGCCACTATCGCACCCGCCTCGGCGTCGCGCTCGACGTCGAGCAGCCGGTCTCCGCCGACGCCGGCCTGTTTCTCAGGGCCGGCTGGGACCAGGGCCAGTACGAGCCTTACGAATACGCCGACATCGACGAGACCGTGGCCGGCGGCGGCTCGCTCGCCGGGACGAAATGGGGCCGCAAGCACGACACCGTCGCCCTGGCCCTCGTGGTCAACGGCATCTCCAAGGCGCACCAGGCCTATCTGAACGCCGGCGGCCTCGGCATCCTGGTGGGCGACGGGCGCCTGCCCCATCCCGGCCCCGAGGCGGTCGTCGAAGCCTACTACAGCCTCGCCCTCATCCGGGCCGTCCACCTCACGCTCGACAGCCAGACCATCGTGGACCCCGCCTACAACCGCGACCGCGGCCCGGTCGAGGTCCTGGGATTGCGGCTGCACGGCCAGTGGTGAGGCTCAGCCGTCGAGGTCGGCCGGCGCGACGGGCTCGAGCGGCGCCGGCGGCAGGGTCTCGCCCAGCACCAGACGAAGCGCGCCCCAGGCGACGCCATCGTCGAGGCTGGACCTGAAGACCGGCTGTCCTGGCCTCAAGGCGGCGAGGCTGGCGGCCAAGACGGGATCGGCGGCGAAGCGCCCCTCGACGAGAATCGGCCCCTCGGCGGCGGTCAGTCCGAGGGCGCGATCGGCGCGCCGGGCGAGTTCCAGCGCAGCGCGCGTCGCCCTGAGCGGCGGTTCGCTCGCGCGCCAGTCGCCGAGCGCGGCGGCTTCGGCGAGCAATTCCAGGCGCGGCGCCGCGCCGATGGCCGCGCCCATCCAGCTCTCGTAGTCGCGCCCGCCCATGAACCGCGCGGTGGGGATCGGGCGGCCCTCCACGTCGACGTTGGCGAGCATGTCCCGGGCGGGATCGTAGCTGGCGGGGCCCCGCCCGCCCACGGCGAGGCAGACGAACCAAGTGCCGGTGGAGACGACGCTGAAGGCGCCGCCCTTCAGCTCTGCAAAGCCGCGCGCCGCATGCAGCGCGGCGTTGCTGTCGTGCAGTCCGCAATGGACGACGCAGTCCGGCGCGAGGCCGGCGGCTGCGGCGAGGCCGCGGCGCACTGGCCCCAACGCCTCGCCCGCCGCGCGCAGCTGCCCGAGCCGCTCGACCCAGCCGCGACGCCCGGCCAGATCGGAGAAGCGCCGCTCGAGCGGGCGCCAAAGATCGCTGTGGCAGCCCAGGCTGGTGACTTCGCAGGCGCGCTCGCCGCCCAGCACGAAGGACCAGTACTGGGGCCACAGCAGCGCCCGTCCGCGGCCCGGCCACAGGCCCGGATGGAGCTGCTCGAGCCAGAAGAGCTGGACGCCCAGATTGAGCCCCAGCGGCAGGCGCGGACTGAGGGTCGCCGCGAAGGCATCCCGCTGCGGCGCGTAGACGGCCTCGACCTGCGGCGGGATCGGGGCCTCGTAATCGAGGGCGCAGACGGGCGCATCGCCGTCGAGCAGCACCGCCGCCGCCCCGTGCCCCACCGGGGCGATAGCCTTGATCTCGGCGCGGCGGCCCAGATCGGCCAGCGCCGGGATCAGCCAGTCGGCGATCCCGGCGCGATCCAGCTGCGCCACGCCGTCGAGGACGGTCGCGGCATTGGCCCGGTCGAGCCGGTGCAGCAACGCCCCCTGCTCGGACCATAGGCTGAGCTTGGTCCGGGTCTTGCCCACGTCGAGGATGGCGACGGCGCGCTGCAAGGGCTGCCCCGGAGGAGTGAGTGAAACTGAGCGAAACCTAGGCGAGATGATTGTTCGGGCCAAGGCTGGGTGCTAGGACGCCCGTCATTCGCATGGAACCGTTCATGGATGGCGACCAGCCGATCAAGGCCGCCCTGGCGCTCGCCAGGCCGGAATCGCGCTGGTCGCGCGCCGAGGCCGCGGGCAAGAGCGAGGCCGAGCTGCTGATCCATCGCTCGCGCCTGCTGGGCGCGGATCTGGCGGTGACCAACTATGGCGGCGGCAACACCTCGGCCAAGCTCGATGAGCCCGACCCGCTCACCGGCGCGCCTGCCGCCGTGCTCTGGGTGAAGGGCTCGGGCGGCGACCTGGGCTCGATCGATCGGGCGGGGTTCGCCAGACTCTACCTGGACAAGCTCGCCGCTCTCGAGCGCCGGTTCGGCGGGCCGGCCGACGAGGAACTGATGGCCGGGCTCTATCCCTACACCGCCTTCGAGCCCGGGACGCGCGCGCCTTCGATCGACACCCCCCTGCACGCCCTGCTGCCGTTCCGGCACATCGATCACGTCCATCCGGACGCGGTGATCGCGCTGGCCGCGTCGTCGGGCGGCGAGGCGGCCGCCGCCGAGATCTATGGCGAGAGCGTCGGCTGGACGCCGTGGCTGCGGCCGGGCTTCGAACTGGCGCTGCGTCTGCGCGATCTGGCGCGGGCGCGGCCCTCGCTGCGCGGCGTGATCCTCGCTGGCCACGGCCTCGTCTGCTGGGGCGAAACCGCCGAGGCCTGCTATGCGAACACCCTCGACCTCGTCGCCAGGGCCGCCGACCATCTGAACCAGCGGCTGGCTCGCCGTCCGGCATTTGGCGGCGAGGCGACGACGCCGCGCCCGCCGCAGGATCGCGCCCGCATCGCCGCCGCCTTCGCGCCGCGGCTGCGGACCGAAGCCGGCGCGCCGCACAAGCTCGTTCACTTCGACGATGCGCCGCAGACGCTGGAATTCGTCTGCGCGGGCGGAGCCGGCGCCCTGGCGGCGCTGGGCACGTCCTGTCCGGACCACTTCCTGCGCACCAAGATCAGGCCGCTGCTGCTCGATCCGGCGCGCATGGCGGCCGACGCGGAGGGCTATCTCGCGGGCGCCTTCGCCGCCTACCGCGCCGACTACGCCGCTTACTACGCACGCTGCCGCGGGCCTTCGAGCCCGCCGCTGCGCGATGCAAACCCCGTCGTCGTCCTCTACCCGGGCGTCGGCCTCTTCACCCTTGCGAGGGACAAGGCGACGGCCCGCATCGCCGCCGAGTTCTACCGCAACGCCATCAACGTGATGCGCGGCGCGGGCGCGATCGGCCGGTATCTGGGCCTGCCCGAGCAGGAGGCCTTCGACATCGAATATTGGGCGCTGGAAGAGGCCAAGCTGCGCCGCCAGCCGCCGCCCGCGCCGCTGGAGGGCCGCGTCGCCCTGGTCACCGGCGGCGGCGGCGGCATTGGCCGGGCGATCGCCGCCCGGCTGCTCGCCGACGGCGCCTGCGTGGTGCTGGCCGACCGCGACGAGGCCGCCATGGCGCAGGCCTTCGAGGCGCTGCGCGGCGACTTTGGCGCCGACCGGGTGCGCCAGGTCGCCATGGACGTCACGGACGAAGCCGCCGTCGCCGCGGGATTCGGCTTCGCGGCGCGCGAATACGGCGGCCTCGACATCCTCGTCGCCAACGCCGGCATCGCCTCGGCCGCGCCCATCGAGACGACCAGCCTGGACCTCTGGCGACGCAACCACGACGTGCTGGCGCAGGGCTATTTCCTGACCGCCCGCGAGGCGTTCCCGCTGCTGAAGGGGCTCGGCGGCTGCATCGTGTTCGTCGGCTCCAAGAACGCGCTCGCGGCAGCCACGGACGCCTCGGCCTATGCCTCTGCCAAGGCCGCCGCCTTGCATCTGGCCCGCTGCCTGGCGCTGGAGGGCGCGCCGCACGGCATCCGCGTCAACGTGGTCAACCCCGACGCGGTGATCCGCGGTTCGCACATCTGGGACGGCGACTGGCGCAGGGAGCGCGCCGGCGCCCACGGCGTCGATCCCGGCGCGGCGCTCGAGGCGCACTATCGCGAGCGCAGTCTCCTGAAGCGCGAGGTGCTGCCGCAGGACGTCGCCGAGGCGGTCGCCTTCCTCGCCTCGGACCGCGCCTCCAAGTCCACCGGCAACATCCTCAACGTGGACGCCGGCAACGCCCAGGCCTTCCCGCGATGACGGCCCAACCCGGCCACGGAGCCCTCGCCATGAACCGTCCGCCCCTGCCCCAGGAGCTGATCGAGGCCGACAACGTCCGGCGGCTCGCCGCTCTCGAGGACGACTACGCCAGTCTCGGCCGGTCGCTGGAGCGGCGTGGCCGCTCGATCGAGGCGGTCAAGCAGGCGGTGAAGGACTTCGCCCTAGCGGTTCCCACCTGGGGGCTCGGCGTCGGCGGCACCCGCTTCGCCAAGTTCCCGCTTCCGGGCGAGCCCGTCACCCTGCACGAGAAGCTCGAGGACGCGGCCCTGGTCAACCAGCTTGGCCGCATGACCCCGACGGTGTCGACGCACTTCCCCTGGGACAAGGTGGACGATCCGGCGGCCCTGCGCCAAGAAGCCGCCGAGCTTGGCCTCGGCTTCGACGCGGTGAACTCCAACACCTTCCAGGACCAGCCTGGCCAGGGCCGGAGCTACAAATTCGGCTCGCTGACCCACACCGACAAGCCGGTGCGCGACCAGGCCGTCGCCCACAACATCGAATGCATCGATCTCGGCGTGGCCCTGGGCTCCAAGGCGATCACGGTCTGGATCGGCGACGGCGCCAACTTTCCCGGCCAGCAGAACCAGACCGCCGCCTTCGACCGCTATCTCGACTCGATGAGCCAGATCTACGCCGCCCTGCCCGGCGACTGGCGCATCTACTTGGAGCACAAGCTCTACGAGCCCGCCTTCTATTCCACGGTGATCTCGGATTGGGGCGCCAGCCTCCTCGCCGCTCAGCACCTGGGCGAAAAGGCCCGCTGCCTCGTCGATCTCGGCCATCATGCGCCGAACACCAACATCGAGCAGATCGTCGCGCGGCTCGCCCGCGCCGGCAAGCTCGGCGGCTTTCATTTCAACGATTCGAAATATGGCGACGACGACCTGGACACCGGCTCGATCAACCCGCACCAGCTGTTCCTGATCTTCAACGAGCTGGTCGAGGCCGCGGCGCGCTCCGACGGGGAGTTCGCGCCCGCCTACATGATCGATCAATCGCACAACGTCACCGACCCGATCGAGAGCCTGCTGCTGTCGGCCGGGGCGATCGCCGGCAGCTATGCGCGGGCGCTCATCGTCGACCGCGAAGCCCTGGAGGCGCACCAGAACGACAACGACGTGATCCTCGCCTTCTCGGAGCTGCGCCGGGCCTACGAGACCGACGTCGGCCCGATCCTCGCCATGGCGCGCCACGAACTCGGCGGCGCCATCGACCCGATCGAGACCTACCGCCGCTCGGCCTGGCGCCCGCGCAAGGCGCAGGAGCGCGGTCGCGCGTCCGCGACCGCCGGGATCGTCTGACGTGCACGCCAGCCAGCGCGACGCCGAGATCCTGAGGCTGATCGCGGCGCAGGGTTTCGTCTCCTTCCGCCAGCTCTGTCACGGCCTCGAAGCCTCGTCGGCCACCATTCGCCGCGACCTCGAGCGCCTGGCGGGCGAGGGCCGCATCGCCCGGGTGCGCGGCGGGGCGCGCCTCGGCCCCGAGGCGGCCGCCGCCGCAGAGCGGCTGGCCGGCGCGCCCTTCGAGATCAACCGCACGCGCCAGGCCGCCGAGAAGGCCGCCATCGGCCGGGCCGCCGCCGCGCTTTGCCGGCCCGGCGAAGCGGTGATCATCGACGGCGGCACCACCACCTTGCAGATGTGCGCGCATCTCGCGGGCCTCGAGCTGCAGGTGCTCACCAATTCGCTCCACGTCATCAGCGAGCTTCTGCCGCAGCCCGGTACGCGCATCTCCGCGCCGGGCGGGGCGATCTTCCGCGAGCAGAACATCATCCTCTCGCCGTTCGCGGATGACGGCCTCGCGCGCTACCACGCCGCCAAGCTCTTCATGGGCGCGGCGGCGCTGGGGCCGCGCGGGCTGATGCAGGCCGACGTGGTGCTGATCCAGGCCGAGCAGAAGCTGATGGACAAGGCCGACAAGCTGATCGTCCTCGTGGATTCCAGCAAGCTGCGCGCCTCGGCCAGCTTCGTCGTCTGCGATCTGGCCGCCATCGACATGGTGGTCACCGACGCCGGCGCGACCGCGAGCGAGATCGCCATGCTGGAGCAGCACGGGGTGGAGGTGGTCGTGGCGGGATAGAGGTCCCGCCCGGGTGCGCGGCCACATGGGCCTTCAAGTTCCGAGTCCGCCCAGCAGCACGTACTTGATCTCCAGATACTCCTCGATGCCGTACTTCGAGCCTTCGCGGCCGAGGCCCGAGGCCTTCATGCCGCCGAAGGGCGCGACCTCGGTGGAGAGGATGCCATCGTTGACGGCCACCATGCCGTAGTCCAGCGCCTCGGCGACGCGGATGATGCGGCCGATGTCGCGGGCGTAGAAATAGGCGGCGAGGCCATACTGCGTATCGTTGGCGAGGCGCACCGCTTCGGCTTCGTCGGCGAACCGCGTCAGGGTGGCGACCGGGCCGAAGATCTCCTCGCGCGAGATCGCCATCGCGGGCGTCACGCCGGTGACCACGGTGGGCTCGAAGAACGTCCCGCCCAGCGCGTGGCGGCGCCCGCCGACCTCGATCCTGGCGCCGCCAGCGACGGCGCCGGCCAGCAGGCGCTCGACCTTCTCGACGGCCTCGATGTTGATCAGAGGGCCCTGGACGACGCCGGGCGTCGCGCCGTCGCCCACGATCATGGCGCGCACGCGCTCGGCGAGCCTGGCCTCGAAGGCGTCGTGCACGGCCGCCTGGACCAGGAAGCGGTTCGCACAGACGCAGGTCTGGCCCATGTTGCGGTATTTCGAGGCCAGCGCCCCCTCCACCGCCTGGTCCAGGTCGGCGTCGTCGAAAACGATGAAGGGCGCATTGCCGCCCAGCTCCAGCGAGACCTTCTTCACCGTGGTGGCGCACTGGGCCATCAGCTCCTTGCCCACCCCGGTCGAGCCCGTGAAGGAGAACTTGCGCACGAGCGGGTGCTGCGTCAGTTCCAGCCCCACCTCGCGGGCGCGCGTCGTGGTGACGATGTTGAGAGCGCCGGGCGGCAGCCCCGCCCGGGCGCCGAGTTCGGCAAGCGCCAGAGCGGAAAGCGGCGTCTCGTCGGGCGGCTTGACCACGATGGTGCAGCCGGCGGCGAGCGCTGGGGCGACCTTGCGGGTGATCATGGCGATGGGGAAGTTCCAGGGCGTGATCGCGGTCACCACACCTACCGGCTGCTTGAGGACGAGGATGCGCTTGCCGGCCGCGTGGGCCGGAATGACGTCGCCGTAGACGCGCTTGCCCTCCTCGGCGAACCATTCGACGAAGGCCGCGCCATAGGCCACCTCGCCGCGGGTCTCGGCGAGCGGCTTTCCCTGCTCGGCGGTCATCAGCCGGGCGAGATCCTCCTGGGCGGCCATGATCAACTCGAACCAGCGCCGCAGGACGGCCGCGCGCGCCTTGGCGGTGCGCCCGCTCCAGTCCGCCAGCGCCCGGGCCGCCGCCTCGATGGCGCGCCGCGCCTCGTTTGGACCCAGATCGGCGACCTCGGCGAGCACCTCGCCGGTGGAGGGGTTGCGGACCGCGAAGCGCTTGCCGGACCCCGCCGTCGTCCAGCCGCCGCCCACGTAGCCGTCGCGCTGCAGGATCTCCGGGTCGGCAAGCGTCAGCATGGTGGGCTCCTCATATGCGGCGCGCCCCCAGACTACGCCCGGGAGAGCCTGCTGGGAAAAACCCGCCGCGCGCCTGGCCGCTCAGTCCTTGGTCTTTGCGGCCCGGCGGGTCGCCAGATCGGCGCGGATTCGCGTGTGGTCTGCCTTCGTCATCTTGTAGGTCATCAGCACGGCGCACGAGACCGCGGTGAAGATCGCGGCGCCTGGGCCGTAGGCGATGCCGAGGTTACGGATCGCTGCAGCCGGGATGTGCGACAGCAGCGCCGGCGCCGCGGCGATGCCGTGAGGGAAGCCGATGACGTCGAGCGTTACGCCGCCGATCCAGGCGCCGAGACCGCTGGAGGCTTTGGCCGAGAGGGTGATCCCGGCGAAGTAAAGACCCTCGCGACGCGCGCCGAACAGATGCTCATGCTCATCGGCGGCGTCGGCCATCATCGACTGGAAGGCGATCGTCGCGATGCTGCCGCCGAGCCCGCCGATGATGGTTGCGAGCGCCAGCGCCGGCACCGCGTCCGACAACGGAATGATCCCCGTGAGGTACAGCGTCACCGGGAAAAATTGAGCGACGCCGATCAGGGCGAGGCCAAGCACGGCGGTGCTGCGCTTTTCGATTCTGCGGGCGACTGCGCTGGCCGCGAAGATGCCGAACAGCACGCCGATGGGCGCAACCAGGCTGATGATCAGGATCTGAGTAGCGGTCAGCTTCCAGAAGAAGGTGCTGGCGTGCAACGTCAGCGTGCCCGCCACGCCGAGCGCGGTGAACAGGATCAGGCACGGGAAGAAGAGGCTGAGGAACGAGCGGTTGCGCAGCACCTCGACCGCCTCGCCGAGAAACTGCCTCACTCCGAAGCTGCGACCTTGGGGCGTCTCGTGTAGCCGTCCGCGCGCCCGCAGAGTGCCGAAGGTGCTGAGGAGCGCCCCGAAGACGACGAACCCGCCGAGGGTCCAGGCCAGCGGCCCATATTGCGCCGCCTCGTAGCGGCCATGTCCCTTGAGGAACACCGCCCAGGTGAGCGCCGAGGCCGCGAGGCCCCCGAGCACCGTGAAGAAGACCCGTCCGGCGACGATGGTGGAACGCTCCGCATAGTCGTCGGAAAGCTCGGCGCCGAGCGCCATGTAAGGCACGTAGAAGAAGGAGATCGCCACCCTCAGCGAAAGCAGCGCCGCCAGCGCATAGCCGAACAGCGCCAGTCCGTGCAGGGCGTGCGGCACCGAGAACAGCAATCCGAAGGTGACGACGATCGGCACGAAGCTGAGGAGCATGAACGGATGGCGCCGGCCGCGCGGCGAGCGGCTGTTGTCCGAAAGTGATCCCACCACCGGATCGATGATCGAATCGACGATCAGCGTAGCGCCGAGCGCCATGCCCGCTTCGGTGCCGGAGAGGCCGCAGATGATGGTGAGATAGAACAGCAGCAGTTGGGCGACGGCGAAGGTGGTGATGTTCTCCACCAGCGCGCCGGAGCCGTAGACGCTGAGTGCGCCGAGCCCAAGTTTGGTCGACCGTGCCGTGTGATTGGCCGCCGGTGGCGCCAGGGTCGCATCGAGCGACGGCCTGGGTTCGGCCGCCGAAGTTCTCTTCTCGCTGCCGGGGACGGTGACTGACATGACGCTTTCCAAATTCCCGGACCGCTGAATCGAACCGGGCCGCTTCATCGATCGCTATTCGTGACAGGCTGGCCCGGCCCCGTCGAGTGATCGATCCGTCATCGCGGTCAAGGTCCGCCCTGGAGTTCCCGGCTCGGGGGCGCAACCCGCTCGCCGGTGCGCTGGTTGACCGTGACCTTCCACGGATAGTGATCGCCCTCGCCGCCGGCGCCGGCCTTCTGCATGTGGTTGGTGACAGCCTTGCGCCACCGCGTCGAGGTGTTGGCGGTAGTCATGTGCGGGGTTTTCGAGTGATGGAAGGTGACATCGCCGCGCTCGATCGGGCAGACCACCGTGCGGGCCTCGTCGACGTCGCAGGTGATGAGGTCGCTCTGCATGCCGGGGACGAGATGGTGCGGCAGGACGCCGTCGAGGTGGCCGCGATCGATGAAGTGCATGCAGCCATTGGCCGCATCGACGTCCTGGAGCGGGATCCAGCCGGTGACGCCCTTGTCGTCGAGATTGCGGCCCCAGTAGGCTTCGTCCTGATGCCAGTAGGTGGGCAGACTGGTTCCCGGCGGCTTGGCCAGGAACTGATCGTACCAATAGGCAAGCTCCATCCCCATCAGCGCGCCGCCGAAGCCGATCAGCCACTTGCGGTAGGGCTGCTCGCGGATGTCCTTCCAGACGAAGGAGGGGGACGACTGTACGATGCGGAACGAGCGGTCCTTCAGATCCTCCTTATCCGACCAGGCCCAGTCGTTGGCGAGCCGGTCCTTCTCGCGCAGGATCACCTCGCAGCGCGCTTCCAGCTCGTCGAGGTCGGGCTGCGGAACCGCGTCCTTCACGACTAGCCAGCCGTGTGCGCGGAAGAACGCGATCTGATCGGGCGAGGCTTGCGGAAAGGGCATGATCTACGCGCTCGAGGCGAGCGCCTCCTGGTTGGCGAGTTCACGCTCCACCGAGGCCGCGACGGCGCCCAGATGCACGCGCATGGCCGCGCCGGCGAACTCCGCGTCTCCCGAGCGCACCGCCTCCACCAGGCGCCGGTGCTCGGCGAGGGTCGCCTCCGGCCGGCCGGGCTCGGGCAGGGCGAGGCGACGGACGCGGTCGAGGGGGGCGCGGGCGGCGTCGAGGAGGCGCAGCGCCCGCGGGCTCTGCACCGCCGCGAACAGCAGCGCGTGCAGGGCCTCGTCCAGATCGTAGAACCGCGCCAGATCGCCCCCCGTCAGGGCCTTGGCCTGGCGCGCCAGGTTCTCGTCCAGGCGCCCCAGCAGGGCAGGCGCGGCGGCTGGGGCGAGCCGGCGCATAGCTTCGGTCTCGAGCGCCGTGCGGATGAAGAGGCTCTCGCGCACCTCGGCGGCCCGGATCGGGGCGACGAAGCTGCCGTGCTGCGGGAAGACCTCGACCAGGCCCTCCTCGGCCAGCCGGGCGATCGCCTCGCTCACCGGCGCGCGCGAGACCGAGAGTTCGGCGGCGACCTCCTCCTTGCGCAGCGGCGCCCCCGGCGGCAGGACCAGTTCGCGGATCTTGCGCCGCAGGTGCGCATAGACCCGCTCGGCCTTCGAGGCTTCCCTGAGATCGACGATCGCGGCCGGCACGGCTGGCATGTTAGCGATGGCGCTCGATGCCCGCCACCCAAAACATCCGTTCCCCGGGGCGTCGTCCCTAAAATGGCTGCACCCCGCCCCCCAGCGCCGTCCATGCCAAACGGCGGGATGAGCGGGCGAGCGGAATCAGATCACCTCCAGATAGTCGCGGTCCGGCAGTTGCGGAAACGGCGCGGTCGGCAGGGTCTGGTACCAGAAGGCCACCGAGGCGATGTCGTCCTGCAGTGGCAGGTAGCGGCGATCCTTGTCGGTGCGCCAGCCCAGCGCCTGCATGGTGACGCGCAGATCCGCCTCGAAGCGGATTGGGTCCATCACGTGCCAGCGATAAAGACCGAAGCGCTGCTGCGAAGCATAGACGCCGTCCGGCCGGATCACCTGCGCCAGACCGGCGTAGGGAGTGGTGAACTCGCGGTAGGCGCTGCTCTCGGTGCGGTCGACCACGCCGGGATCGAAATTGTAGGCGCCGCAGAAATAATCTTCGGTGCCTGTGCCGCAGATGGTGGGGAAGTCGCCGTCGCCGTCGAGGAAGAACTTGATCTCGCCCTCGCCCCACCAGCCGGCGTTGTTGACGCCCCAGGCCATGTAGGTTCCGACATAGTGGCCCTGGCCGCTGACGCCGTCGAGGAGGGTGTGGACTTCTCTGTAGGGCAGCGGATTGGAGCGCCGAAACTGGGCGTGGAAGCAGGCGGCGTCCTCGGGAACTTCGGTCAGCGCATAGTTGATCTGGTAGTAGACGTAGATCGCCTCCTCGCCGCGGTTCTCCAGGGTGAAGCGCGCCCGCAGACGGAAGGGCATCTCCCAGTAGCAGTTGAACGCGCGGCCCGGATTGACGCACACGGCGAGCGAACTCACCTGGGCGAACCGTTCCCAGCCGCAGGCGAAGAAGTCGCCGGCCGGCGACTCGATCGAAGGCTGGTCCTGGCCGTCCCAGTAGGCGCGCAGGATGGCGTGGCGCCACTTGCCCCGCGCCAGGGTCATCCAGATCTGCTGGATCGCGCCGGAGCCTTCGATATCGGCGAGGGTGAAGCTCTGGCCCGGCTCGATGACCACATAGGGCGAGACCTTCCAGCCCTGACCGAGCCCGCGCGCGGCGTTGGCGGCCGGCCCGTCCATCGACATGGCGCCCCTTCCCTTCTCGCCGGTGAAGTTCTCCGGCGAGATCGAACGCGACCTGGCGTGCGAGAGACGGGCGAGGTTGCCCAGGTTGAGGCCGAGGCCCGAGAACTGCGCCATTTTCTCCCGCTCCGAAGGCTCAAAGAAGGCCGCGCGCCGCCAGGGAGCGCATCAGGGCGCCCGCCCCGAAACGCCAGGGCGGTGCGCGGTCAGAGGTGGTGACGATGTTGACGAGCGCGCCCAGTTCGTTGGCCGCGACGCACACCACGTCGCCCGTCTCGTGGGTGAACCCCTCCCCGGCCCCGCGCCGATCGTCGGTCGGCACGCAGCCGGCGCCGAGGAAGAGCATGAACCCGTCCGGGTACTGGTGCTCGGCGCCGCAGGTGGCGGCGACGAGCTCGAGCGGATCGCGGCTGATCCGGCGCATCGAGCTCTCTGCCTGGGCGCGGAAGCCGTCCTCGCCCGTAATGGTCAGGCGCACCCGCGCCTGGCGGACGTCGTCGAGACCGAAGCTCTCATCGAATAGCCGGATGAATGGGCCGATGGCGCAGGAGGCGTTGTTGTCCTTGGCCCGGGAGAGCAGCAGGGCGCTGCGGCCCTCGAAATCGCGCAGATTGACGTCGTTGCCGAGGCTCGCGCCGACGGCTTGTCCGCGGGACGAACAGGCGAGCACCACCTCCGGTTCGGGGTTGTTCCAGACCGACTTCGGATGCAGTCCGACCTCGGCGCCGCAGCCCACCGCCGACATCGGCTGCGCCTTGGTGAAGATCTCCGCGTCCGGCCCGATGCCGACCTCGAGATACTGCGACCACTGGCCCCGCGCCGTCAGGGCGCCCCTCAGCGCCATGGCGGCCTCGGAGCCAGGCTTCAGGGCCGTCAGTTCGCCGCCGAGCGCCGCCGCCAGCTCCGAGCGCAGCGCCTGGCCTGCGCGCGGATCGCCTTTGGCGCGCTCTTCGATCACCCGCTCGAGCAGGCTGTCCGCGAAGGTGACGCCCGCCGCCTTGATCGCGGCGAGGTCGCAGGGCGCGAGCAGCGCCTGGCGCCCAAGCGCCTCGTCCAGGCTGGTCAGCCGGACGCCCGCGTGGGCGCCGACGGCCGCGGCAGGGTTCGGGAGGTCCAGAAGATCGCTCATCGTCGGCGCCAGCGCCGAAAGGTCGAAGAGTCCCGCGGCGCGGACGGCGACCACGTGCGGCCCATCGTCCATCCATAGGCGCCCGACGAGCGTTCCGGCAAAGCTATCGGCCGGAAGGATGTCCTGCGCCGAGAGCCTCATGCGCCGAGGCCGTAGAAGGCCGCCGCCGCGCCCCCGAAGATCAGCTCGCGGTCCGCCGCCGAGCAAGCTGCGGTCAAGGCTTCGGCCGCGGCGCGCCAGGCCGCGTAGCCGCCCGCCTCGTTGACCACTGGCCAGTCGCTGCCCCACATCAGCCGCGCCGGCCCGAACGCCTCGATCAGCACGTCGGCGGCCGGGCGCAAACTCGCCTCGCTCCAGTCGGGACCGGCCTCGCTGACGAGACCGGAGAGCTTGCAGCAGGCGCCGGTGTCGCGGGCGATGGCCCGCATCGCCTCGGCCCAGGGCGCGAGGCCGCCCGCGGCGATATCGGGCTTGGCGCCATGGTCGATCACCACCGCCAGCGCGGGCCGCCGGACCATGAGGCGCAAGAGGTGCGCCAGGTGCCGCGGCCGCACCAGGGCGTCCAGGCGCAAACCGAGACGCTCGAGGGCGTCCAACGCCGGCGCGACGGCGGGGCGGCCGATCCAGGCGTCGTCGGCCAGGTCCTGCAGCATGGGGCGCAGGCCGACCAGGTTCGCATCTCGCGCCAGCGCTTCGAGGCGCGCCACGGCATCGGGCGCCTCGAAATCGGCCCAGCCGACCACGCCGCCGACAAAAGGCGTCGCCGCGGCGATCGCCAGCAGCATCTCCGTCTCGGCCGCCGTCGGCGCGGCCTGGACCAGGACGGTGCGCTCGACGCCCGCTTTGGCCAGCAGCGGCGCCAGATCGTCCGGCCCGAAGTCGCGGCAGAGGGCCCGATGGGTCTGCGCCGTCAGCCAGCCGTAGTCGCCGCGACCCACGCGCCAGAAATGCTGGTGGGCGTCGATCCGCATGGGTCAGGCGAGCGCCGGGGGCGCGATCGCGCCCTTCTTCAGGATCAGGTTACCCCAGAAGCGGCGCTCGCCGGTGGCCACGATGGCGTAGGCGCCGCGGGTGCGCTCGTAGAAGGCAAAGCGCTCCAGCGCCGCGATGGGGCCCTGGTAGCCGGCCGCCTCCAGCAAGGCCGCGAACTCGCCGATCACCGGCGGCGTCTCGTCCGGCGCGCCGTCGACGGCCATACGGAACGCCGCCACCGGCTCGAACTGATCCAGCGGCAACACGCTGAGGATCGCCTGCACCAGGCGCGGGGCGGCGATCGCGTCGGCCCGGATCAGCCGGCGCGCGTTCGCCGTGGCCGGAAAATTGGCGTCGACGACGGCGATCTCGTCCGCATGGCCCATGGCGCGCAAGGCGGCCAGCAGCTCCGGCCCCAGCAGCGGATCGATCCCCTTCAGCATGCGGCGGCCGCCCGCGCGTGCGAACCAGGCGCTCCGGGCGTGGGCGCGTCACGATCCAGAAGCCCCTCGTCTCTCAGCGCAAGCCACAGCGCCTCGGGAATCGGCGCACCCATCAGCGCCACGTTGGCGGCTGCTTCCTCGGGCGTCTGGCCGCCCGGAATGACGCTGGCCACGGCCGGATGGGCGCCGGCGAACTGCAGCGCCGCGGCCCTCAGGTCCACGCCGAAACCGGTGCAGACGGCAGCCAGCCGCTGCACGCGCGCCAGCACTTCGGCCGGCGCAGCGGCGTAGTCGAAGGTCCCTTCCGGGCGCGCCAGCACGCCCGAATTGTACGGTCCGCCGACCACCACGCCGACGCCTGCGCGCGCGCAGGCCGCCATGAGGCCATGGAGCGGTCCCTGCTCCAGCAGGGTGTAGCGTCCGGCGAGCAGGAAGAGATCGGGATCGAGTTCGGCCAGCATGCGCTCGCAGGGCGCGGCCTCGTTGACTCCGAGGCCGATGGCGCCGACCGCGCCGCAGGCCCGCAGTTCGTCCAGCGCCTTCCAGCCGCCCGCGCGCGTCAGCTCCGCCCACTTGGCCTCGTAGGCGCCGATCGAGCCGTGGGTGCGAGGCTCGACGTCGTGGACGTAGAGGATATCGACGCGCTCGAGCCCCAGCCTCTCCAGGCTGGCCTGCACCGATCCGAGGACCCCGTCGCGGCTGTAGTCGAACCGCACTTGCGCAGCCGCGCCGCCCGATACGGCATCGAGGCGCCGGCCCACCTTGGTCGAGATCAGGAATTCGGCGCGAGCCTTGCCCGTCAGCATGCGGCCGATCCGGATCTCCGAAAGGCCCAGCCCGTAGAGCGGGGCGGTGTCGAAGTAGCGAAGGCCGGCGTCCCAGGCCGCCTCCACCGTCGCCTGCGCCTGGGCTTCGTCGAGGCGCGCGGAGCCCAGGGGCGCGCCGCCGAAGCCGAGCGCCGTGAACGCCAGCGGCTGGCCGTGGCGCGTGACGAACATCCGGCGCATTGCGGCGGCCTCGGCCATGGCGCCCTTGCTGGCATGTTAGGGGGATCGGATCGCTCGCGGCATCCTAGAAACCCCGGCGAGCCTCGTCTATGCTGATATTCCAATGCCGGAACGATCCGCGCCTCCCAACGCGCTGCGCCTGAACGCGGCGGAAAACGTGGTCATCGCCATGCGCCGTCTCGAGCGCGGCGAGATCGTCGCGGGAGAGAAGGCCACGGGCGAGACGGTCAGGGCGACGGAGCCGATCCCCAGCGGCCACAAGCTCGCCACGCGCCCGATTCGCGCCGGCGAGACGGTGCGCAAATACGGCCAGGTGATCGGGGCGGCGACATCCGAGATCGCGCCCGGCGCCCATGTCCACACCCACAACCTGGCGGCCTCGGACCTGCGCGCAGGCGCGTCGGGCGGGCCGGCCCAGCGCCAGGAGCCGCCGCGCTGCTTCGAGGGTTATCGCCGCGCCTCGGGCAAGGTGGGGGTGCGCAACTATCTGGCCGTGCTGACCTCGGTGAACTGCTCGGCGACGGTGGCCCGGTTGATCGCCGAGGCCGCCGAGCGCAGCGGGCTCCTCGACGATTATCCCGACATCGACGGCGTCGTGCCGATCACCCATGCCAGCGGCTGCGGCATGGCCGGTTCGGGTGAGGGCTTCGAGGTGCTGCGCCGCACCCTCTGGGGCACGGCGGCCAACCCGAACTTCGGCGCCGTGCTGCTGGTGGGCCTCGGCTGCGAGGTGGTGCAGATCGGGCGGCTGAAGAGCGACTACGCTCTCCAAGAGAGTGATGCGTTCCAGTCCTTCACAATCCAGGAGAGCGGCGGCACGCGCCGGGCCATCGAGGCTGGCCTGGAGCGGCTCGCCGCCATGCTGCCCCGCCTCGGCCAGGCGCGCCGGACGCCCACGCCGGCCGGCGAACTCGTCCTTGGCCTGCAATGCGGCGGCTCGGACGCCTGGTCGGGCGTCACCTCGAACCCGGCTCTGGGCGTCGCCTCGGACCGGTTGGTCGGGCTGGGCGGCACGGTGATCCTCTCGGAGACGCCGGAGATCTATGGCGCCGAGCACCTGCTGATCGCCCGCTCCGCCTCGGCCGCCGTCGCCGACAAACTGCGCGCCCGCCTCGCCTGGTGGGAGGACTATACCCGCCGCAATGGCGCCACCATGGACAACAACCCCTCGCCGGGAAACCGCGCCGGCGGCCTCACCACCATCCTGGAAAAGTCTCTTGGCGCTGTCGCCAAGGCCGGCGCCTCGCCGCTCGCCGACGTCGCCCTCTACGCCGAGCCGATCACGACGCGCGGCCTCGTCTTCATGGACAGCCCCGGCTTCGATCCGTGCTCGGCCACCGGCCAGGTCGCTTCCGGCGCCACCCTGATCGCCTTCACCACCGGACGCGGCTCGGCGTTCGGCTGCAAGCCCTCGCCCTCGATCAAGCTCTCGTCCAATTCCGAGATCTACCGCCGCATGGCCGAGGACATCGACATCGACTGCGGCCCGATCGCCACCGGCGCGGCCACCATCGAGGCAAAGGGCGCCGAGATCCTCGCCTATCTGCTGGAAGTCGCGTCGGGTCGGCGCACCAAGAGCGAGGCCCTCGGCTACGGCGGGGCCGAGTTCGTCCCCTGGCAGATCGGGGCGGTGTTGTAGGCGCAAGCATTGGGGATGGACTCGGCGCCGCCCGGAGCCGTCAAGCCGGCCGAAGCGTCGCCAGGACGCGCGGAGTCGGGGCCGAACGGTCCAACGCCCGGATGGCGACGAGGTTGAGCATCGGGGAAGGCGCCCCGCGCCGCGTTGACAACTTCGCTCATGCGCCATCAATCTCGCTCATGGGACTGGACCTCGAGCCACCCGCATCCTTTTGCCGTCGAGGAGCCGACGTGACCCAGAACCTGCGCGCGCCATTCGTCTGGACGCCCCGCCAGCCGATCGATCCTCGGGGATACCGGCTGCGCTACCTTGGGCGGGACGCGCGGCCTAACGAGGAGAACCGTTGGTTCCTGTTCCGCAAGCGCGTCGATCTGGCGGCGGCGCCCCGTGCGGCGACTTTCTCGATCACGGTGGATGGACGCTATGTCCTCTTCGTCGATGGCGCCGAAGTCGGCCGCGGGCCGGTGCGCTGCAGCCCGCTGTTCCAGCGCTACGACGACTATGATCTGGCGCAAGCGCTGAAGCCAGGCGCGAACGTACTCGCCGTCCTCGTTCACACCTATGGGCACGACACTGCGTTCTACGAGACCACCAAGGGCATGTGGCAGCCCACGTTCGGCGACGGCGGCTTGTGGAGCGAGGGGTTCGCCGAGGCGGGCGGCGCGCGCGTATCGCTGTCGACGCACGCAGGCTGGCGCTGCCGGCAGTCGCAGGCCTGGGCGCAGGACACGCCCCAGTCGAACCATTCGCTCGGCTTCATCGAGGACTTCGACGGCGCCCGACTGCCGGCCGACTGGACGGCGCCGGAGTTCGACGACGGCGACTGGGACGAGGCGCGGCCGATGCTCTGCGGCGGCGGCGGTCCGGACTCGCTCTATGGCGGCCTCGAGACGCGGCCGTTCCCCACGCTCCTGCCCAGGGGCATCCCGATGCTGGAAGAGCGGCTCGTGGCGGCGCAGCGCCTCGTCTGGGTCCGCGGCCTGGTTCCCGAGCCCGGCCTGGCGTTCCACCGGCGCTGCTACGAGGAGGCTCTCGCCGAGCCGCCGCCGGGCGCGCTCTCGCGGCCGGGCGACCTTACGCGGCTCAGTGGCGGCGCGGCCGTGGTGCGCACCGGCGCCGGCCGCGACGTCAGCGTGCTTTTGGACTTCGGCCGCATCATGACCGGACGCCCCTGGTTCGAGATCGAGGCGCGCGGCGGCGAGGAGATCGAGATCGCCTGCGCCGAGGTCCTGCCCGGCGAGTGGCGGCCGGCCGGCCCCGCCCCGGACGCTCGCATCACGCCCAAGCCCTGGCTGGGCGCCGACGCCCACCTGCTGCGCTATCGCGCCAAGCCCGGCGTGCAGAGCTTCGAGCGCTTCGAGTGGTGCGCCATCCGCTGGATGCAACTGACGGTGAGGAATGCGCCGCAGGGCGTGGTCTTCCGCGGCCTTGGCGCAAACCTCGTCAACTATCCGGTGGAGGAGCGCGGCCGTTTCGCTTCGTCCGATCCGCTGCTCGACCGGCTCTGGGCCACCGGCGCCTACACCCTGCGCCAGTGCATGCACGACGCCTGGGAGGACTGCCCCAGCCGCGAGCAGCGCCAGTGGCTGGGCGACGTCACCGTGGAGAACCTGGCCGGTTGGGCGGCCTTCGGGCCATCGGTGGCGCCGCTCACCGCCAAATACCTGGTCCAGGCCGCCGAGAGCCAGCGGCCGGACGGCCTCACCCAGATGTTCGCCCCCGGCGACCACAAGACCGACGGCCTCCTGATCCCCGACTGGACGCTGCAATGGGTGCTCTGCGCCGGCGACCACTGGCGCCTCACCGCCGATCGCGCCACCATCGCGGCGATCTTCCCCTCGATCCTGAAGGCGCTGGCGTGGTTCGAACGCTTGACCGGTCCCGCCGGCCTCGTCGCCGACCTGCCCTATTGGCATTTCATGGACTGGGCCGGGGTCGGGCGGGCCGGCGAGGCCGCGGCGCTGAACGCCCAGCTCGCCGGCGCATTCCGCGTCGCCGCCGAGCTGGCGCGGGCGCTGGAATGGTCCGCCGAGGCCGAACGCCTGGCCGCCCGGGCGGGCGTGACCGGCCGGGCGCTGGAGGCGCGCCATTGGGACGAGCGCCGCGGCGCTTACGTCGACATGGTCGATCCGGTGAGCGGGGCGCAGGAAAAGCGCGTCTCGCAGCACGCCAACGCGGCCATCGCACTCTGGGGCGAGCCGGCGGCGGATCGCATCTGCCGGGCGCTGGACCGGATCACAGACGCCGCCCGCCTCACCTTCACCGCCGCCCCGCCGATCGCGCCGGAGGGCGAGACGCTGGATCCCGAAGAAGGTGTGGTGCTCGCCAACACCTTCTACAGCCACTTCGTCTATGAGGCGCTTGCGCAGCGCGGCCGACTCGGCAGCGCCCTCGATCTGATGCGTGCGCGCTTCGGCCCGATGCTGGCCCAGGGCGCGACCACGCTCTGGGAGAGCTTCGCGCCCACCGCCAGCCTCTGCCACGGCTTTTCCGCCTCGCCGACATATCAGCTCACGCGACGCGTCCTGGGCGTCGCGCCGGCCCGGCCGGGCTTTGCTCGCATCGAGGCCTCGCCGAACTTGGCCGACCTCCAGCACGCCGAGGGCGTAATCCCGACGCCGCTGGGCGATGTCGAGGTCCGCCTCACCCGTGACGGCGACGGATTCGCCGCCGCGTACCGGGTCCCAGACGGCGCCGAGATCGAGGTGCGCGCGGCGCCCAGAACGCGGCTGACCGAGCCGCCCCGGCGCAGCGGTGGCCGTCTCGAGGCCCGGTTCGCGGTCGCGCCCTGAGGCTGCGCCCAGCATCGTTCAGAATAGCTCACTTGCGCGCAAGGCGACGTTGACCGCCGGACGCTAACATGTCACTCCTGCCGACGAAGAGCAGGGCCGCGCGCGAATCTTCGCCGCGAGCCCGGGTCTGGAAGAGGGGCTGGAAATGAACAGGCGCGCGCTTGGCTTCACCGTGTCCATCGCGGCCCTCGGCGCGGCCTTCGCCGCCGTCCCTGCGGCAAAAGCCGCCGACGCCGCGGCCTCCGGCGCCGCCCAGGCGTCCGAGGCCACCGTGCAGGCGGTGACCATCACCGCCGAGCGCCGCAGCGTGAACCTGCAGACCGCCCCGGTGGTCGCCAGCGTCATAAGCGGCGCGCAGTTGACGACCGAAGGGATCCAGACCGTCGACGATCTGCAGTTCCACACGCCCTCGCTCACCATCACCGACTTCGGCCAGGGCAACCTCTTCAACATCCGCGGCATCGGCAAGGATCTGACCAACATCCAGACGCCGTCGGGCGTGGTGACCTACTGGGACGGCGTGGCCTCGTTCCCCGGCTTTTTCCAGGACGAGCCCTACTACGACGTTTCCAACGTCGAGGTGCTGCGCGGGCCGCAAGGCACATTCGCCGGCCAGAACGCCACCGGGGGGGCGGTGTTCATTGTCACCAACGATCCGAAGCTCAACAGCCTCGGCGGCGATATCCTGGCGCAGTACGGCAACTACAACGATCGTCTGCTGCAGGGATACTGGAACATACCGCTGGGCGACACGGTCGCGGTGCGGTTCGCCTTCAATGGCGAGCAGCGTCACAGCTTCTATCATGTCGCCGGTCCCTGGACCGCGCCGTTCGGCGGCGCGCCGGGGCGACTGCTCGAGGGCAGCTTCCGCATCGGGCTGCTCTGGACGCCCACCGACGCCCTGAGATTCGTGCTCAAGGACGACTACAGCTACATCGACCATGGCGGCTCGGTCGCCGACCCGGTCGTCAATCCGGCCAACCCTGCCGAGCTCAACCCCGCCGACCCCTTCCACGTCACCAACAATGCCCCGAACTACGGGACGGACAAGTTCAACCGGCTGTCACTGAACGCCAGTTACACCCTGCCGGACGGGATCGTGCTACGGTCGATCTCAGGCTACCAGTACGGCATCACCAACCAAAGCATCGACCTCGACGGGACCGACCTGTTTCCATTCACCTTCTCTGATTACGGCCAGGAGCAGGTCTATTCGGAGGAACTGAACCTCGTCTCCCCCGACCGCGGCCCGCTGCGCTGGGTCGGCGGGCTCTACTACCAGAGCGACACCGTCAACCTGCCGGCGGTGGGCGGCTTCGACATCGGTGCGCCGCCGGGCATCTTCGATATCAACATCGCCTACCACACCCCCAAGATCACCGAGGCGGCGTTCGGTCAGGTCAGCTACGATTTCACCCGCGCCTGGCAGGTGGAGGTCGGCGCCAGGTACACCCATTCGACCTTCACCCTCGACGACGACAACTTCGTCGACAACCAGCCGGCGGCCGGCCTGGTGCTGCATGCGCGCACCAACGACGACGCCGTCACCGGCAAGGTGGCGTTGAATTTCCGGCCGGACGACGCCAACACCCTCTATGCTTTCGTCGCCGAGGGCCACAAGCAGAACGGCATCAACACCGACCCGGCGACGGTATTCGGACCCGAGGAGGTCACCGACTTCGAAGCCGGCTGGAAGCCGGTGTTCTTCGACCGGCATGTCTATGCCCAGCTCGACGCCTACTATTCCATGTATCGTCATTTCCAACTGCAGTTCACCCAATCCAGTCAGACCAATCTGATCCAGAACGTCAGCGGCATGACGACGATCTACGGCGTCGAGGCCGAGGCGCAGGCGAGGTTCGGGGCACTTTCCTTCGACGCCGGCGGCTCTTACGAGCACAGCCGGCTCGGCTCGGATCTGATCATTGATCCGACCTTGGGCTCGCCGGTACAGCTGGGCGGGCGCGCCCTGCCGCTCGCGCCCGAGTGGACCTTCAACTTCGGCGCGAGCTACGACATCGAACTGCCGAATGGCGCCATCCTGACGCCGCACGTGGACTATTCGTACATCGCGGGCCAGTGGGCGACGCCGTTCCAGCGTTTCGGCGAATATCTCGGCCCTCGCAACCTGGTGAACGCCGAGCTGGCATATCAGCAGGATAAATGGCGCCTCGCCCTCTTCGCCACCAATGCATTCAACCTCCGCTACATAGCCGCGGTGAACGTCGGCCTGCCTTTCGAACTGCGCTACGCCGGCGCACCCGCCCAGTATGGCGTGAGGCTGGAACGAAGGTTCTGACCCGGCGCGGACGCCGGGCCGCAAACCCGGGCGCATCGTCTCGTCCCTCGCGGTTCGGTCGCCGCCTATTCTCGCGTCAGGCGAGGTGTTGGCGCTATGGTTAACGAATGCTTAAATTTTCCTGGACAACTTGAGTGGAAGCTGGCTTGCATGGCGCATGTCCGCGCTTGGCATCAGCCTTCCGCCCCGCATCAGGAGACTGGCGCCGTTCCTCCTGGCCGGCCCGATCTCCGGACCGCTGCTCGCCGGCGCCGTGCTGAACTTCAAGGAGGGCCGCCCGGTGCTCGGCAGCCTCTATGCCTTCGCCCTCGCGGAAATCACCATCGTGCTGCCGCTGATCACGGCCAAGCTCGGACTGCACGTCCTTTAGGACTTTCGCGGCCTGACGGTTCCTCCGGTTCGAGCGAAGGGGCGTCGGCCGCTCCCACGCTGCGCCAGACGGCGGCGTCCAGCGCCGTCTCGGCCGCGCTGGGCGGCGCGAGATCGACGAGGATCACCAAAGGACGCGCCGCCGCCCGCGCCGGCGGCTGCAACGCCCAGGCGGCCCCGAAGCTCGCGGCGCACGCGGCGAGCATGATCGCCAGCCCAAGGTCGCGGCGCGCCTGGCTCGGCGGCGGCGCGATCAGCATCCTGATCCGTGTCTCCAGCCTGGCGAACGCCATTGGCAACCCAGAATCGGCGCCGCGGTCGCCGGCTGGGAGCGCAGCAGAGTTTCGGCGTAGAGCCGCCGCGCCGCGGGAAGCCGATCGAGCACCGTGGCGTCGCACGCCAGCTCCTGATCGAGCCGCATGGCGCGGACCCCCAGGCGCAGCAGTGGATTGAACCAGCACCCCCAGGTCGCCAGCGCGGCGGCGGCATTGCAGCGGGCGTCCAGCCGATCCATGTGCGCCCGCTCGTGGGCGCGCACCAGTCGGCGCTCCTCGTCCGTGAACCGCTCGGCGAAATCTGCTGGCGTCACCAGTCGGGGGTGGAGGACGCCCACGGCGGCAGGCCCGGCGGCGCCTCGCCTGACCACGGCAAGAAAGCGCCGCTGACGCCAGGCCGCCAGCGCCGCAGCGGCCAGGAAGCCGGCCAGCCAGAGGATCGTCAGCCAGTCGGCGTGACCGCCGGCCGCGAGCCAGGCGCGCAAGCGATCGTTCGTCATCTCCACAGGTCCCGCCGCGCGCGGGGCCAGCGAGGCCGGCATGAGAGCCCCGGCCGCGGCCAGGGGAACGATCAGCCAGGCCACGTAGGCGAGGTGCGCGCCGAAGCATCGCCGCAGAGGCGCGCGCAGCGCAAACACCGCGACGACGGCCGCGCCAGCGGCGATGTTGGTCCGCGCCAGCGCCAGGATGAAGTCAGCCGCCATCGTCGAGCTTGGCGATCAGGGCCTTCAGCCGCGCGACGTCGCCCGCTTCGAGCCTGCGGTGTTCGGCGAAGTGGCTGACGAAGGGCGAAAGCTCGCCCCCGAACAGGCGATCGAGCAGACCCTGACTCTCGGCCGCCAGGTAGTCGTCGCGCGCGACCAGGGGCCGGTAGCGGGTGCGCCCGCCTTCCCGGAACGACGCGATGGCCTGCTTCTTCAGGAGCCGGCCGATCAGCGTCTTCACGGTCGCATCGCTCCAGTTCTGGACCGGCGCGGCGTCGGCGATGATGTCCTCGACCACCAGCGGCCCGCGCCGCCACAGCGCGTCCATGATCCTGCTCTCCGCGGCGCTGATCCTCATGGCGTCGACCATCTAGTTACAGACGTAGTCTCCTGTCAAAGCCGCGGCGTCCTCGCCAGGAGAACTCTGCGTCCCCCGCCACCATCAAATGGCGGCGGCAAACGTCGGCGACCATCCCAGGTTCGCCGATACCCGTGAAGGATGGGCGTTGACGATCTCGCGCCGGCAAGACCGGCCGCGCCGCCTCAGGCGAGCTTCAGGAAGGAGGGGTCGCGGAACGGCTCGCCGGTGCGCATGCGCTCATGGAACCCTGGAAGGCGCGGGCCGGCGTGACCGTCGCGCCGATCATAGGTCGCATCGGCGCCGAAGAAGCGCAGCGTCAGCGTGCGGCGCCGCTGGCCCGGGCGGGTCGGCGCACCGCCATGCAGCATGGCTGGGTGGAAAACGACCACGTCGCCCGGCTCGCTGGCGAACGCGACGATGTCCCAGTCGCCGCGGCTGGCCTCGATGTCGGGCAGCCGCGGCAGCGACGAGCCCGGGTTGATCGGAGCGGTGTCGTCGCCCAGCTCGAAGCGCGAGCCATTGTAGAGCACGCCCCGGTGCGAGCCGCGCACGAACTCCAGAGAGTCCTGCCGCGACAGCGGATCGAAGCTGATCCAGGCGACCGCCAGGTGCGGCCCGGCGATGGCGAGATAGGCGCTGTCCTGGTGCCAGGGGGTGCGCCGCGCCTCGCCGCCCTCCTTCAGGAACACCTGCTCGTAGAAGAACCACACGTCCGGCCCGTCCCAGAGCCTGGCGATCAGCGCCGGCAGGGGCGAAGCCTCCAGCATGGCGCGATAGCCGGCGAGGCAGTCGGGATTGTAGAGATCCTGGTAGAAGGTGGCCTGGGTCGCCTGCGGGATGCGGCTCGCCGCCGGCCCCGGATGGGCGAGGCTCCAGTCGTAGGCGCGCCTGGCCTCGGCGAGGGCGCGGCCGTCCAGCGCCTGGCGCAGCACCACGACACCATCGGCGCCCCAGGCGGCGCGGGCCGAAGCGAGATCCTGGGCCGAAGCTGACGCGCCCATGTCAGCGCATGTCGAAGACATCGAGCGCAGTCTTGCCGAGGATCATCTGGGCGTTCTCCACGGTAGTGGCGTCGAACACCGCCTGGATGGCGCTCCTGGTATAACCGAAGGTGCTCTCCTGGTGCGGATAGTCGGACGACCACATTACCCGGTCCGCCCCGATCCGGTGCAGCAGCTCCAGCCCCGCCGGATCGGTCATGAATGTGGCGTAGCAGTGATTGAACCAGTACCAGCTCGGCGGATGGGCGAGCTTGGGGTTCATCGCCGTGGGGAAGGAATTGTAGATCATGTCGGCGTCGTGGAGCATGGAGGCGACCCAGCAGATGCCGCCCTCGACGAACACCACCTTCAGCTTCGGGAAGCGGTCGAAGACTCCGCCGAAGGTCAGCTGAGCCCAGATGTGCCGGAAGCCCTGCATCTGGGTGAGCACGAAGGTGCCCGCGGCGCCGGGCGCGGCGGTGGGGATCGCCTCGCCAATGTGGAAGGCGAGCGGCAGGCCCGACCGGCAGATGGCGTCCCACAAGGGGTCGAGCTTGGGATTGGAGTACTGGATCGGCTCGCCGTCCACGTCCTCGCCCGGCTTGATCGGGACCATCAGGCAGTGCGCGCCGAGCGCGTGGCAGCGCTCCACCGAGGCCTTGGCCAGCGCCGGGTCCCAATAGTTGGGCACCATCACCGGGAACAGCCGGCCGCGGCCGGCGGCGCAGGCCTCGGCGATGTGCTCGTTGTAGGCCGCGAAGGTCTCGGGCCGGTTCATCATCTTGCCGAACATGAAGAGGCCGAAGAGGCGCTGCGGAAAAATCAACTCCTTCTCCACCCCTTCGACATCGAGATCGGCGAGGCGGGCCTCGACGTCGGTGAAGCCGGGCGTGCATTCCAGCGCCCGGCAGAGGCCCGCCGCAATAGCGGGCGGGGTCATTTGCTTGCCGTTGACGCTGAGCTGATAGCCCCCGTCCCTGAACTCCATCCGCGGCGCCTCGCTCTTCAGGTGCTCGGGAAAGCGATCCACCCAGCAGTCGGTTTCCAGCATGTGGCTATCCGCCGAGGCGATGAGCGTACCCTTGGGCCAGGCGCCGGTGGCGGCCTGGGGCTTTCGCTCGGGCGAGAGCGCGATGCCCACCATCTCCGGAATCTCGAGCACGAAGCCGTCGTCGGCCATCGGGGCCTCCTGAAACTCAAGTCAGGGCGCAGATCGCGCCCGATCTCGACTTTGTGTAGCCGCCCTCCCAGGCGACCTCGCCGTTGACGAGGACCGCGTCGATGCCCGAGGCGCCGCGCACATAGCGCATGCCGCCGCCGGGCATGTCGAACACCGGGCGTTCCTCGCCGCGTCCGATGGCGGTCGCATCGAAGACGACGGCGTCGGCGGCGCAGCCGGGCTCGAGGCGCCCGCGGTCCTTCAGGCCCCAGATCCGTGCGGTGTCGGAGGTGATCTTCTTGACCGCGGCTTCGAGCGTCAGGGCGCCGGACTTGCGCACGAACTCGCTGAACAGATAGCCGGTGTCGCCATAGGTGGCGAACGAGGCGATGTGGGCGCCGCCATCGCTCGCGCCCACGTGCATCAGAGGATGGGCCAGCATCGGGCCGATCCGGTCGGTGGCGTCGTGGCCGCGGCTGGCGGCGAGGAAGGCGACATCCAGGCCATGCTCCAGCGAGATCTCGATCAGCGCCCTGGCGGGCGCCTCGCCGCGCTCGGCGGCGATCTCGCCGAGGGTGCGGCCGGCCATGGCGGGCGGCGCCGCATCGCCGCCTCGCACCAGCAGCCCACCCATGAGCGCGAGCCCGCCGTCCGGGCCGACGTCCTCGACCAGACGGGCCGCGGTCGCCGCATCCTCCAGCGCCACGATCCGCTCGGCCAGCGGCAGCCGCAGCACCCGGACCCAGGTGGGCAGCCGGGCGAAGAAGAGGCTGGGCCGAAGCAGCGAGAAGCTGATGTCGATGGGGCGGGTCTGCATCTGCGGCCAGACCCGCGCGCCACGGGCGAACTGCGCCTCCACCCTGGCCATGGTGCGCGGCACGTTGTCGGGGGTGAAGGCGCTGTCGAACACCGGCGAGAAGGTGGTGGCGATGCCGTGCTTCAGCGACAGCTCGGCGAGCTGGTCGATGCGCGCGATGGTGATGTCGGTGTCGTAGAACTCCGGCACGATCTGCAGCATGCGGCCGCGCTCGCCCAGCACGGCGGCCAGGGCGTCGAGTTCGCCGAACTGGGCAAAGCGGCTCGGCACCGGCCGGGCCGCCGCATCGACGTCGACGAAGCTGGTGGACAGCCCCACCGCGCCCGCGTCGAGGCACTGGCGCAGCAGGTCCTGCATGGCGGCGATCTCGTCCGGCCTCGCCGCCCGCTGCTGCGACTGCGCCCCCATCACCCAGAGGCGGATGACGCTGTGGCCCACGAGCGGAGCGACATTGACGCTCAGGGATTTCTCCAGGGCCGAGCGGTAGCCGCCGAAGTCCTCCCAGGTCCACTCGAAGGCGTCGGTGAAGGCCTGCGGCGGCAGCTCCTCGATCTGCTGGAACATGCCCACCAGCGCCCCGCGATCCTCGGCCTTCAGCGGCGCCAGCGACAGCGAGCAGTTGCCACAGACGAGCGAGGTGATCCCATGCTCCAGCGCCGGCCGCGCCGCACCGTCCCAGAGCAGCTGCACGTCGAAGTGGGTGTGGGGATCGATGAAGCCAGGCGCGACGACGCGGCCGGCGGCCTCCACCGTGCGCCGCGCCTCGCCTTGGATGGTCGGCGCCACCGCGGCGATGCGCCCATCCCTCATCGCGACGTCGGCCCTGCGGCCGGGCGCGCCGGAGCCGTCGACCACCGTTCCGCCGCTGATCAGCACGTCGAACATGTCAAAGCCCCTCCAGGATTTCCAGCCAGGCGCGGCCCACCAGCGCCTCCAGGCGCCCGGCCCCGGCCGCGCGCATCAGATCGAACCCGGTCTGCGGGTCCAGCGCCACCGTGCCCAGGGCGCCGTTTTCGTGGCGAAGCCGCACCACGAGTTCGGCCGCGCCGTCGTGTCCGGCGCAGACCTCGGCGGCGATCACCACCGCGCCGGCCGGATCCGCCGTCTCGAAAACGCGGCTGGCGGCGACGGCGCTCATGGGCGAGACCCCGACGGGCGCGGCGGCTCGACGAAGACCACGTCGCTGCCCAGCAGCAACCCGCGCGGACGCCGCATGGCGAAGATATGCAGGTTCCAGCCGCGGAGCCGCTCCATGGCGGGAGTCAGCGGCTCATCCGGCAGCGCCCGCGCCGCCAGCGCTTCCAGAGTCTCGTCGGGCTCTGGCGTCACGAACCGGCGCTGCGGCGCGAGGGGCATACGATGGATCTCGGCTTTAGAACACGTTTCGAAAATCTTGGCGCCAAACGGCGCCGCGATCAACCGTCCGCCTGCACGCTGTGCGCCTGCACGGGCGACCGTACAATCTGGGCCGGACGGCGAGGATGGGGTATTTTGGGGCGATGGCTCTCGATCCGGACTTGTTCCACGGGCTCTCGGACTTCCGGTATGCGCTGCGGCGCTTCCTGTCGGCGAGCGAGGTCATCAGCCGCGCCGCTGGCGTGACCCAACAGCAGTACCAGGCCATGCTGGCGATCAAGGCGTCAGACGAGCGCGGCATGGCCATGAAGGACCTGGCCGGCCAGTTGCTGCTGACGCAGCACGCCGCGGTTCAGATGATGGACCGACTGGCGCGCGCCGGCCTGGCCGAGCGCCGCCAGGCGCCGGGCGACCGGCGCAGCGTGCTGGTCGCCCTGACGGCGCGCGGCGAAGGCGTCGTGAGTGAACTTGCCGCAGCGCACCTCGCGGAAATGCTGCGCCAGGAGCCGCTGCTCCGCCGCTCGCTGACCCGGCTGAAGCGGCTTGGGAGGAAATGATCGCGCCCTCCGCTCGCGCCGCCTATCCGCGCGGATAGAGCCTGACGCTGCTGGCGACCGAATCGGCGACGTGCTCCTTGGTGATGACGCCCATCACGGCGCCGGCGCGCGGCACGCCTCCGCTCCTGACCACGACCGCCATGATCGCGCCCTTGCGCCACATCCGATCGATCACGTCGAACGCCACCGCATCTTCGCCCACCACGGTGAAGTCGCGGCTGGCGACATCGCGCAAAGTGACGCCGGTCTCGGCGCCGACGAGCCCGCGCCGCAGGCCGGTGTTGACGCGGATTACCCCGAAGAGTCGGCCCTTGTCGGTCACCACCACGTGGCGCAGCCGCGCCTCGCCCTCATGCTCGAGCAGGAACGCGTCGAAGCTGGCGTCGGCGGGCAGGACGAGCACGTCCGGGTCCATGACCTCGCGGGCGCGGCGCACCAGGAACATGTTGGCGTGGAGCACCTTGGGGATGTCCTGGCCGCGGCGGACGAGCTTCAGCGTATAGATGGTCTCGCGCGACAGCACCCGGCGCACGCCTACGCTCATCGCCACGGCGACGATCATCGGCATGATGATGTCGTAGTTGAGGGTCATCTCGAAGATCATCACGATGGCGGTCATGACTGCCCCCGTGCCGCCCCCCACCATCGCACCCATGCCCACCATGGCGAATGCGGGGACGTCGAGAGGAATCGGGAACCCGGCCCAATTCAGCAACGCCGCGAAAGCGCCACCGAGGGTCGCGCCCATGAACAGGGATGGCGAGAAGATTCCGCCTGAAGAGCCGGAGCCCAGGCTGAGCGACGTCGCCGCGAGCTTGGCGACGAAGAGCAGCGCGAGAAGCCACCAGAGCTCCAGCCGATCCTTGAGGATGGCTTCGACCGTAGCGTAGCCGACGCCATCGACGAAGTACTGCCCGAACCCGAGAAAGAGCAGGTACATCAGGACGCCGAGGACCAGCATGCCGAGCACGTGGCGCAGGTAGTGCGAGCGGATTCGGTCGAAGGCGTCCTCGATGAGGTGCAGGCCGCGAATGAAGCCGGCGGACGCCACGCCCGTGAGACCGCCAAGGACTGCGTAGAGGACGAGAATGGCGATCGCGCCGACGTTCGACGCCAGCGGCGCTATCGTCGGGACCTGGAAGGCGGGCGCATCGCCGATCAGCCAGCGGCTGATGAACGTCGCCGCGCCGGTGGAGATCGCGACCGGCAGGAAGGTCGCGACGCTGACTTCCGGCAGCATCAGTTCGATGGCGAACATGACCCCGCCGATCGGCGTGTTGAAGGTGGCGGCGATCCCCGCGCCGGCGCCCGCGGCCACGAGCGCGATCCTCTGGCCCACCGGCATGCGGATGATCTGGCCGACGGTCGAGCCGAGCGCCGACCCGATCTGGATGATCGGCCCTTCGCGACCCACGGACGAGCCGGAACCGATGGCGATGGCCGACGCCAGCGACTTCACCAGCGCGACCACCGGACGGATGACGCCGCTCCGGTAGTAGATCGCGTTCATCACTTCGGGCACGCCGTGGCCCTTGGCTTCCGGCGCGAAGTTGTCGACCAGGAAGGTGACCAGCAGGCCGCCCGCCACGGGGACCAGAATCACCAGCGCGCCCCAGGGCGAGGCGCCGGTGAAGACGTTGGCGTCGTACCGGAACGAGGCGCGGCCCTCGAAGGCCAGATTGTGGATCAGGCCGATCAGGTCGCGGAAACCGACGGCCCCGAAGCCCGTGACCACGCCCACCAAGAGCGCAATCAGCGACAATTGCCAGAGCGACCGGCGGCGATGCTCCTCAAGTTGGAACTCGCTCCCGTGCGCTGCGGCGCGCGGGCTGGCGGCGGCGCCGTTCAACGCAGAGCGCCGCACTGTCGGTTGCACGAATTCGACACCGGATAGGTCACCACGTGACATGCCGCGAGGCGAGCCCGTGTCTGACGGCATCGTGCGGGCCGCGCAAGAGCCTGTGCGGCGAGACCGGTTCGGGTGGCGTGGGTGAAGGGGCGAGCACCGCGAGCGAGCCACGGGACCCGCAGCGCCGCCGGCTCGTGCGGCGCGGGAACCTCGGGGCCATGGCGCGATTGAGTCTGCCTACGCCTTTCGGACTGCAATCATGAAGTACGACCAGGTGATGCGAACGGTTCGCGCTCCAGCCGGCGTCGCCGAGTTCGCCTTGCCGACCCCGGTGAGCGCGCCGCCAGCCGCGGCGGACTGGCTGCATGAGATCAAATTCGACGGCTACCGCGTCCAGCTCAGCGTCGAGCGGGGCCAGGCGCGCTTGCGCACCCGCCACGGCCAGGATTGGACGCAGAGGCTGCCGGCCCTGGCCCGCGTCATCGGCCAGCTGCCCGATTGCGTGATCGACGGCGAACTTTGCGCCGTCAACGGCGACGGATACTCCGATTTCGCAGCGCTGCGCTCGGCCCTGGCGCTGGGGCAGTCGGGGCGGCTGGTGGTGTTCGCCTTCGACGCCCTGGAGGATGCGCAGGATGGCGATCTGCGCGCCTGGCCGCTCACCGCCCGCAAGCGCCGTCTGCGCGCGCTGCTGGCGCGCGGCGGCCGCGCGGCGCGCATGGCGCTGCCCTACGTTGGGGAAATCGACGTTCCGGCGCACGCCCTGTTCCAGGCCGCTTCGGTGCTGGGCCTCGAGGGCATCGTCTCCAAGCGTCGCGACGGCGTCTATCCGGCTGGCCGGACGCAGGGCTGGGTCAAGACCAAGTGCCGCCCCAGCGAGGAGGTGGTGATCGGCGGCTGGAAGAGCGACGGCGAACGCTTCGACGCGCTGCTCGCCGGGGTGGTCGAGGATGGCCGCCTGCGCTACGCCGGCGCCGTGCAGTCCGGCTATGACGCGATCGCCATCGGCGACCTCGTGCGCCGCCTGCGCCGACTGGAGACCGGCGAGAACCCGTTCGAACTGGGCGAGGCGCCGCGCCGGGACGGCAAGATTCGCTGGGTGCGTCCCGAACTGGTCGCCGAGATCGAGTTCGCCGGCGCCGCCGCTTCCGGCAGGGCGCGGCGCGCAAGCTTCAAGGGGCTGAGGCTGGACAAGACCTTCGAGGATCTGCGCGGCGACGAACAGCTTCGCTGACCGGGCGGGGGAAGCGCCGGCCGGCCGGGCCGTGCAACGTCGGATGCGGGTCGCCGCCGTAGCGGCCGATCAGGCCGGCGCGGGAAATCCACAGTTCGTCGTGGGCGCGCCTCAGCCTGGGCCGGCGCCGGCTTGCGGGGTTGAAGGTCCAGTCCAGCGCGAAGGTCCAGAGATTCTCGAGGCCATCGTGGATCCTGCGCACCAGGCGTCGGCGAAGCCTGACCACCTCCAGGCCCAGGCGCGCCCCGAGCCGGCGATGAGCTGCGCTGCGGCCGCGCCGCGCCAGGGCGATGCGGGCGCGCACCGCGGCGACGTCCTGCAGCGACGCATCGCTCTCCAGGTGGTGCGCCAGTTCCCGCAGCGAGAGCATCAGCTGGTCGCACATGCGCGCGCTCCAGCGGATCGAGGGGCCGGCCGACGGCATCCGCGGCAGGTGCTCGTTCCACAGATGCAACTCGACGATGCGGGCGTTGCGCGGCACGACCGCGTCGGTCAACGCCACCTCCTCCTCCGCCCGACCGACGGCGATGCGCAAGACGCAGCGGGGGTCTCGGGTGAACTCGACGATGCGCCCCCTGCGCCTCAGCCGCCGGTCGAGGCGCAACACGCCCCAGCGCAGGATCGAGGCGCTGGCCCTGGCCGACTGCCGCGCCCGGTCCCAGCCCCAGACGCCGATTGGGTCGCCACCGGTTGACCACGCCATCTTCGCGCCCGCGCTTGTTCGCATCAGGCAACGCCGCGCCGGCCGGCCGGTTCCAGGTTGGGGCGAGGCGTGGCCCCCTGCCGGAGCCGCTCAGGCCGCCCGCCCGATCGACGCGGCCCGCGCCGCCTGTTCAGCCTGATCTTCGACCGGATGGGGATGCGCACTCGATGTGGTCACGAAGGCCGTCGCCATTTCGGAGGCCGCCCCCGTGCGGTGGCCGCGCCTGGCCAGATAGAGGCCGCCGACAAGCTCGACCACGGCGACGAAGAGCCCCGCGCCGAGCCCGGCGCCGCAGAACGTCAGAATGAGGAACGAGAGCGCCACCACCTGGGCCAGCACCACGTAGCGCATGCCCGCAAGAAAGCGCCGGTAGCTCGCCAGTTTGGCGGCGACGTCCAGAGTCCCGGGAATGTAGTCATCAGCCATGGCGCACGTCGCTCCAGCGCCCGCAGCCCATCCCATGCAATGCCAACGTGACGGCGCGGCGCGGGTTCCGACCCGGCCGCGCCTAAGGAAGCCGTCGCGCGTCTCGCTTGGCCCGAGCCGTCGCCGCTCAGCGCGCCCCGCCGGTGATCACCGTATGGGCGTTGCGATCCTTGGCCCAGGCCGCTTCGTCGTGCCCGGGGTCGATCGGCCGCTCCTTGCCGTACGAGATGGTGGTGATCCGGCTCGCCTGGACGCCATGGTCGACGAGGAACTGCCGCACCGCGGCGGCTCGGCGCGCGCCGAGGGCGAAATTGTATTCGCGCGTGCCGCGCTCGTCGCAGTTGCCCTCGATGCGGACGGTGACCTCCGGATAGCGGTTCAGCCAGTCGGCCTGGGAAGTCAGGATCGGCGCCGCGTCGGCGCGGATGCTGGCCTCGTTGTAGTCGAAATAGACCCGGTCGCCGACGTTGATGACGAAGTCCTGCTCGGAACCGGGGAGCGGCTGGCTCTGCACCGCCGCTTCCGGCGGCCCCGGCATGGCCTGTTCGGGAGGCGGCGCGGGCGCGGCCGCGGGCGGTCCGGGCGGCGGCGGCTTGGGATGGGAGGCGCAGGCGCCGAGAAGCGCCAGGGCGGCGCCGATTGAAGCCAGGGCGCCCCAGCGGGCCGTGCCAGCAGTCGTCATCTTCTTCTCCAACCTTTCAACTGCGCCGCGGATGCTCTCTATGGATCACTTGTTGACATAATTACGCCAGACTCTTGTCGGTTCCGACATCTTTGACGCGTTACGGCCATTGGTGGGCGAAACCAGGCCTCGCCGCGTCCAGAGCGAGGCCCAGGCGAGGCATTGGAGGACCGCGATTTAAGTCGTATGAGGTCGTGCAGGGGCGTCTTCGATGAAACCTCGAGGAGTGAAGGAAGGGACATCCCATGCGTTCAGGACTGGTCGGAGCCGCCGCGGCGTTGCTCCTGGTTTCCGCGGGCGCGGCCGGCGCCGCGACGTTGCATTTCAAGGCCCACCTGGCGGGCGCCGCGGAGGTTCCGCCCAACACCACCACCGGAACCGGCGACCTCACGGCGACGCTTGATACGACGAGCCATGCGTTCACCTATCACGTCACCTATTCGGGGCTCACCGGGCCGGCGACGGCGGCGCATTTCCACGGGCCGGCCGCCCCCGGCAAGAACGCTCCGCCGGTCGTGCCGGTCAAGAATCCGGCCAGCCCGATCGACGGCCACGCCACCTTGACCAGGACCCAGACCTCCAATCTGGAAAAGGGGATGTGGTACTTCAACGTCCACACCGCCGCCCATCCCGGCGGCGAGATCCGGGGCCAGGTGACGCGCACGAAATAGCGCGCCGCCTTCAGTAAAGGCCCGGCACGAGGCGGCGGGTGCGGCGCATATAGTCGGCGTAGGCGGGAAACGACCCCGCCAGCACCTGCTCCTCGAAGTGCATCCGGGGAATCTGAACGACCAGCGCCGCCAGGCTCAGCAGCGCTCCGTAAGGCTGGACGAACTGCAACATCACCCCGGTGGTGGCGATCTGCTCGGCCAGGTAGAGCGGATGGCGGATCCAGCGGTAGGGGCCGCGTGTCACCAGGGCGCGCGCCTGCGGCACTATGCTGAAGGAGCGTCCGAGCCGGGCGACCACCCAGATCGAGGCGGCCATGCCCAGCGCGATCAGCGCCGCGGAGACGCCGCTGCGCCACGGCCCCATCTGGGCTCTCGGCAGCACGGCGAAGAGCGCCGGCGCCAGCAGGCCCGCCATCGCCGCGGCGCGGGGCGCGAGGCCCGGCGCGGTCTTCAAGGCCAACCGCCGCACCAGCACCAGGGCGACCTGCACGACGAAAAAGGCGATGGTGAGCGCCTGGGACGCGACCAGCAGGCAAAGCGCGGCGGTCGGCGCGCCAGCGCCGCCAAGTTCGCGCGCAATCGCCGCCGCGCCGCCGACCGCGCCGATCGCATAGAGCGCCAGCAGCGGACTGGCGGCGAGCAGATCACGGGCGCGCGGCGTCACGTTCGGCTCGCCGATCAGAATGGTGCGCTGGCGAGCGGCGTAGCCGGCGAAAGGGTCAGCCCAGCCGTCCAGCGCATGGCTCGTCCTATCTCCTCGACGCGCCGCGGCGGATTGCTCCTTCGTCCGGCCGCGCCGGTGGACTTTGGGGCGGCGAGAGGTGACCACGCCGAGAACCCGACCTCGCTAAACCCCTGAAATCCCTGGAGCGGGCGGGGGGAATCGAACCCCCGACATTCAGCTTGGGAAGCTGACGTTCTGCCTCTGAACTACGCCCGCGCCGTGGCGCGCGACCCTACTTCAGAATCGCGATCGCGCAAGCTGTTGTCCCGCGCTGGTGCGACGGGGTCGCTCCAGTCCGCGCCTACCGTATTTTCACCGTTGTCAACGGTCGTGGCCGGCCCGCTCGGCCGCGGCGCGCCGCCGGACATCGCCGCGCCGCGCGGGCCGGTTGGCGCGTCCGGCGCCGTAGATTCACCGTTGATTACGGTGGCGACCGCTCCGGTCGTGGGGCGCGCGCCGCCGGCGATCGCCGCGCCGCGCGCGCCGGTTTGCGCGTCCGGCGCCGTAGAGTCGCCGTTGGCTACGGCGGTGGCCGCCTCGCCGGGCTCGCCGCAGCCGCTCGCCTCGGCCGCAGGCGCGAACGCCGGGACGGCGTCCCAGCCGTCGTCGCCCAGCGTCCCGTCGTCGGCCGGCGCCTCCGGCAGCAGGCGGGCGATCAGCCGGATGTATTCG
>DATKRO010000051.1:0-38692 GCA_035532115.1 Caulobacteraceae bacterium | reverse complement strand
CTCGTCGACGGCTTCCACCTCCATGGTCGCCTTGTCGGTCTCGATCTCGGCGATGACGTCGCCCGAGCGCACCTGGTCGCCCGCCTTCACGTGCCACTTGGCGAGCGTGCCCTCCTCCATCGTCGGCGACAGCGCCGGCATGAGGATGTCGGTCAAGGCGCGCGACCGCGGATCACGCCGCAGCCTCCGCGTAGATGTCGGTGTAGAGTTCGGAGGCCTCCGGCTCGGGCGCGGTGCGGGCGAACTCCGCCGCGTCGGCGATCACCCGGCGCACCTCGGCGTCGATGGCTTTCAGGGCGGCGTCGTCCAGGCCCAGGGTTCCGAGCAGCGCCTGCACGTGGTCGATGGGATCGTGGTGCTTGCGCACCTCGTCGATCTCCTCGCGGGTGCGGTACTTGCCCGGATCGCTCATGGAATGGCCACGATAGCGGTAGGTCTTCATCTCCAGGATGAATGGTCCCTTGCCCGAACGGGCGTGCTCGGCGGCTGCGACCGCGGCTTCGCGCACCGCCAGCACGTCCATGCCGTCGACCTCGGCGCCCTTGATGTTGAAGCTGGCGCCGCGGCGGTAGAGGTGGGTTTCCGACGACGAGCGCTCGATCGAGGTGCCCATGGCGTACTGGTTGTTCTCGATCACGTAGACGGCGGGCAGGCGCCAGAGTTCGGCCATGTTGAAGCTCTCGTAGACCTGGCCCTGATTGGCGGCGCCGTCGCCGAAGTAGACGAAGGCGACCGCGCCGTCGCCGCGGTAGCGGTTGGCCAGCGCCAGCCCGGTGCCGAGGCTGGCCGGGGCGCCGACGATGCCGTGGCCGCCGTAGAAGCCGTTCGCGACCGAGAACATGTGCATGGAGCCGCCCTTGCCCTTCGAGGCGCCCGCGGCGCGGCCGGTCAGCTCCGACATCACCGCCCTGGGGTCCATGCCGGCGGCCAGCATGTGCCCGTGATCGCGGTAGCCGGTGATGATCTGGTCGCCCGGCCGCTTCACCGACTGCACGCCGACGGCGATCGCCTCCTGGCCGATGTAGAGGTGGCAGAAACCGCCGATCAGTCCCATGCCGTAGAGCTGGCCGGCGCGCTCCTCGAAGCGGCGGATCAGCAGCATGGTGCGGTAGAATCCGAGCAGCTGCTCCCTGGCGACGGCCGGCTTTGCTTTGGTCGTCGCCTTGGCCATCGAAAGTCTCCGCGGCGTCCCCGTCGGAACGCCTCTCGAAACCGCCCAGAGCCCGTCCGGTTCAGCGGCGCTGCGGCGGCATGCGGATCACATAGTCTCTCGGGTCGGCGAAGCCTAGCAGGACGTGGGCGCGCTCGGTGAGCAGATCCTTGGAGAGGCTGGCGTCGCCGAGCAGCCGCGCCCTGATCTCGAGGTCGGCCCGCTCAAGGCGCAGGGCCTTCAGCTGCGCCTCGTCGTCGGCGAGCGTGGTCTCGCGCTGGCGCTGGGTCAGAAGACCGCGCGGCCCGACCAGGACGTTGACGCCGAAGTAGAGGATGAGCGCCGCCAGAATGACGGTGGGGACATAGGTGGTCAGCCGCGCCAGCACGGCCGGGACTGTCGCCGGACCTGCTTAAGGAAGCCTTCCGCCTCGGCGCTGGCGGGGCTACCTCGGGCGGGCCGCCGTCGCCGCCTTCGCCGGCCGGGGCGGACGCGCCAGCGCCGCGGCGCCGGCGTAGAGCGCCTGATCGCCCAGCTCCTCCTCGATCCTCAGCAGCTGGTTGTACTTGGCGAGGCGGTCGGACCTGGAGAGCGAGCCGCTCTTGATCTGGCCGCAACCCGTCGCCACCGCCAGATCGGCGATGGTCGCATCCTCGGTCTCGCCCGAGCGGTGGCTCATCACCGCGGTGTAGGCGGCGCGGTGGGCGATCTCGACGGCGTCGAGGGTCTCCGACAGCGTGCCGATCTGATTGACCTTGATCGGGATCGAGTTGGCGATCCCGTCGGCGACGCCCTTGCGCAGCCGCTCCGGGTTGGTGACGAAGACGTCGTCGCCGACCAGCTGGACGGTCGAGCCCAGCCTGCGGGTGAGCAGCGCCCAGCCTTCGAAGTCGTCTTCGGCGCAGCCGTCCTCGACGCTGACGATCGGGAAGCGCGCCACCAGATCGGCGAGATAGTCGACCATGCCGGCGGCATCCAGCGTCTTGCCTTCGCCCTCGAGCCGGTAGCGGCCATCCTTGAAGAATTCGCTGGCGGCGGCGTCCAGGCCGAGCTGGAAGTCCTCGCCCGGCCGGTATCCGGCCGCCTCGCCGGCCCTGACGATGAAGCCCAACGCCGCGTCGGCGCTGGCGAGGTTCGGCGCAAAGCCGCCCTCGTCGCCGACATTGGTGGCCTCGCCCGCCTCGCCGAGCGCCTTTTTCAGCGCGTGGAAGATTTCCGAACCCATGCGCAGGGCCTCGGCGAAACTCGGCGCGCCGGTGGGCAGCAGCATGAACTCCTGGATGTCGATCGGATTGTCGGCATGGACGCCGCCATTGATCACGTTCATCTGCGGCGTCGGCAGCAGGCGGGCCGAGACGCCGCCGACGTATCGGTAGAGCGGCAGCCGCACCGCCTTGGCGGCCGCCTTGGCGGTGGCGAGCGAGACGCCCAGGATGGCGTTGGCGCCCAGCCGGCCCTTGTTCGCCGTGCCGTCGAGTTCGATCAGGAGGCGGTCGAGGCGGCGCTGGTCCTCGGCCTCGGCGCCGGAGAGCGCATCGAAGATCTCCCCCGTCACCGCATCGACCGCGCCGCGCACGCCCTTGCCGCCATAACGGTCCGGATCGCCGTCGCGCCGCTCCACCGCCTCGTGGGTTCCCGTGGACGCTCCCGACGGGACCGCGGCGCGGCCTATCGAGCCGTCCTCCAGCACCACGTCGACCTCGACCGTGGGGTTGCCGCGGCTGTCGAGGATCTCGCGCGCGAGGATGTCGACGATCTGGGTCATGCGGGCGGGCCGCCTACCTGGGAGCGGGCCGCCGTCAGTCTTCCTTGGGCGTCAGCACCTGGCGGCCGCGGTACATACCGGTCTTCAGGTCGATGTGGTGCGGGCGCCGCAGCTCGCCGGTGTCCTTGTCCTCGGCGAAGGTATTGGGCGCGAGCGCATGATGCGCCCGGCGCATGTTGCGCCGCGACGGCGAGGTCTTTCGCTTGGGGACGGCCATGAAGAACTTCCGGTCTGGGATGAACCTGCGGCCGCGTGGGTCCGCCTCGATGGCGCGGGTCTATGCCGCAAAAGCATCGCCGCTTCAAGACCGCCGGGCGAGCCGCGCCGGCGACGCGGTCGGATTGCGAAAGGGTCGGTTCGCGCAGGTTCGACCACCACCGCCGTCTCCCCGGACGGCCTGAAGGGGCGATCCGGGGCCGGACCCGCCGCTTCCGGGACGACTTCCAGCTCGGCTGCGGCGCATCCGGCCCCGGCTCGCGCTGCGCTTGGCCGGGGTGACGGCGTTGATGAGCGTCTCGTCGACTCGGGCTCTTTGCGGTGCGCTCGCTGCGAAATCTACACCAGCCGGCTCTGCTCCACCGCCGCGGCGATGAAGCTGGCGAAGAGCGGATGCGGCGCAAAGGGGCGGCTCTTCAGTTCGGGGTGGAACTGCACGCCGATGAACCAGGGGTGGTCTTCGCGCTCGACGATCTCCGGCAGCAGGCCATCGGGCGAGACGCCGGTCATCTTCAGGCCCGCCGCTTCGAAGGCGCCGAGATAGCCGATGTTGACCTCGTAGCGATGCCGGTGGCGCTCGCTGATCGCGGCGGCGCCGTAGATCTGGGCCGCCTTGGAGCCGGGCGTCAGCACCGCGTCATAGGCGCCCAGGCGCATGGTGCCGCCGACATCGTCCTCGCCGGAGCGCAGCTCGCGTTCGTTGCCGCGCACCCACTCGGTCATCAGTCCGACGACCGGCGCCTTGGCCGGGCCGAACTCGCTGGAGGAGGCGCAAGGCAGGTCGGCCAGATTGCGGCAGACCTCGATCACCGCCATCTGCATGCCGAAGCAGACGCCGAAATAAGGCACCTGGCGCTCGCGGGCGAACTTGGCGGCGCGGATCTTGCCCTCCGAACCGCGCTCGCCGAAGCCGCCCGGCACCAGAATGCCGTGCACCCCCTCGAGCCTGGTGGCCGCCGCGCCCTCGTCGCCCTCGAAGGCCTCGCTCTCCACCCAGTCGAGGTTGACCTTCACCTGGTTGGCGAGGCCGCCGTGGACCAGAGCCTCGATCAGCGACTTGTAGGCGTCCTTCAGCACCGTGTACTTGCCGACGACCGCGATGGTGACTTCGCCGTCGGGTCGGGTCAGGCGCTCGGCGATCTCGCGCCAGCGGGTGAGGTCGGGCTCCGGCGCGCCGCGCACGCCGAAGACGTCCAGCACCTCCGCGTCCAGCCCCTGGGCGTGGTAGTCGAGCGGCACGGCGTAGATGTCGGCCGCATCCAGGGCCTGGATCACCGCCGAGGGGCGCACGTTGCAGAAGAGCCCGATCTTGCGCTTCTCCTCGGCCGGGATCGGCCGCTCGCAGCGGCACAGGATCACGTCCGGCTGGATGCCGATGGAGCGCAGCTCCTTCACCGAATGCTGCGTCGGCTTGGTCTTCATCTCGCCGGCGGTCTTGATGAAGGGCAGCAGCGTCAGATGCACGAAGCAGGCGTGGCCGCGCGGCAGCTCCTGGCCGAGCTGGCGGATCGCCTCGAAGAACGGCAGGCCCTCGATGTCGCCCACGGTGCCGCCGATCTCCACCAGGACGAAGTCGACGCCCTCGCCCGGATCGGCGAGGACGAAGCGCTTGATCTCGTCGGTGACGTGCGGAATCACCTGCACCGTGGCGCCGAGGTAGTCGCCGCGCCGCTCGCGCTCGAGGATGGTCTTGTAGATCTGGCCGCTGGTGATGTTGTCGGCCCTGGTCGCTGAAACGCCGGTGAAGCGCTCGTAGTGGCCGAGGTCGAGGTCGGTCTCGGCGCCGTCGTCGGTGACGAAAACCTCGCCGTGCTGGTAGGGGCTCATCGTGCCCGGATCGACGTTGAGGTAGGGGTCGAGCTTCCTGAGCCGCACCCCGTAGCCGCGCGCCTGCAACAGCGCGCCGAGGGCCGCGGAGGCCAGGCCCTTTCCAAGGGATGAGACCACGCCGCCGGTGATGAAGATGTACCGGGCCATGGGCGTTCAGGTTAGCCCCGATTCGGGCGGCGCGTCGCCCGGCGACGGCCGCCAGCGGCGCCCTGGCTCAGGGCGATCCGGTCGAGACCGGCGCATTCTGATCTGCCTTGGGCGCCGGCGGCGTCAGGTCCAGCTTCGGCGACGCCGGTCCCATCGCCGCGCCGGAGGACGCAGGGCTCGCGGGCGCCGCCTGGACGGGTGGCTGGGCGGATGGCTGGGCGGATGGCTGGGCGGCGGTTTCGGGGGTGGACGCCGGTGCGGCCGGCGCGGCGGACGCGGCCGGCGGCGCCGCGCGCCGCGTCACCGCGTGGGCGACGACGGGCTTGCGGCTGCTGACCTTGGCCCGCGCCGGCGCGGGCGCCTTGGGCAGCGGCGCGGCGATCGGCGGCGCGGCGGTCGAAGGCGCGAGGAACGGCAGGGCCGCGGGCGACGGCGCCGCGCCGGGCAGCGGCGGCGCCGGAAGCGCCGCGCCCGGGCCGGCGGAGGGAAGCGGCGCGCCGGGCGCCGGGACCGGCTTCTGGATCAGCGCATTCGGGTTGGCCTGCTGGCGCTCGAGCTGGTTGAGCAGCGACGAGGAGTTGCGGGAATGCGCGCCGAGGAGGGTCATGACCAGGCTGAGCCCCAGGAACAGCCCGAAGAGAATCCACGTCGTCCGCGTCAACAGGTCGCCGGCGCCGCGCGTCGTGATCAGGCCGGTGGGGCCGCCGCCCATCCCGAAGGCGCCGCCCTCGGAGCGCTGCAGCAGCACCACCGCGACGAGGGCGACGCACACCATGAGCATGAGGGTGATCAGCAGGCCGTTCAGCATGAAAGCGGTCCAGGAGAAGCGAGCAGGTTTACTCGTGGCCCGGGCGAGCGGCCCAGAGTCAAAACGCGGGAGCGCGTTCGGGTCGCAACACCGGTTCCACTTTTGCGGAACGCGCTCTAGCATCCGCCGCTCCGCCGCGCCATAGCTGGGGACGCGTCCGCCCCGGTCCAAGTCCCCGTGATTCTCGAAACCGAACGCCTGGTGTTGCGCCCGATCGTGACCGCCGACTGGCGCGAGCTCTATCCGATCATGAGCGATCCCCAGGTGATGGCCCATTGGGATGGGCCCGAGATCGTCGATCCGGAGATCAGCCGGCGCATGGTCGCCGCCCAGGTCGAGGACATGCAGGCCGGCGCGGCGCACTACTGGGCGGTGGAGCTCGGCGCGGCGGCGGCCTTCCTCGGCGCCTGCGAGCTGACTGGGATCGACTGGCGCCACCGCCGCGCCGAGGTGGGCTTCGTGCTCGCCCGCGCGGCCTGGGGGCTGGGCTATGGCCTCGAGGCCATGCGCGCCGTCGTCGGCCATGCGGCGTCGCTGGGGCTGAAGCGCCTCTGGGCCCGCACCCACGCCGGCAACGAGCGGTCCGAGCGCCTGCTCGCCAGGCTCGGCTTCGAGGCCGAGGGCTATCTGCGCGGCCACGTCCAGCGCGCCGGCGAGCGCCGCGACTGCCGCAGCTTCGGACTGCTGCTATGATGGCGGAACTGCGGAGGGCGCCATGATGCGGTCTGTTCTCGTCCTCGTCCTCGCACTGGCGGCGGCGCTGGGCGTGCGGGCGGCGCCGGCGCGGGCCGCCACGCCGGTGACCGTCTTCGCCGCCGCCTCGCTGAAGAACGTCATGGACGAGGTCGGCGCGGCCTATACCGCCCGCACCGGCGTTCGCGTGCGCTTCGCCTATGGCGCCTCCTCGGCGCTCGCCCGCCAGATCGGCGAGGGCGCGCCCGCCGACATCTTCATCTCGGCCGACGTCGACTGGATGGACTACGCCGCCAAACGCGGCCTCGTCGCGGCGGCGAGCCGGCGCGACCTCCTCAGCAACCACCTGGCGCTGATCGAGGCGGCGGACGCCCACGTCCATCTGGCCATCGGCAAGGGCATGGCGCTGGCTCGCGCGCTCGGGGGCGGACGCCTCGCCGTCGCCGCCTCCGAGGTTCCGGCGGGCAAGTACGCCCGGGCGGCGCTGCAGTCGCTGGGAGTCTGGCAGAGCGTCGCCGGCCGCCTCGCCCCGGCCGAGAACGTGCGCGGCGCCCTTGCGTTCGTGGCCCTGGGCGAAGCCCCGCTGGGCATCGTCTACGACACCGACGCCAGGAGCGAGCCCAGGGTGAAGATCGTCGGCCTCTTTCCCGACTGGAGCCACCCGAGGATCGTCTATCCCGCCGCCCTGGTCGCCGCCTCGCGCAACGCCGCGGCGCCCGGCGTGCTGCGCTTCCTCGAGGGACCGCAGGCGGCGGCGATCTATCGCAGGTACGGCTTCACGGTGCTGCGCTGAGCCCCCGGCTCAGGCGGCGCGCACGATCGGCAGGAAGTCGGCGGCGGTGAGCGAGGCGCCGCCGACGAGGGCGCCGCCGACATAGCGCAGGGCGAGGATCTCGGCGGCGTTGGCCGCCTTGACCGAGCCGCCGTAGAGGATCGGCGTCCGCTCGGCCGCCTCGCCCCAGCGCCTGGCCAGGGCCGCGGCGATGGCGCCGTGCATCGCCTCGATCTGCGGCGGCGTCGGCGTGCGGCCCGATCCGATCGCCCACACCGGCTCGTAGGCGAGCGCGAAGGCGTGGCCGGCGAGAACCTCGGGCAGGGATTGGCCAAGCTGCGCCAGCACCACTTCGAAGGCTCGGCCGGCCTCTCGATCGGCCAGGGTCTCCCCCAGGCAGACGATCGGCTCCAACCCGGCGCGCACCGCCGCGCCCGCCTTGGCGGCGATCTCGGCGCTGGTCTCGCCATAGGCGCCGCGCCGCTCGGAATGGCCGAGAACCACCAGGCTCGCGCCGGCGTCCGCCAGCATCTCGGCGGCGATGCAGCCGGTGAAGGCGCCGGCCGGCTCGGCCCGGCAGTCCTGACCGCCGACGGCGACCCTGGAGCCGGCGAGGACCGCGCTCATGCGGTGGATCAGGGTGGCCGGCGGACAGAGCGCCACGCGCGCGCCGGGCGGGCGCTCGTCCAGCGCCGCGGCCAGGGCGCGCGCCTCGTCGAGCGCCGAGGCGAGGCCGTGCATCTTCCAGTTTCCGGCGATCAGGCGGCGGAGGGCGGTCAAGCGGGGATCCCTTGCAAAGCGGCCGGGCGGAGGCGCGCCCGCGACTATGCCTCGGCCCGGCGCACCCGCGCCACCCGCCCTTGCGCTTGCCGCCGGCCTCCTCGCGCCTCTATACCCGCGCCATGCTCGGTCTCTTCCGCCGTTTCGCCAAGTCGTGGATCGCCTCGGGGATAATGGGGCTGATCATGCTGGCGTTCCTGATGCTGGGCACCGGCAGCATGCGCGACGTCTTTCGCTTCCATTCCGGCGACGCGGTGGTGCAGGCGGGCTCCAGGGTGGTCACCTCGCAGCAGTTCCAGAAGCTCTTCGACGACGCGCTGCAAAGCCAGGAGCAGCAGGGCCAGACCTCGATCAGCACCGACCAGGCCGTCGAGGCCGGCCTCGACCAGGAGCTGCTCAGCCGGCTCAGCGTCGAGACCGCCTATTCCGAGATGCTGCGGCGCTCCGGCGTGCGCCCGTCCGGGAGCGTCATCGCCGCCGAGCTGACCCGCGCCGCCCAGTCCGGCGATTCCGAGCTGGCCCAGCTCTACAATCCCGTCACCGGCCGCTTCGATCCGGACATGCTGAACCGCTTCCTGCAGAGCACCGGCCAGACCCAGAACGACTTCCAGCGCGAGCTTCGCGACAGCGTCGCCAACATGGAGTTCGGCTCGGCGGTGAGCAACGGCTTCCACGCCCCCAGGATCTATGGCGCGGTCGAGGCGGCCCTGGCGCTGGAAAGCCGGGACGTCAGCTATTTCGTGCTGCCGCTGACCAGCGTGCCGGCCCCGCCCGCGCCGACCGACGCCGAGCTCCAGGCGTTCCTGAAGCAGAACAGCCAGCGCTTCATGCTGCCCGAGCGCCGCACCCTCGCCATCGTGCGCTTCAGCGCCAAGGCGCTCGCGCCCACCATGCCGGCCGATCCGGCGGCGGTGCAGCAGCAGTTCCAGGCCGACCCGGCGAAATACGGCAAGCCCGAGCTGCGCTCGCTGGTGGAGATCGCGCTGAAGGACCCGAAGAACGCGCCCGCCGTGGCGGCGGCCCTGGCGCGCGGCGAGGATCCGAACGCCGTCGCCAGGTCCGTCGGCGTCGATGCGGTGACCTACACCAACCAGCCGCAGAGCGCGGTCACCGACCGCAAGGCCGCCGCGGCGGCCTTCGCCATGCGCGCCGGCCAGGTCAGCGGCCCGGTCCAGGGCGATTTCGGCACGGTGATCCTGAAGGTCGCCAGCATCACCCCCGGCCAGGCGCCCAGCCTCGCCGCGGCCAGGCCGCAGATCGTGGCGGACCTGCGCCGCCAGGAGGCGCTCGACAAGGTCGACGACATCACCCAGAAATTCGAGGATGCGCGCCAGAGCGGCGCCAGCCTCGCCAAGGCCGCCGCCGCGGTGGGCGCCGCCGTCGCGACGGTGGGGCCGGTGACCGCCGACGGCAAGGACATCGCCACCGGCCAGCCCGATCCCCTGGTCTCGCCAAAGCTGCTCAAGACCGCCTTCGCCCTGCCGCAGGGCGGCGACAGCGATGTCGAGGAGGACGCCGACAAGGGCGAATACTACGCCGTCCACGTCGACCAGGTGATCGCGCCCAGTCCGCCGGCGCTCACCGACAAGGGCGTGCGCGCCGCCCTCACCGCCTACTATCGCGACCAGGAGGTCGGCCAGGCGCTGCAGAAGAAGGCGCTGGCCGCGCAGGCGTCGATGGCCAGGGGACAGTCGCTGGACGCCGCGGCTGCGGCCGATGGCGCGCGGGTGATGCGCCAGGCGGGCCTGCGCCGGATCGCCGAGACCGAATACGACAAGACTCTGGGCCCGCAGCTGATGCAGCAGGCGTTCGCGGTGAAGGCGGGCGCGAGCTTCGTCGCCCCCTCGGCGCCGCTGCAGGGGCTGGTCGTGGGGCGCGTCGACGCCGTCCACGCCGCCGACGCCAGCCAGATCGGCGAGGTGCTGCCGGCGCTGGGCCAGCAGATGGACCGCGCCTATCTCGACGGCCTCGCCGCCACGGTGCACGAGGCGGCGGTGAAGTCCGTCAAGCCCACGACCGACCTCGCCCTGGCGCGCCAGGCGGTGGGCGTCGATGCGGCGACGCTCGCCAGGCTGGCGCCCCAGGGCGGCGAGAAGGGCGGCGCTAAGGGCGCGGGACTGGCCCAGTGAGCCCCCGGTGAGCCCGAAGTGAGCCTCGAGCCGGCGCTGGACGCCTTCGCGCAGGGCTATGAGTGCGGCCAGGCCCAGGTGGTGTTCCGCCGCCTCGTCGATGACCTGGAGACCCCGGTCTCTGCCTATCTGAAGATCGCCCACGGCAGGCCCTACAGCTTCCTCTTCGAATCGGTGGAGGGCGGCGCCTGGCGCGGCCGCTATTCGGCGCTGGCGATGGCGCCGGATCTGGTCTGGCGCTGCCGCGGCGACGCCGCCGAGATCGCCGAGGGCGAGGCGATCGAGACGGGCGTCTTCCGCCCCGACGGCGAGACGGCGCTGGCCTCGCTGAAGGATCTGGTGGCGCGCTCCAGGCTCGACCTGCCCGCCGGCCTGCCGCCCATGGCCGCCGGCGTCTTCGGCGTCGTCGGCTACGACATGATCCGCCTCGTCGAGCCGCTGCCGGACCTCAATCGCGATCCCCTCGGCCTGCCCGACGCGGTGCTGATCCGCCCCTCGATCGTGGCGATCTTCGACGGCGTCGCCCAGGAGATCATCCTCGTCACCACGGTGCGGCCCTCCGCGCTCGCCGCCGGCGAGGCCTACGCCGCCGCCGCCGCACGCCTCGAGCGCGTCGCCGCGGCTCTGGCGAGGCCCCTGCCCGCCCCCGCCGCCCGGAGCGCCGCCTCCCTGGCCGCCGCCGCGCCCGAGCCGGACCGGTTCGTCTCCCCGGTCGGGCGCAAGGCCTACTGGGCCATCGTCGAGCGGGCCAAGGCCTATATCCGCGCCGGCGATGTCTTCCAGGTGGTGCCGAGCCACCGCCTCCGCGCCCCCTATCCGCACGACCCGTTCGCCCTCTACCGGGCGCTGCGCCGCGCCAACCCCTCGCCGTTTCTCTTTTTCCTGAACTTCCCGGATTTCCAGCTCGCCGGCTCCTCCCCTGAGATCCTGGTGCGACTGAGGAACGGCAGGATCACCATCCGCCCGCTTGCCGGCACCCGGCCGCGGGGCGCGACGCCGGCCGAGGACGCCGCCCTGGAAGCCGAACTCCTCGCCGACCCCAAGGAGCACGCCGAGCACCTGATGCTGCTCGACCTCGGCCGCAACGACGTCGGCCGCGTCGCCCTCCTGGACCAGGCCGGCCGCAACGCCCCCGCCACGGCGCGCCCAGGCCCGCACGTGCGCGTCACCGCCAGCTTCTTCGTCGAGCGCTACAGCCACGTCATGCATCTGGTCTCCAACGTCGAGGGCGATGCGCCCGAGGGTCTCGATCCGGTGGACGTGCTGATGGCGGCCCTGCCGGCCGGCACCCTCTCGGGCGCGCCGAAGGTGCGGGCCATGCAGATCATCGACGAACTCGAGACCGAGAAGCGCGGGCTCGCCTACGCCGGCGCCGTCGGCTACTTCGGCGCCGACGGCTCGGTGGACACCTGCATCGTGCTCAGGACCGCGCTCTTCAAGGACGGCATGGCCTTCGTCCAGGCCGGCGGCGGCGTCGTCGCCGATTCCGACCCGGACGCGGAATACCAGGAGACCCTCCAGAAGGCCCGCGCCCTGCGCCAGGCCGCGAGCGAAGCCTGGCGATTCGCCTGAGGGCGGCCTGCGCCGACCCCTCTTTGCCGACTCCTGGCTAAGGCCTAGAACGCGCCCAGAGGACCCCCGCCCCATGATCCTGGTCATCGATAACTACGACAGTTTCACCTACAATCTGGTCCACTATCTCAGCGAGCTGGGCGCCGAGGTCGTGGTGCGGCGCAACGACGCGCTGAGCGCGGCCGAGGCGCTGGGGCTGCGGCCGCAGGCGGTGGTGCTGTCGCCGGGGCCGTGCACGCCCAGCGAGGCCGGCATCTGCCTGGAGCTGATCGCCGCGGCGCCGGCCGCCTTGCCGATTCTCGGCGTCTGTCTCGGCCACCAGGCGATCGGCCAGGCGATGGGCGCGAAGGTCGTGCCCGCCAAGAGCCTGATGCATGGCAAGACCAGCCCCATCCATCACCGTGGCGAGGGCGTCGTCGCCGGCCTCGCCGACCCCTTCACGGCGACGCGCTATCACAGCCTGGCGGTGGCCGCCGATGGCCTGCCGCCCGGCCTGCGCGTCACCGCCTGGACCGACGACGGCGAGATCATGGGCCTCGTCCACCGCGCCCGGCCCCTGCACGGCGTGCAGTTCCACCCCGAGAGCATCGCCAGCGAGGGCGGGCATCGGCTGCTCGCCAACTTCCTCGATCTGGCCGGCGTGAAGCGGCTGGCGCCGGCCTGACGCGCCCAGCCGATGTCCGACGCCTTCAAGCCCCTGCTCGCCCGCCTCGCCGACGGCGCCACGCTCACCGAGGCCGACGCGGAGAGCTTCTTCGCCGCCTGCCTGCGTGGCGAGCCGACGCCCGCCCAGGTGGCTGCCGCGCTCACCGCCATGCGCCTGCGCGGCGAGACGGTGGGCGAGATCACCGCCTGCGCCCGGGCGCTGCGCCGCGCCGCGGTCACCCTGAAGCATCCCTACCAGGTGATCGACGTCTGCGGCACCGGCGGCGATGGCGCCCATACGCTCAACGTCTCCACGGCGGTGGCGCTGGTCTGCGCCGGGGCCGGGTTGAAGGTGGCCAAGCACGGCAACCGGGCGATCTCGTCGCGCTCGGGCGGCGCCGACGTGCTGATGGCGCTGGGCGTCAACATCTCGGCCGGGCTGGACCAGCAGCGGCGCGCCCTCGACGAGGCGAACGTCTGCTTCCTGTTCGCGCCGGCCCATCACGCCGCCATCCGCCACGTGCTGCCGATCCGCCAGGAGCTGGGGTTTCGCACCATCTTCAACTTGCTGGGGCCGCTCTCCAACCCGGCCGGCGCCCAGCGCCAGCTGCTGGGCGTCTACGAGCCGCGCTGGGTCGAGCCGGTGGCGCGGGTGCTGGGGGCGCTGGGCTCGCAGCGCGCCTGGGTGGCGCACGGCGACGGCCTCGACGAGCTGACCACCACCGGAACCACCCAGGTGGCCGAGTGGCGCGACGGCGCGGTGCGCCTCTTCCAGGTCACGCCCGAGGCGGTGGGCCTGCCGCGCGCGGCGCGCAGCGACCTCGTCGGCGGCGATCCGGGCGCCAACGCCCAGGCGATGGCCGAGCTTCTGGACGGCCGGCCCGGACCCTATCGCGACATCGTGCTCCTGAACGCGGCCGCGGCGCTGCTGGTGAGCGACCGCGCCGAGACCTTGCGCGAGGGCGTCGCCCTCGCCGCCGCCGCCATCGACGAGGACCGCGCCCGCCGGGCGCTGCAGCGGCTGGTCGAGGTGACCAACCAGCCATGACCAATCAGCCATGAGCAGCGACACCCTGGCCAGGATCGCGGCCTACAAGCGCGAGGAGGTGGCCGCGCGCCGACGCCGGACCAGCCAGTCGCAGATCGAGGCGCGGGCCGCCGCCGCCGGGCCGGTGCGGGGGTTCGTCGCGGCGCTGGAGCGGGCCGGCTCGCCCGGGCGCCTCGCGCTGATCGCCGAGATCAAGAAGGCCTCGCCCTCCAAGGGGCTGATCCGGCCGGACTTCCATCCGCCGGCGCTGGCGGGCGCCTACCAGGCCGGCGGCGCGGCCTGCCTCTCGGTGCTGACGGACGCGCCGAGCTTCATGGGCGAGGACGCCTTCCTCGCCTCCGCGCGGGACGCCACCGCCCTGCCCTGCCTGCGCAAGGAGTTCCTCGTCGATCCCTGGCAGGTGGCCGAGTCGCGCGCCCTGGGCGCCGACGCGGTGCTGGTGATCCTGGCCATGGCCGACGACGGCCTCGCCGCCGAGCTGATGGCCGAAGCGGCGCGGCTGGGCATGGACAGCCTCGTCGAGGTGCACGACGAGGCCGAGCTCGACCGCGCCGACGCCCTCGGCGCGCGGCTGATCGGTGTCAACAACCGCGACCTGCGCAGCTTCGCCACCGACCTTGGCGTGACCGAGCGGCTCGCCCCGCGCGCGCCCCGCGGCGCCCTCCTGGTGGCCGAAAGCGGCATAGCCTCGGGCGCAGACGCCGCCCGCCTCGCCGCCGCCGGCGCGCACGCCATGCTGGTGGGCGAGGCCCTGATGCGCCAGCCCGACGTCGCCGCCGCCACCCGGGCGCTCCTCGCGTGACCCAGCCCGCCTCCACCCGCCGCGCCCTGATGGCCGCGCTCGCCCTCGGCGCCGAGGCGCCCCGGGCGAGCGCCGCCGCCCCCGCCGCCGGCGCCGGCCTCTGGGTCGATTTCGGCGCCACGGCCCTTCCGGCCAGCGCTGGCCTGGTGCAGACCTCGGGCTTCCGGCGCGTCGGCATCGGCGCGGCCCGCTACGCGCTCTCGGCCCGGCAGGCGGGACCTGCGAGCGCGACGCACCGCAAGAGCCGCAACGGAACCTGGTTCGATCTCGCCGAGGAGGTCCGCACCCCGCAGATGTTCGGCGCGCTCGGCGACGGCGTGGGCGACGACAGCGCCGCCTGGCGCGCCGCGGCGGCCGCCGGCCCGGTCTGGTGCTTCTCGGGAACCCATCGCTTCGCCCGCAGCGTCGCGCTGGGCGCCCGGGTCGAGATGGCCCCCGCAGCGGCGTCCGCCCGGACGACGGCGTGGTCGTCACCTTCGCCGGCGGGTTCGCCGCGCCGCCCGTCCAGGTGTTCGAGAACGCGACCCAGGGCCGCGGGACCATCGTCTTCGATCCGGCCCACTATCCCCTGCCCGCCTTGCCCGAATGGTGGGGCGCCCGGGCCGGCGAGCGCGCCTTCGACTGCCAGCCAGCGATCCAGGCCTCGATCGAGTCCGCTGCGGTGACCCAGCTCGGCTCGGGCGAATACTGGACGCGCTCGAAGCTGTCGCTCACCCGCAACGGCCAGGTGCTGCAGGGGGTGACCCCACCCAGACCGACCAGGGCCCCAATCCGGCGGCGAGCGTCATCGTCATCGACGACGGCGCGGCCATCGGCGTGCAGGTCGGCGTCGACAGCGCCGCCCAGCCGGCGACCTATCTGACCAACTGGCGGCTGACGAACTTCGCCGTCCGGCGAGCGCCCGGGACGGTATTGGGCAATCCGGCTTCGGGCGTCTCGGCCGCCGCGGCGATCGGGGTGGCGTTCCGCTGGTGTGCGCTCGGCGACTGCACCGGGGTGGAGGCGCTGGGCCACCTGGTCGGCTTCTATTTCTACGGAACCGTCGAGAACTACTGGACCAGGCTGCGGGCGCTGCGCGGCGCGCGGATGCGCGCGGCCCATCCGGGCAACGACTACTTCATCGGCTTCTGGCTCGACTATTCGGCGCCGCTCTCGGCCAACGGCCGCAACGCCAGCTCCTATTTCGAGAGCTGCGCCGCGTTCGGACGGCTGGCCGGCCAGGGCGATTTCCACGGCGCCTACGGCGCCGGGCTGAGGACCAGCGACGGCTTCGTCGATCTCTACGTCAACAATTTCGAGACCGGCACGCTGGAGTTCGGCATCGACATGGATGGCGGCGGCGGCGCGGGCGCCGACTACCGCACCGAGGACGCCAAGATCAGCAACTGCGTGCTCGACAGCGCCTCGCTCGCCGGCATCCGCATCCGCAACGCCGATTCGAGCTGCGCGGTCACCGTGTCGGGCGCCTACGTCAACGCCACCGCCGGCGGCCACGCCGTGTGGCTGGAAAAGCTCGGCGGCATGGTCGCCCTGGTGGGCAACCAGTTCAACTTCCTCGCCGCCAACGCCGGCGGCGCCATCCTCGCCACGGACGTGAACGGGCTGACCAGCGAGGGCAACCTCATGCTGGCGCCCGCCCTCGGCTACGATCTGACCCGCGTCCGCGGCTTCGTCCTGCGCGACAACCTTCGCCTGTTGACCGCGGCCGGCCACGCGTCCTCGAACCCGGCGGCGAGACTCGCCGGCTGTTCGCATGGCAAGGTGGACTGCGTCATCGGCGGCGACGCCGGCGCGGCGAGCCCGGCCGCGGTGGAGCTGTCCGGCTGCGACTACGTCGAGGTCAGCGCCACCGCGATCCTGGACGCGATCGCGACCTCGGCCAAGGTGTTCTGCGACGGCGCGCCGGTCACTGCGGCCGGCGCGTTCGGCGCCGCCAATCTCCTCGCCGGTACGCTCTGAGGCGGCGGGGCGCGCCCTCGCCTAACCTCGCCATAGCCGAGGTGTGGATTGCGGTAAGCTGTTGCGTGCAGCGACCCGCGCCGCCGGCGCGCAGCCCAGAGCCAGGAGACGCAACCCATGAGCACGACCGACGCCTCCGAGCCGGCGCGGCGGGCGACCGTAGACAACGGTCCGAATACGGCGCTGGCCGCCCGCGACTTCGCCGACTCGGCGCCGGCGTCGGGACGCATCGACCGTAGGCAACGGCGCGAATACGGTGGCTTCAGCGCGGCGCGGGGCACTCCGGTCGGACCGCCGGCGCGGGGCATCTCCGAGGCGGCGACCGTAGACAACGGTCCGAATACGGCCGGCGCAGCGCGGCGGCCCTGGCCGCCCCGCTCGGACCGCGCCGACGTGGGGCGACGGGGGCAAGGGCGGCCGTAGAAAACGGCGCGAATACGGTGGCTTCACGAGTCGCCGCGGACCGGCGCCTCGCTGGCCGGCGCCGTGCTGCGCGTCAACGCCCGGTATTCGCTCGGGATTCCGTTTACTTGACATTTACCGGGAACACCTAGAGAACGCCGGAAGGTTTTCGGTTTGTTCCGGCCCGGCGACGGCGCCGATTTACGAGGCGGCGAAGATGCTCACGCGCAAGCAGCACGAACTGCTCATGTTCATCCACGAGCGGATCAAGGAGAGCGGCGTGTCCCCCTCCTTCGACGAGATGAAGGAAGCCCTCGATCTGGCGTCGAAGTCGGGGATCCACCGGCTGATCACGGCGCTGGAGGAGCGCGGCTTCCTGCGCCGCCTGCCGCACCGGGCGCGGGCGCTGGAGGTGGTCAAGCTGCCCGAGCAGGCGACCGCGACGGCGCCGCCGAAGGGGCGCGGCGCCTTCCGCCCCACCCTGGTGGAGACCGATCGCGCCCTGGCCCCCGCCATCGCCGCCAACGACGTGCGCGAGGTGCCGCTCCTGGGCAAGATCGCCGCGGGCACCCCGATCGAGGCGATCCAGCACGAGCGCGACCGCATGCTGGTGCCCGAATCGATCCTCGGCGCCGGCGAGCACTTCGTGCTCGAGGTGCAGGGCGATTCGATGATCCACGCCGGCATCCTCGATGGCGACTTCGTGGTCATCCGCCGCGGCGCCACGGCCAATTCCGGCGAGATCGTCGTGGCCCTGGTGATGGGCGAGGAAGCCACCCTGAAGCGCCTGCGCCGCAAGGGCGCCTCCATCGCCCTCGAGGCCGCCAATCCCGCCTACGAGACGCGCATCTTCGGCCCCGACCAGGTCCAGGTTCAGGGCAAGCTGGTGGGGCTCATCCGCCGCTACCATTGAGGCTCCAGGGCCGCACGCCGCGCAGCGGCTGCGCCCAGACCAGGCGCCATCCCGCCGCGCTGCGGAACACCTCCGCCGCGCCGCCGCGGGCGAAATCGGCCGGGCCGAGCACCAGGGCGCCGCGGCAGGCGCCGGGCGGGCGCACCGCCGCGCGCAGCACCAGGATGTCGGAGCGGGCGCACAGCTCGGCGAGGCGCTGCGGGCGCGGTTTGCGCCGGGTCCACCAGATGCCGAGCGCCGGCGCGACGCCGGCTCTGGCCGTGCACGACCAGTAGTCGCAGTCGAAGAGCGCGCCGCGCGCTCGCGCCGGGTCGGCGGGAAGCGCCAGGCCGCGCCGCTGCGCCCAAAGCCCGGTGGCGTAGCTGCGCACCCCCGGCCGCAGCACCACCTCCCGGCCCTGCAGGGCCAGAGCCGCGTCGGCGCCGTCGCCGGCGAGCCAGATCAGCGGCGCCGGCGGGCGCGGCCACAGGGCGACGGCGGCGGCGAAGGGCAGCCCGATCCACCTCAGCCGGCCGCTCCAGAGGCAGACGAAGAGGATGCCGAGATAGGACGAGGCGAGCGCGATCGGCGGCGCGGCCGAGGGGGAGAAGCTGGCCGCCGGCGCGTTCGCGAAGAAGTGCGCGATCCCGAGGATCGCCCTGGCCGCCCATCCGGCGACGCAGAGCGCCGGCAGGGCCGCGCCGTGGCCGATGAGTTCCAGCAGCAGGGCCACGGCGAGCGCCGGCATCATCACCACGGCGGCGGCGAAGTCGGCGGTGAGGTTGGCGAAGACGCCGAAGCTGGCGATGCGGTTGAAGTGCTGGATCGCGAACGGCCCGGTGGCGGCGCCGGCGACGAGACTGACCATGAAGAGGGCGATCAGCCCGTCGCGGCCGCGCTGCAGCCAGCCGATGGGCCAGGCGAGGCCCCTGGGGCTGGCGAGGCGCGGCCAGATCTCGGCCATGGCCACCAGCGAGGCGGTGGCGCAGAACGACATCTCGAAGCCGGGCTGCAGCACCACCTCGGGCTCGGCGGCCAGGATGATGAGGGCGGCGAGCGCCAGCGATCTCAGGCTCACCGCGCGCCGGTCGAGCAGGATGGCGGTGAAGGCGACGCAGGCGGTGATCGCCGCCCGGCGCGCCGGCGGGTGGGCGCCGGAGAGCACCAGATAGGCGAGCACCGCGAGCATGGCGCCCAGGGCCGCGAGCTTCTTGCCCGAAACCCGCAGCGCCAGCCACGGCCAGGCGGCGACGAGCAGGCGCAGCGAGAAGAACACGAAGCCGCTGAGCGCGGCGGTGTGCAGCCCGGCGATCGCCAGCATGTGCGCCAGCCCGGCGTTCCTCAGGTCGTTGCGGGCGCCCTGGCTCAGCCAGTCCTGATGGCTGGTGGTCACCGCGATGGCGAGCCCCACCGCATCGCCGGCGTGGCCGCCCATGGCGCGGTCGAGATCGGCGGCGAGCCGGCGCGCCACGTTCCAGCGCAGGGCGTTCACCGCCATCTCCATCGAGAGCCGCCATGGCGGCGCCGGCAAGGCGATCGGCGTCGGCGCCGTCCTGGCCAGCCCCACGCCGCCCTCGCCCGCGAACCAGGCGTCCCGGGCGAAGTCGTAGGCGCCCGGCGCGGCCGGCGGCGGCGGTGGGTCGAGGAGGGCCGAGACGTCGATCGCCTCGCCCGGCGCAGCCAGGGTCGCCGGCGGCATGACGATGCGGATGCGCAGCGGCAGCGCCTCGGCGCCGAGATGGCTGATGTAGGTCGGCGCGATCAGCAGCCGCGGGCCGGCGTGGCTGGGCGTCTCGACGTCGACCACCCAGCCCTGCACGTGGGCGACGCCCAGATGCGGCGGCACGATCGGGGCGGCGACATGGTCGCTGCGCAGCTTGGCGAGCGCGAAGCCGGCGGCGGCGAGGGCGCAGAGCGTCAGGGCGGCGTGCAAGGCCCGGGCGCCGCCGAGCCGGCCCACCAGCACCGCCCCGGCGCCGAGCACGATGGCGGCGGTCAGCGCCGGCCAGAGGCGGGGCTCGGCCGCGCAGCCCAGGTAAGCGGCGGCCCCGGCGCCGACGGCGACCGGCGACCAGACGAACAGCCGGTCGAGCTGGGCGGCGGCCTCGCCGAGGAGGGCGCGGGCCAGGTGCGCGGGCCTAGGAAGCCCGGCGAGGCGCGTGCTAAGACCCCGCGCCCAGCCTCCCGGAACCGCGATGTCCGCTCCCGTCGTCACCCGCATCGCCCCCTCGCCCACCGGGATGATGCACATAGGCACTGCGCGGACGGCGCTTTTCAACCTTCTCTACGCCCGCCACGCCGGCGGCAGGTTCCTGCTGCGGATCGAGGACACCGACCGCGAGCGCTCCACGGCCGAGGCGGTGGGGGCGATCTTCGAGGGCCTGCGCTGGCTGGGCCTGGAGGTCGACGAAGCGCCGATCTTCCAGCACGCGAGGTCCGACCGGCATCGCGCGGCGGCGCTGGAGATGCTGGAGAAGGGCGCGGCGTACCGCTGCTACATGACCATCGATGAACTTGGCCAGGAGCGCGAGCGCGCCCGCGCCGAGGGCCGCCCGATCCGCTCGCCCTGGCGCGAGCGGACGGCCGAGACCGGCTCGAACCTGCCCTTCGTGGTGCGCCTGCGCGCGCCGCTGCAGGGCGAGACCGTGGTGCGCGACAAGGTCAAGGGCGACGTGGTGTTCCAGAACCGCCAGCTCGACGATCTCATCCTGCTGCGCGCCGACGGCTCGCCCACCTACAATCTGGCCGTGGTGGTGGACGACCACGACATGGGCGTCACCCACGTGATCCGCGGCGACGACCATCTGAACAATGCGGCGCGGCAGATGCTGATCTATCAGGGGCTGGGCTGGCGCGTGCCGGTGTTCGCCCATCTGCCGATGATCCACGGGCCCGACGGCGCCAAGCTCTCCAAGCGCCACGGCGCCCAGGCCGTCTCCGAATTCGCCGGCATGGGCTACCTGCCCGAGGCGATGCGCAACTATCTGGCCCGGCTCGGCTGGGGGCACGGCGACGACGAGATCTTCTCGGACGAAGAGGCGGCGCGCTGGTTCGAGCTGGAGCACGTGGTGGCCTCGCCGGCGCGGCTCGACTGGGCCAAGCTCAACCACGTCAACCAGCACTACATCCGCCTCGCCGACGACCGACGTCTGGCGGGGCTGGCGCTGGAGGCGCTGAGGAGCCGCGGCGCGCACCTTCCCGCCGACGCCGAGGCGCGGCTGGCGCGGACGATCCCGCTGGTCAAGGAGGGCGCCAAGACGACGCTGGAGCTCGCCGACCTCACCCTCTTCGCGCTCGCCGACCGGCCGATCGCGCTTGGCGAGAAGGAGCGCGGCGCCTTCACCGAGGAGGTCAGGGCGCGCCTGGGCCGGCTCGCCGGCGTCCTCGAGGCCCACGGCGACTGGACGCCCGCGGCCCTGGCCGAGCGGCTGAAGGCGTTCGCCGCCGCCGAGGGGGGGGGGTTCGGCGCGTTCGGGCCGGCGCTGCGCATCATCCTGGCCGCCGGCGCCGTCGCTCCGGACCTCGCCGCGGCCCTGGCGGCGCTGGGGCGCAGCGAGGCGTTGGGCCGGGTGACGGACGCCCTTTCGCAACTGCGGTAAGCGGCTATAAGGCGTGAGGCGAACGCGCGTTTGCAAGGGGCGCGCGAGGGCGCGAAGGGGATAGAAGAGCATGGCCGAGAACGCCACCCTCATCATCAACAACAAGAGCTACGATCTCGACGTCATCCAGGGCTCCACCGGCCCGGACGTCGTCGACGTGCGCAAGCTCTATGACGAGTCCGGCGTCTTCACCTTCGACCCCGGCTTCACCTCCACCGCTTCGTGCGAGAGCAAGATCACCTACATCGACGGCGACGCCGGCGTGCTGCTGCACCGCGGCTATCCGATCGAGCAGCTCGCCGAACAGTCGAGCTTCCTCGAGGTCTGCTATCTGCTGCTGAACGGCGAACTGCCCACGGCAAGCGAGTTCGTCGAGTTCGAGCACGCCATCACCTACCACACCATGCTGCACGCGCAGTTCGACCGGTTCTTTTCCGGCTTCCGCTCCGACGCCCATCCGATGGCGATCATGACCGGGGCGGTCGGCGCCCTCTCGGCCTTCTATCACGACAGCATCAACGTCGACGATCCGGAGCAGCGCAAGATCTCGGCGCACCGGCTGATCGCCAAGATGCCCACCATCGCCGCCCGGGCCTACAAATATTCGGTCGGCCAGCCGTTCGTGACGCCCCGCAACGATCTCAGCTACGCCGAGAACTTCCTGCGCATGGCGTTCTCGGTTCCGGCCGAGGACTGGAAACCCAACCCCGTGCTGACGAGGGCGATGGACCGGATCTTCATCCTGCACGCCGACCACGAGCAGAACGCCTCGACCTCGACGGTGCGGCTGGCCGGATCGTCGGGCGCCAATCCCTTCGCCTGCATCGCCGCCGGCATCGCCTGCCTCTGGGGGCCGAGCCACGGCGGGGCCAACGAGGAGGCCCTGATGATGCTGCGCGAGATCGGCACGGTCGAGCGCATCCCCGAGTACGTGCAAGGGGTCAAGGACCGCAAATACCGGCTGATGGGCTTCGGGCACCGGGTCTACAAGAACTTCGATCCCCGCGCCAAGGTGATGCAAGAGACCTGTCACGAGGTCCTGGCCGAGATCGGCGACCAGGACGACCCGCTGCTGAAGGTGGCGCTCGAGCTCGAGAAGATCGCCCTGAACGATCCCTATTTCGTCGAGCGCAAGCTCTACCCGAACATCGACTTCTATTCCGGCATCACCCTGAAGGCGCTCGGCTTTCCGACCACCATGTTCACCGTGCTCTTCGCCCTGGCGCGCACGGTGGGCTGGATCAGCCAGTGGAAGGAGATGTTCGAGGACCCGCGCCGCAAGATCGGCCGCCCCCGCCAGCTCTACCGCGGCCCGCTGGCGCGCGACTACGCCCCGGTCGAGACGCGAGGGTAGCGCGAACCAGCTCCGCCGGCGCGTGAGCCATCCGGTCTAGCCGCTGTTGCGCAGGCCGGTGGCGACGCCGTTCATGGTCAGGAGGATGCCCTCGCGCACCCGAACATCGTCGTCGCCCTGGCGGTGGCGGCTGATCAGTTCGATCTGCAGGTGGTTGAGCGCCTCCAGATAGGGTCGGCGATAGCGGATGTGGGCGGCCAGGTCGGGCTCGCGCTCCAGCAGGGCGCCCTGGCGGCGGATGGCGAGCAGCCTCTCCGAGGTGCGCTCGAATTCCATCTCGATGGCGCCGAACGCCTGGCGGCGCAGGTCAGCGTCGGCGACGAGGCCGGCGTAGCGCCGCGCCACCCGCATGTCGGCCTTGGCCATGACCATCTCCATGTTGGCGAGGGCCGCGGCGAAGAACGGCCAGGCCTCGGCGAGGTCGGCGAGCTCGGCCAGCTCGCAGCCGCACGAGACCACGGCCGAGCCGAAGCCGAACCAGCCCGGCAGCATGACGCGCGCCTGCGACCAGGAGAACACCCAGGGGATGGCGCGCAGGTCCTCGATCCGTTCCGAGCCGGTGCGCGAGGGCGGGCGGCTGCCGATGTTGAGGTTGGAGATTTCCCGGATCGGCGTCGCCTCGCGGAAGAACCGCGCGAACCCGGGGGTGTCGTAGACGAGGCCGCGATAGGCGCGCATGGAGGCTGCCGAGAGCCGGTCCATGACCTCGCGCCCACGACCGCCCCCCGGCCCGGCCTCCGAAGCCCCGAGGCTGGCGAGCAGCACCGCGGCGGTCATGGTCTCGAGGTTCTCGCGGCCGATGATCGGATCGGCGTATTTGTTGGCCACGACCTCGCCCTGCTCGGTGATGCGGATGCGGCCGGCCACCGTTCCGGCCGGCTGGGCGATGATCGCCTCGAAGCTGGAGCCGCCGCCCCGGCCGACGGCGCCGCCTCTTCCGTGGAAGAACTCCAGCCCCAGACCGGCGCCCTCGACCACGCCCTTCAGCTCGCGCTGGGCCTCGTGCAGCGACCAGATCGAGGTCAAGTAGCTGCCGTCCTTGTTGGAATCCGAATAGCCGATCATGATTTCCTGGACGCCGCGCGCCGCGAGGTGAGGCCTGAGCGGCTCGCACCCCAGGAAGGCGCGCATGGTCGCCGGCGCCGCCTCGAGGTCGGCGATGGTCTCGAAGAGCGGCGCCACCAGTACCTTCGAGCGGGACGGATCGCCCGGGACGTAGAGCCCCGCCTCCTTCAACAGCACATAGGCCTCCAGCAGGTCCGAGACGCTGGTGGTCTTGGAGATCAGATAGGTCTCGATGGCGCGCGGCCCGTAGCGGGCGCTGAGTTCGGCGGCGGTGCGCAGCACCCCGAGCTCGCCCAGCGTCTCGGGCGAATAGTCGGCCAGCGGCGAGACCAGCGGGCGCAGCGTCCGAAGCTCGGCCGCCAGCAGCCGCGTCCGTGCGTCCTCGTCCAGCGCCGCGTAGTCGGCGCAGGCGCCGGCGCGCTTCAGGAGTTCGGCCACGGTGCGCTCGTGCACGTCGGAGTTCTGCCGCATGTCCACCGTGGCCAGATGGAAGCCGAAACAGTCGACGGCGCGGATGAGGTCGGCGAGGCGGCCGCGCCGGAAGCTGTCGCCGTGATGGGCGAGGAGCGAGGCGCGGATGATGTCGAGATCCACCCTCAGCTCCTCGCTGGAGGCGTAGGGCGCTGCGGCGAAGGCGGCGGCCCTGGCCGGCCCCGCGCCGGCGAGCCCAGGCGCGGCCGCCGCCAGGCGTGCGTAGATTCCGGTGAGGGCGCGGCGATAGGGCTCGTCGCGGCGCTGGGCCGACGCATCGCCGGAGCGATCGGCGAGTTCGGCGAGTTCGGCCGTCACGCCCACGTTTTCGGTAGAGAGCGATAGCTCGGCGCCCAGCCGGTGAATCTGCGCCAGATAGTGGCCGACGGCGATGCGCGACTGGGTGACCAGCGCCAAGCGCAGCGTCTCGGCAGTGACGTTCGGGTTGCCGTCGCGGTCGCCTCCGACCCACGAGCCGACGCGCAGGAAGCTGGCAGTCGCATCGCCACCAAGCGCGGTTTCCAGGTCCGCATAGACCCTGGGGAGCTCCCGCAGGAAGGTGCGCTCGAAGAAGGACGCGGCATTGTCGATCTCGTCGGCCACGACGAGGGTCTGCGGCCGAAGCTGCCGCGTCGCCCAGAGCAGCAGGATCTCGCGGCCGAGCTCGACTTCCAGGGCCGTGCGCCGCGCGCCCTCGGCCAGATCGTGGACGTCGAACAACTCGGAGATGCGGTTGACCCGGTCGATGACGCTCTTGCGGCGGACCTCGCTCGGATGAGCGGTGATCACCGGCATCACCAGCGCATGCCGCAGCAGGTCCCTCACCGCCTCGACGCCGACGCCCATCGCCTCGAGCTTGGCCACGGCCCCGGCGAGGGAGGCGCCTGGATCGGGTCCGCCGCGCAGCTTGCGCCGCGCCTCCTGGTCCTCGGCGATGTTGATGAGCTGGGAGAAGCAGACGAAGGAGTGGGCAAAACGCACGGCGTCCGGAAGCGAGAGCGCGCGCAGCAGTTCGTCGAGGGCGGTCGCCCGCTCGTCCGTGCCCTCGCGGTGGTAGGCGACCGAGGCCTGCCGGATCGCCTCGATGGCCTGGAACACCTCCTCGCCCTCCTCCTGGCGCAGCACCCCGCCAAGGATGTCGCCGAAGAGACGGACATCGGCCCTGAGCTTGACGGCGGGGGCAGGCAGGTGGGCGCGCATGCGGCTCCCCTTAGGCGCGGCGGGGCGGCCGCTGCAAGCGCGGCTCAGGCGAGCGCGACCGTCTGGCCGAGCTGCGCCTGCAGCGCCTGCCAGACCCGCTGCGGCGCGAGATCGTTCAGGCACTTCAGATGACCGAGGGGGCAGCGTCGTTCGAAGCACGGGCTGCACGCCAACGCCTCGGTCAGGATGGCGGCGGCCGGCGAGAGCGGCGGGGTGAACGCCGGCGAGGACGAACCGTAGAGCGCCACCAGCGGGCGACCGAGCGCGGCGGCCACATGCATCAGGCCGGAATCGTTGCTGACCACCGCCGCGGCCCCCGACAGCAGCTCGATGGCGTCCCCCAGGCTCGTCCGGCCCACGAGGTCGACCACCGCGCCGGACGCGGCCACCGCGACCTCGGCGCCGATGCCGGCGTCGCGCTTCGAGCCCAGCAACCAGACATCCATTCCATGCGCCGCCGCGATGGTGGCGAGCGCGGCGAAGTGGACCGCCGGCCAGCGCTTGGCCGGTCCGTATTCGGCGCCGACGCAGAACGCCACGGCCGGGCGGCCGGTGACGAGGCCGAAGCGCGTCCTGGCGGCGTCGGCGGCCCCGGCACTGACCCCGAGCCTCGGCGCCGGCGCATCCGCGGGCGCCGCCGCGCCGGGCGGCTCGGCCAGCAGGCAGAAGCGATCGACGAGCCGCGGCAGGCGCGCCTCGTCCAGAGGGCGCGCGTCGTTCAGCAGCAGATGGCGCGCCTCGCCGATGAAGCCGGTCCGCCGCGGAACGCCGGCGAACCAGGGGACGAGGGCCGACTTGAACGACTGCGGCAGCACGATCGCCGCCTCGAAGCGCCCGGCCAGCGCCCGCCCGAGCCGCCAGCGCCCGCCGAGCCGGAGCGCGCCGTGGGCGAACGGGTTCTCGATCACCTCGTCCACGCCGGGCATGCGCCGCACGACATCTTCGAGGGCGAGGGGCGCGAGCACGGCGATCCGCGGCGCCGGCGCGCGCGCCTTCAGGCGCGCCAACAGGCTCCCCATCATCACCGCGTCCCCGAGCCAGCTCGGGGCGACGATCAGGATCCGCATCCTCCTCCAGTCCCCTCCTGCCCCTGCTCGTGCAAGCCGGCGTCGCACCGACGACGGCGCAATTGTCGAATAGCGCATGCTGTTGAACATGGGCGGCACGTCGATACGCCGAATTTGAAATCCGCCGGCGCGTTGCGGCGGATCAAGCCGCCGCGCCTCGGCGCCATGCGCCCTGCCGCTCTAGCGCCTGGTCACCCCTCATGGCGCCTTGCGGCGATCGCCACGTGCAGCCCCGCAAGCGGCTCGAACGAGCGGATCGACCATCCGCCGGGTCCGCGCAGCAGGGCGGCGGGTTCGCCGGGGGCGACAGAGACGTCGAAGGCCTTCAGGGGATAGGAAACACCCAGGCCGAGCGCCTTGACGAAGGCTTCCTTGCGCGTCCAGCAGTTGAAGAAGGCCCGGAGCCACTGGCCCGGAGCAACCCGCTCGAGGAGCTCGACTTCGCGCTTCGAGAAGAACTGCTCGGCGACCTCCTTCGTCGCAAGGCGCGGCCGCCGCCACTCGATGTCGCAGCCCACCTGCGCGCCGCGGGCGATCACGTAGAAGGCGAGCCCGCAGGAATGCGAGATGCTGAAATCGAGATCGGCGGCGTCCGCGGCGTAGGGTTTGCCGAAACCATTGTACGCGAGCGCGACTTGTCGCGGCCCACAGTCCAGGTGGGCGCCGAGCAGCTCGCGCAGCCTGCCGCGCCGGACGACATAACGTTCCTGGTCGGTCGCGCGGCGGAACTGGGCGGCCCGGCTCTGCTCCTCGGGCACGAGCATGGAGAAGCACCTGGTCCGCTCGGCGACGCCGACGCTCAGCAGCGCCCAGTGCGCTTGCGCCCAGGCCGCGGGGCGATCGCCCGCCGCGCCGCCGAGCATCAGCCGCATTGGTCTCGCATCTCCGGTCGCGCCAGCGCCACGCCCGCAGGTCCATCGGCTGCTCCCGGAGCGAGCCGGGCCGCCGCCTTCCTGTGCTCCGGGCGCCCGGCCGCGGCGATGCCGGCGCCCGGCGCCGGCTCGCAGGCGCGGATGCACCTGCTAAGCTGCCGAGCCAGCGTCTCGACATACGGCCGCTCCATGATCCTGTCGTGCACGCCATCGATCTCGAAGAGCTCGACCGAACCGGCGGCCCTGCGCCAGATCGGCTCGCAGTCGCAGGCGTCGAAGCGCGGCCCACGCACGCGGAACAGGCTGAGCTTGCCGTCGTAGGGTCGCGGCTCGAACTTCCCGAACTCCCGCACCCCGATCTGGTACATATGGCGCTGGCGCTGCGCCATCGGTCCGCTCAGGGCCGCGGAAGCGACCAGATCCTCGCCGGCGTCCAGGCGAAGGAGCAGCCGGCGACCGAGCCGGACGAGCTTGCCCGCGAGATAGGCGGGCGCCGACCCGGCGCCCAGGGCGCGCAGTTTGCCGACGATCCGTGCGGGCAGCGCCAGCCGGTAGGCCAGCCTTTGCGGCCAGGCCAGACACCGCTCATGCAGATCGGTCTCGAGAAGCGCCAGCACGTCCACCGTCTCGCCCCCGGCGCGAAACGCGCGCGCCATCTCGAAGGCGACGAGACCGCCCAGCGAATAGCCTGCCAGCGCATAGGGGCCCTCGCGCTGGACCTCGCGTATGGCGGCCATATAGGCCTCGGCCATCTCGGCGATGGTCTGGTGCGGCTCCTGCCGCGGGTCGGCGCCGCGCGCCTGCAGCCCGTAGACCGGCCGCGCCGAGCCCAGCCGCTCCGCCAGCTCCCGCAGCTGCAACACGTTTCCGAAGATGCCGTGCACGATGAACAGCGGCCGGCCGGCGCCGGCGCCCCGCAGCGCCACCAGATGCGAGAATCGCGGCTCCTCCGCCGAGCGCAGCGTCCGTGCAAGCCTGGCGATGGTCGGCGATTCGAAGAGAGCCACTAGCGGCAGGGCGCGCCTGAACATCGCCTGCACCTTGGCCATGAGGAGGCTGGCGAGCAGCGAGTGGCCGCCCAGGTCGAAGAAGTCGTCATCGACGCCGATGTCGGAGATGCCGAGCGTCTCCTTCCACAGATCGGCGAGCTGGCGCTCGAACTCGTCCTGCGGGGCTCGTCCGCGCGGCGACGCCGCGATGCTCGGCTGCGGCAACTGCTTGCGATCGACCTTGCCGTTCGCCGTCAAAGGCAGGGCCGGCAGCAGCATGTAGTTCGTCGGGACCATGTAGGCGGGCAGGGTTTGCGCCAGAAACCGGCGCAGATCCGGGAAATCCGCCTCCGTGAGCGCCCCGCCGGCGAGGTAGGCGGTCAACCCGAGTTCGCCGGACGGATCGGGGCTTGCGCGCACGGCGGCGGCGGTCACGCGCGGGTGCGCCGCGATGGCCGCTTCCACTTCCTCCAGCGCGACGCGGAAGCCGCGCACCTTGACCTGGTTGTCGGCCCGCCCGAGGAATTCGATCGCCCCGTCGGCGCGGTATCTGGCCAGGTCGCCGGTGCGGTAGAGACGCTCGCCCTGGAGCAAGGCCGGTGCAGCGAACTTCGCCGCGGTGAGTTCGGGGCTGTTCAGATAGGCGCGCGCCAAGCCTTCGCCGGCGATACAGAGTTCGCCGGGCGTCAGGTCGGGGACGGGCGCACCGTTGCGGTCGAGAATATAGGCGCGCGTGTTCGCCAGCGGCCGGCCGATGGGAACCGGGTCTTCCGAGCCGTCCAGCCGGTGCGCCAGCGACCAGATCGTGGTCTCCGTGGGGCCGTACATGTTCCAGACGCCGGCGCTGCGCTGCAGCAGCGAGGCCGCCAGGTCGCGCGGGAGCGCCTCGCCGCCGCAGAGGATCCGCAGGCGCGGATCGCCCGTCCAGCCGCGGGCCACGAGGCCTCGCCAGGTCGCCGGGGTCGCCTGCACGACAGTCGCGCCGGATCGGCCGATGAGGGCGGCGAGACGGGCAGGATCGGCGCCATCCTGGCGAGTCGCGATCACCAACCTGGCGCCGGCGACGAGCGGCAGGAAGAGCTCGAGGGCCGCGATGTCGAACGACAGGGTGGTCACGGCCACGAGCGTATCGCCCTCGCGAAAGCCTATCTCGCCTTGCACCGCCGCGAGCAGATTCACCACCGAGCGATGCCGGATCTCCACCGCTTTGGGCCGGCCGGTGGATCCGGAGGTGTAGAGCACATAGGCGAGGTCGTCGGGGCTGGCCGGTTCGACCGGCACAGTCTCGCGTTCCGCCCCGGCCCGTGCTCTCGCCGCGGCGGCGTCGACGATCCGTACGCCGGTCGCCCCGAGCCGCCCCGCGGCGGCGGCATCGGCGAGAACGACCGCCGGGCGGGCGTCCTCGATCATCAGGGCCAGCCGCGCCTGGGGCAGGCCCGGATCCAGCGGCAGATAGGCGGCGCCTGTCTTCAGGATCGCCAGCAGTCCGGCGACCATGTCGAGCGAGCGCTCCATGGCGATGCCGGCCAGCGCCCCTCGCCTCGCCCCGGCGCGCCGCAGCTCCGCCGCCAGCACCGTGGCGCGCCGCTCCAGATCGCCATAGGTCCAGCGTTCGCCGTCGCAGGCCGCGGCAATACGCTCGGGCGTGCGGCGCGCCTGTGCTTCGATCCACGCGTGCAGCGTCGTGGCCGGATAGGCCCGGGCGGTGTCGTTGCGGTCCGTCAGGATGGCGCGCCGCTCGCCGGGGGTCAGCAGCGGCAGGGCGGCCAGCATCGTCTGCGGCTCGCGGGTCGCGCCCTCCAGCAGCGTCTTCCAGTGCCCGATCATCCGGCGGATAGTCGCGGCCTCGAAGAGATCGGTGCTGTAGAGGAAGCGCCCGATCAGCCGGCCGCGATGCTCGTCCAGCTCCAGATAGAGATCGAACTTCGCCGTTCCGACGATCACGTCCATCTGGGTGAGGTCCCAGCCTTCCGAGAAGGCGGGCGCCGGCGGCTCGATCGAGAACAGCACCTGGAAGAGCGGATGGCGGGCGCCGTCGCGCCTGGGGCGCACCTCGCGCACCACGCGATCGAACGGCGCCTCGCTAGCGTCGAGCGCTTCGATGACCGTGGTCTGGACCTCGGCGAGATAGTCGCGGAACGTCGTCGCGCCGCTCGGTCGGGTGCGCAGGGCGACGCTGTTGAGGAAGTAGCCGATGACGCTTTCGAGTTCGGGGCGGCGACGCGTGTCGGTGACGCCGCCGATGACGATGTCGTCCTGGCCACTGTAGCGGTGCAGCATGGCCTTGAAGGCGGCGAGCAGCGTCACGTAGAGCGTCACCCCCTCGCGGGCGCTGAACGCCTTCAGAGCGGCCGTGAACTGCGGCGTGAGCTCGAACGTCTCCATCGAGCCGCCGTAGGTGGGCGCTGGCGGCCGCTCGCGGTCCGACGGCAGCCGCAGTTCCGGCAGCTCGCCGCCGAGCTTCTCGCGCCAGTAGCGCAACTGGCGCGAGCCGGCGCCGGCCGCGGCCCTGGCGGCCTGCCAGCACGCATAATCGCCATACTGCAGGCTGGGCGGCGCCAGCGGCGTCGCCTCGCCACGTTCGAAGGCGCCATAGATCGCCGCCAGTTCCGGCAGCAGAATCCGATAGATGGAGACGCCGTCGAAGATGATGTGGTGCAGCGTCAGATAGAGCCGGTGCCGGTCCGGGGCGAGGCGCACCACCTTGGCGCGCAGCAGCGGCGCCTGGCCCAGGTCGAAAGGTCGTCGGGCGTCCTCCGTGGCGATGCGGCAAGCTTCGCGGTCCTGCACGCCTCGCGCCAGGCCGCCGAGATCGACGAGCTGCAGCTTCAGGCGCAGCCCGGGATGGGCGATCCACTGCGCCCGCCCCTTGCGCACCTCGATCGAAGAGCGCCAGATCTCATGGCGGCGAAGCACCTCGTTCAGGGCGCTTTCGAGCACGTCGAGACGGAACGAGCCGCTGCGATGAATGGTGATCGCCTCGTTGTAGAGCGGCCGATCGGCGGCCATCGAGGCGTGGAGCCATACCTGGCTCTGTTCGGCCGAGAGCGGGGTGGCCTCGCCCCATCGACGGGGCTCGACCCTATCGCCCGGTCGTCGGTGGCCGGCGGCGTCGCCGCTGAGCAGGCCTTGCAGAAGCAGGCGCTTCTGGCCGGAAAGTGCGGACGCGGATGTCATGGCTCATCCGTGGCCGAAGCACACCGGCAGGGCGGTAAGCCCGCGCAAACCAAGATTCTGTCTCCAGACGAGCGGTTCCGGCGAAAGCCTCAGGTTCGGCAGGCGCGCCAGCAGCGTCGCGAAGGCGATCTGACCCTCGATCCTGGCCAGCGGCGCGCCGAAGCAGAAATGCGCCGCCCAGCCGAAGGCCACGTGACGGTTGTTGCTGCGGGTGAGGTCGAGCCGGTCGGGCTCGGGGAAGCGCGCCGGGTCGCGGTTGGCGGCCGCCATCACCGCCATGACCGCGTCCTTCTTCCTGATGCGCTTGTCGCCCAGGACCATGTCCTCCGGCGCGAGCCTGGCGGTGTGCTGGCTCGGGCTCTCGTAGCGCAGCAGCTCTTCGACCGCCGGCTCGATGATCGAGGCGTCGGTGCGAAGCCGCGCGAGTTCGCCGGGATTGCGCAGCAGCGTCAGGAGGCCATTGCCGATCAGGTTGGTGGTGGTCTCCTGCCCGCCCACCATGGTGACGATGACGTTGGCGACGACCTCGTCCTGGCTCAGGCGCGCCCCCTCGTCGGCCGCGTCAGTGAGCAGCTGGATCAGGCCGCCGCGGGCAGAGCGTTCCTGGTCCAGGACCGCGGAGGTGAAGTAGCGGACCATCTGCGCCAGACTGCGCTGTACCCGCCCAACCCGGTCGGGATTATGCTGGAAGTTGCCGAGCATCTCGGCGAAGTCGGCGGACCAGCTCTTCAACTGCAGATGGTCGGCGGCGGGAACCCCCAGCAGTTCGGCCGTGACGATCGCCGGCAGCGGGTTGGCGAAGTCGGCGATCACGTCCATGCGCCCCTGGTCCTCGACCCGGTCGATGAGATCGTCGGCAATTTCCTGGATGTGGCCGCGCAGACGATCGACGCGCCGCGAGGTGAACGCGCTGGAGCACAGGCTGCGCAGTCGGGTGTGAGCCGGCGCGTCCATGAACAGCATCTGCCGCACCATCACCTCGGCGACGGGCTCCAGCGCCGCGAGGCCCATGGCGGCGAGCTGGGCGGGGCTCGGCGTCCGCTCGGCGGAGAACCGGTGCAGCACCGTCAGCACGCCGGCATAGCTCGTCACTACCCACGCATGCAGGAATGGATCCCAGGCGACCGGATCGCGCTGGCGCAGCCGGTGGTAGAGCGGGTACGGATCGGCGAGGACTTCCGGGTAGAGCAGCTGATAGAGGCTGGGCGCTTCCTCCGTCGGATCGCCGGTGCGCGTCTCGAGGCTCACGGCGCTCACCCTGCGTAGCTGGGCGCCAGCCGTTGCTGGACCTCCTCCTCGCTCATCGCGGCGACCAGCTCCACCACCGAGCGCTCGACCTTTGAAGCCAGGTTCTGGATCGTCTGGGCTTCGAAGAGGTCGCGCAGCGCAAGCTCGGCCCCGAAGGCGTCGCGCAGGCGAAGCACGAGCTGGGTGCCGAGCAGCGAGTGGCCGCCCAGCAGGAAGAAGTTGTCGTCGAGGCCGACCTCGTCGATCTCCAGGAGTTCCTCGACCATGGCGGCGATGCGCCGCTCCACCAGGGACTGCGGCTCGCGGTAAGGCGCGCTCGGCAAGGTGTTCGCCGAGGTGGCGCTGGGGAGCGCCGATCTGTCCAGCTTGCCGTTGGCGGTGATCGGCAGCGAGGCGACGCGCACGTAGAGCGAAGGCAGCATGTAGGTGGGCAGGCTGGTCGCGAGAAACGCCCGGAGGTCGGGGCTGCGCGGCGTCTTCTCGCCCGCCGGCACGACGTAGGCGACCAGCTGGGCCGCGGCGCCCTCGCCCTCGGCCACGACCGCGCTCTGCGCCACCAGGGGGTGCCGGGACAGCGCCGCCGTGATCTCGTCCGGCTCGATCCGGTGGCCGCGCTGCTTGATCTGCGCATCGCTGCGGCCGTGGAAGGCGATCTCGCCATCGGCGGTCCAGCTGCCGAGGTCGCCGGTCCGATAGCAACGCTCGGCCGGGCCGCCGCCGGGCGAAATGGAGACGAACCGCTCGGCGGTCAGGGACGGCCGGTTGCGATAGCCCCGGCCGACGCCGGCGCCGGCGACGTGGATCTCGCCGATCCGTCCGGCGGGCGCCGGATTGCCGTCCGCATCGAGGATGTGGATGCGTGCGCCGGCGATCGGCCGCCCGATGCTGGGCAGCTCGTCGGCGGCGGCGCCGGCGGCGACCGGGCCGGAGGTCGCCACCACGGTGCATTCCGTCGGCCCGTAGTTGTTCACCACCTTGAAGGGTAGTCCGGGACCGGGCCGGACGTGAAGCGTGTCGCCGCCAGTGAGGAGGGTGCGCAGCGCGGCGCCGGCCGGCCACTCGCCGCTCAGCAGCGACTCGGCCAGGGGCGTGGGGGCGAAGGCGATGGAGACTCCTTCGTCGAGGAGCCATCGGCGCAGCGCTTCGGCGGAGGCGCGAACCGGTTCGCCGGCAACGTGAATGGTCGCGCCCACCGCCAGGCAGGGGAACAGCTCCCAGACCGAGGCGTCGAAGGCGAGGCCCGCCACCCAGCTTCCATGGTCCTGGCGCGTGACGCCGAACGCCTCCCGGTGCCAGGTCACGAGGTTGAGAAGATTGGCGTGGGTGATCTCCACGCCCTTCGGCTCGCCGGTCGAGCCGGACGTGTAGATGACGTAGGCGATGTCGTCGCCGCTGGACGCGCCCGCAGCCGCTCCCCCCGCGCGCCGTCGCCAGGCGCCGCCAGCCTCCACCACGGCGCGGCCGGGCGCCGTGACCGCTTCGCGATGCCGCGGATCGGCGACGACGATCGGCGCGGCGGCGTCGTCGAGGACGAAGCGAATCCGCTCCGGCGGCCAGCCCGGATCGAGCGGCAGAAAGGCGCCGCCCGAGCGCAGCACGCCCAGGAGAGCGACCACGTGTTCGATGGAGCGTTCTACGCAGACGCCGACCGGCACGTTTGGCCCGGCGCCTAGCCCGCGAAGCTCGGCCGCCAGCGCGTCCGCGGCCGTCATCAGAGCGCCATAGGTTATTTCCAGATGTCCGTGCTTGACCGCAACAGACTTTGCCGCGCCGCGCGCCGCCTCGGCGATCAACTCGGCAACGTAGCTTCGCTTTGGCGGCGGACAACTGGGCAACGACGGCGGCCGAAACCTTTTGCTGAACATCACCAAGCCTGTGGACCGAAGCGAGCCGAGCTTCAAACTCTCCGGTGTAGGTAAGGTTCCGGGGTTTTCGGGGCCGCATCGAGACGCCGGATTACTGTGGATTCCAGGGAACTGCGGCGCCCGGTGCGAAGTTGTCGGCGCCCCGGTTCGCCGACGTCCGACGAAGCGATGGTACCGCCTCCCCGGATCGAACGGGGGACCTCCAGAGCCACAATCTGGCGCTCTAACCAACTGAGCTAAGGCGGCGTCTCGCGCCCGGCCGGTTTAGGCGGCTCGCCCGGCACGGGTCAAGGGTGGCCCGGAGCAAGGCAAAAGGCCCCGAAGGGCTGCGCCTCCAGGGCCTGGGGTGACCGAACTCTCGCCGATGATCAATCCGGCGGAGGCGGCTGGAACCGGATCGGGATGTTGATCTGGCCGCCCGCCACCGGCACGCCGTCCTTGGTCTCAGGGCGCATCTTGAAGAGCTTGGAGATCTTCAAGGCGGCGGAGCCGAACTCCTGGTCGGATGGCGTCTCGGATGTCACCGAGCAGCTCAGCGTTCCGGCCGAGCTGACGACGCAGTGCAGCAGCACCCTGCCTCCGACGCCAAGCCGCTGCGCCCGCTCTGGGTAGTACCTGGCGAAGTCGTCGCCATTGGGCTGCCTGATCCAGGTCGGATTGCTGATGATCGTCGCCTTGGGCGGCGGCGCCGGCGGGGCGACCGCTTCGATCTTCGGCGGCGGCGGCAGCGGGTGCGCCACCGGCGGGATGTAGAGCGGTGGCGGGGCCGCCACGTTGGGCACCACGACCGGCGGGCGCGGCTGGATCGGCGGCGGCTTGACCACCTTCGGCGGCGGCGGTGGAGGCGGCGGCGGCGGCGGCGGCGGCGGAGGGTGAATCAGCGACACCGTCTCCTTCTGCTCCGTATAGGTCTTGTAGTTCTGTTTGAACCGCGCCGTACCGGCATAGTAGAAGATCAGCCCGTTCAGCAGCGCCGCGCCGATGAACGACGCCACGAAGATCGGTACGGTCTTCTTGTTCTGGCGCGGAATATCGAACGGGTTGTGAGCCGGGTGGGCAATATCGACTTGGCTCACTTGCGAACTCCCGATCGATCCTCTCCCACGAGAGCGACGCTGTAGTAGCCGTTGTCCTGCAAGGTGTTCATCACGTCGAGGAAGTGCCCGTATTCGACGTTCTGGTCGCCACGGATGAACACCCGCACGGTGCTGATCGGGTTGTCGCCCACTGCCTGCTTCAGCGCGTCGGGCAACTCGCTGATGTCGGTGGGGAAGTCGCCCACGTAGAGATCGCCGTTCGGCTTGATCGAGATGTAGACGAGATGCGGCGGTTTGACCTGCGGTCGGGCATTGGCGGGCGGCAGGGCGACCTTGATGGACACCGACGCCAGAGGCGCCGCCACCATGAAGATGATCAGGAGCACCAGCATCACGTCCACGAAGGGCGTGACGTTGATGGTGTGGTTCATCTCGACGTCGTACTTGCCGCCGCCGGGACCTGCGAGTTTGGCGGCCATGGAGCCTTACGCCCCCTTATCGAGCTGGCGCGAAATCGCGTTCATCAGCTCGGCGACGAAGCCTTCGGTGCGCGAGCCATAGGCGGTGATCTGGGTCTGGAAGTAGTTGTAGAACACCACCGACGGGATCGCGGCGAAGAGGCCGAGGCCGGTGGCGAGCAGCGCCTCGGCGATGCCGGGCGCCACCACCGCGAGGTTGGTGGTGTTGGTGTTGGCGATGCCGATGAACGAATCCATGATCCCGTAGACGGTGCCGAACAGACCGATGAACGGGCCGGTCGATCCCACCGTGGCCAGGAACTGCATGCCGCTGGAAAGACGCCGGGCCAGCGAGGCCTGCACCGCGCCCACGGCGCTCTGGGCGCGCATGATGGTGGTGTCGCGGTGTTCGCCATCGACCTTGAGGCCGGCCTGGCGCGAGAGCTCCACCTCGGCGGCGGCCGCGGCGGCCATGTCGGCCAGCGGATTGCCGGCGAACTCGTCGGACTCAGCGATCTTGCCCATGTCGGCGATCGACCTGGCGCCGCGGAAGTTCTCCAGGAACCGGTTGGTGATCCGGTTCATCGAGGCGAACTCGAAGAGCTTCAGGATGAGGATGGTCCAGGAGAACAGCGAACAGATCGCCAGCCCGACCATGACGATCTGGACGACGAGACGCGCGCTGGTGAACATTTCCCAGGGATTGAGGTGGCCGGCGTTCTTGCCGCCGACGCGCGTCGGTCCCTGATCCTGGCTGCTGGCCGCTGGGGTGGTGGTCGCGGGCGCCGCGGCCGGCGCCGCGTTAGGCCCCGCAGAGGCCGCGGCCGGAGCCGGCGCGGGCTGGGCGAAGGCGGGAGCGGCCATCATCAGCGCCAGGGCGCCGAGTGCGGCCACGATGGGAGTGGTTCTCTTGGTGTGAAGCATCGTGTCGCCAGTTCCTGCTTGGTGATCGCCTAGGACCCGAAGGGATCGAACGCGCGGGCGCCTATTCGCCCGAGCTGGTGAAGGCCTGGCGCGGACCCGTCTTCGGCGGCGCCGTCTCCAAGCCCAGATCGCCGCGCCCGACCCGCCACGCCGCTTCCATCCAATCTCATTCGCCGATCTCGAGAAGCTCGTATTGAAGGCGCTTAGTCTGCGGCCCGCCGCAGGCCGATAGATCCGCGGCAAGACCTTACCGCGTTGTTAGACTTGCGGCTCGGGTCCCTTTGGCAACCCCCAAAAGAGCCGTCAAGGGGCTCGATCCGAACGATGTTTGGCGCCCACCCCCGCGCTTGGTCGCCCGTCTTGCGATGCAGCATAGGCTACTCGTCAAGCCCAGATAGGGTTTTTGGACCCAAGATCGCGCGTTCTCTCGCGCCGCAACATGGTTGGCGAAACATTGCTTCGCCGAATTTATGCGCCGCGGCTGCAAGAACATCGCTCGGCGGCGCGGAGGAAAACTGGACGAGCTAGTCAAGAGAGCGCACCCGCCAGGGCCGTCGGCCGGGATTAGGCCGATCGCGTGGCCCGACGCGATCGGCGCCGCCCTCGCCCTCAATATTCAATTGTTCAGCGGCGGCGCGATTTAGACTGGCGCCCGCGCCGCGGTTCGGTGTAGCCGCGAGGGCCGGGGCCCGGCTTGACCGCAAGATGCGGCTGCGCGAGTCAGGAAGACGCAATGAACGGGATCGCTCGGCTGGCGAAGGCTTACCATTTCGCCGCGGCGAAGCACGTAGCGCAGCGGCGCAAGGGCGCCGCGGCCGAGCCCTACGTGAACCACCTGACCGAGGTCGCCGATCTGGTCGCCGAGGCTACCGCGGGGGCGGACGTGGACCTGGTCCTCGCGGCGGTGCTGCACGATACGGTGGAGGACACCGAAACCAGCCTGGCCGAGCTGGAGCGCTGCTTCGGCGACCGCGTCGCGGCGCTGGTCGCGGAGGTGACCGACGACAAGTCGCTGCCGAAGGCCGAGCGCAAGCGCCTCCAGATCGAGCACGCGGCGCACGCCACGCCTGGCGCCCAGATCGTCAAGCTCGCCGACAAGACCTCGAACCTGCGCGCGCTGCTCTCGAGCCCGCCCGCCGACTGGCCGGCCGAGCGCAAAGCGGAGTACGTCGCCTGGGCGCGGCGCGTGGTGGCCGGCTGCCGAGGCGCGAACCCCTGGCTCGAAGCCCGTTTCGACGCCGCCGCCGACGCGCTGGATGCGGAGGCGGTCGACTGATCCTGACGTCTGGCCCCGATCCCGAGACCGCCACCGCCGACTGCGCCGTCCGCGTCTCGCGCCTCTCGGAAGCGGGGCTGGTGCCTGGGGGCGGAATCGAACCACCGACACGCGGATTTTCAGTCCGCTGCTCTACCGACTGAGCTACCTGGGCGTGCGATCAGCAGCAAGTTGTCGCCAATCGACGGCGGGTTATAGAAAGCACAAAGTACGTTGTCCAGTCGGCACATGGGTGCAACCGGCAAAGCAACACGCGGGCGGACTGCCCAACCTCAGCGTTCGTCGCTTTGTACGGGTGTACCGAGGACATCTTCTCCATCGGTCGGCTCGGCCGGTATCGCATAACGGCCGCCCAGCCAATGGGCGAGATCGACGTCGGCGCAGCGTTTGGAACAAAACGGACGAAATTCTTGCACCGTCGGCTTCTGGCAAATCGGGCAAAGCCGCTGACGCTCGCTTTCCGCCGCGGCATTCGGGACG
>DATKRO010000050.1:0-4214 GCA_035532115.1 Caulobacteraceae bacterium | reverse complement strand
TTTCTAGGTCGGTTCTCAGGATGGACGGCCAAAGGCTGGAAACCGCCTTCCCCTGACAAATGGAATTTGTACTGACGAAGGCAAACGAAGCTGTAGTGCTTCTGCAATATCTAGATGCCTTTATGAACCACCCGCCCACATAGTCGATGCCTTTCCAATTGACACTAATTCCCGCGAATACCGCTTCAAGATCGCTTTTCTGCTCATCGTCCTGTGATTGACTCCCTTTGTAAGGAGGGTTTCCACAGATATACGTTTCACCGCCGTCGTTCTCGAAGTCGATCTGCGGCTGGTCCAGCGGCGTATGGAACAGGTCGTCGGCATGGCGCCTCACGCCGGTTCCGGTCGGCGGGCAGATGCTCAGCCAGTCCAGCCGCAGGGCGTTGCCGCAGGTGATCCAGTTCTGCTTGTCGAGCGGCAGAAACTCGGCCAGCGCCAGCTTCTGGCCGCGATAGAGCACGTCGCACTGATATTCGGCGATGATGAGCGCGAGGCGCGCGACCTCGGCCGGGAAGTCGCGCAGCTCGATGCCGCGGAAATTGGTCAGCGGGATCTCGGAGGCGCGATCGGCTTCGCCGCGCCGCTCGTTGATCCCGGCCTCGATGGCGCGCATTTCCTTGTAGGCGATGACGAGGAAATTGCCGCTGCCGCAGGCGGGATCGAACACCCGGATGCGCGCCATGCGCCGGCGCAGGTTCAGGAGCGTGCGCGCATTGTCGCCCGCCTCCTCGAGCCGCGCCCGCAGGTCGTCGAGAAACAGCGGGTTCAGCACTTTCAATATGTTGGGGACGCTGGTGTAGTGCATCCCCAGCGCGCCGCGCTCCTCGTCGTCGGCCACGGCCTGGATCATCGAGCCGAAGATGTCCGGGTTGATCCGGGTCCAGTCGAGGCCGCCGATGTGGAGCAGGTAGGAGCGGGCGATCCGGCTGAAACGCGGCACGGCCGGGCTGCCGCCGAAGAGGCCGCCGTTCACGTAAGGCAGCGCGTCCGCCCAGCGCGGCAGCTTCGCGCCCGACCGCTGCGCGATGGGCGTGTTCATGGCCCGGAACAGCTCGCCGATCACCTCATGGGTGTTGGACGCATCGCGCGCGCTCATCTGCTCGATGGTGGCGGTGAAGAGGCCCTTGCCGTTGAAGATGTCGGTGTCTTCCGCGAAGAAGCAGAAGATCAGCCGGGCCATGAAATGGTTCATGTCGGGGCGGCGGTCGGCCGCGCCCCAGTCGGGGTTGTCCTTCAGCAGTTCCACATAGAGCCGGTTGAGGCGGCCGGTGGCGCGGATGTCGAACGAGCTTTCGCGGATCTGCCTGACCGTGGTGATCCCGGCCAGGGGCAGGAAGAAGCCGAAGCGGTTGGGGAAGTCGGCGTAGGCGCAGGCGACCGTCTCGCCGGACTCCAGGCTCTCGGCCTCGAAGCCGTCGCCGTCGGTGGCGAGGATGAACCTCGCCTTCGCCTTCCCCGTGGCGGGGCTGGCCCGCAGCGCCGCGAGGCTCTGCGTCACCGCGCCGGGCGCTGCGACGGCGATGTGGATGTTGTTGCGCTGGAGGACGGCGCCGGGGAGGTCGGATGCGTTGGTCGACCCGGCGCGCAGCCGCTTGATCGTGGTCTCCTTGTTCCCGAAGGCGGCGAGGAACCGGTAGGGAAACTCGGCGGCGTCGAAGGGCGCTTCCGCAAGCTCGGTGACGGCTGCCTCGATTTCGACCGCGTTCATGCGCCGCGCCGCCTTGCCTCGGCGGGCGCGCCGAACGCCCTTTCCAGCCGCACCGCCATCCCGGGCGAAATGCCCGGCCGGGCGCTCGGCCGCCTGCCGGGCCTGAGCCGATCGACGCCGGGCGCCCGCGCCGCGTCGGTGACGCTCGACCCGTTGCTCTCGAGGCAATCCTGCCGGACCGTCGTTCCTGGGTGCATCGCCCGCCTGGTCCCATTCGCCCCGACCGGGCAGGCGTAGAGCGACGCTCGACGCTCGACAAGCGCCGTGGCGGGACGCTGCTCCTCCTCGCCCGTGCAACGGGGGAGGTGGGGCTCGGCGCGGCGGCGTCGGGCGTCCGAGGGGGCGCGCGCCCCTTCCACGCCTGCCTCTTCATCCGTGCAAACGGGACAGGATGACGCCCGGCGCCGGGCGGGGACCTTGCCGCCATGAGCAGGATCGAGACGCGAGCCGCCGCGGCGCCTGCCGCCACCGATGTAACGGTGGAAATAGCGGCGGAGGCTGGTCGACCGACGATGGCGCGGAGGCGCGTGGCCCAAACCCCTCCTCACCCGTGAAACGGGGGAGGTGGCGCTCGGCGCGCCAGCGCCGGGCGTCGGAGGGGGCGGCCGCCGGACCGCTAACGCCCCCCTAGCGGGGTCTCGTGCGGGCTTACTCTGGCCTCGCGCCCGGGGCGGCCGCGCGGGTGTCGCGCGGCGCCGGGCGGGGACCTTGCCGCCATGAGCACGATCGAGACGCGAGCCGCCGCGGCGCCTGCCGCCACCGATGTAACGGTGGAAAGTACGGCCGCGACCGGGCTGGACGACGATGGCGCGCCCGTCTCCGCCACCGATAGAACGGTGGAAATAGCGGCGGAGACTGGCCCGCCCGGCGATGCCGCGCCGGCGCCCGCCGCGACCGATACAACGGTGGAAATAAACCCTCCTTTGCAGGAGCATCGGACAGGCAACGATAAATGGATGAAAATGGATGGACAAATGGCGACGCGCGCGTCAGGATAATTGGATGTAAATGGATGGATAAACGGCATGACGTTGAACGCGACGACGCTCCGCATCACGCCGCAAATTCTGTCGCTGATCGCCGGGATCGACGAGTTCAAGGGCGCCTGGCAGGCCATAGGTCGGATCGCGCCGGAGCGGCTGTCCGGCCTGCGCCGCGTCGCCACCATCGAGAGCATCGGCTCCTCGACCCGCATCGAGGGCGCCAGGCTCAGCGACCGGGAGGTCGAGGCGCTGCTGGCCAACATCCGCATCGGCTCGTTCACCACGCGCGACGAGCAGGAGGTCGCCGGCTATGCGGCGGTCATGGAGACGATCTTCGGCGCCTATGACGCCATCACGCTGACCGAGAACCATGTCCGCCAGCTCCATCGCGACCTGCTGGCCCATTCGACCAAGGACGAGCGGCATCGCGGCTCCTACAAGACGCTCCTCAACCACGTCGAAGCCTTCGACGAGAACGGCAAGAGTCTTGGCGTGGTGTTCGAGACCGCCACCCCTTTCGACACGCCGCGCCGGATGGCCGAGTTGGTTGAATGGGCGGCCGGAAAGGAGAAGGACAAGAGCCTTCACCCACTGCTGGTGATCGGGGTGTTCGTGGTGGTGTTCCTGGAGATTCACCCCTTTCAGGACGGCAACGGCCGCCTCTCACGCATCCTGACCACGTTGCTGTTGCTCCGAGCGGGCTATGCCTACGTACCCTATAGCTCGCTGGAGAGCGTGATCGAGCAGAGCAAGGAGGGCTACTACCTGTCTCTGCGACGGACCCAGGCAACGATCCGCACGGACGCACCGGATTGGAACCCCTGGCTGGAGTTCTTCCTGCGGGCCTTGCAGCGCCAGAAGCAGCGGCTCGAAAGGAAGATGGAGCGCGAGCGGATCATGCTCGCCCAGATACCGGAACTGTCGGTGCTGATCCTGGAGCTGGCGCGCGAGCATGGCCGGGTCACGGTGGCCGAGGCCGTGCGGGTCAGCGGCGCCAGCCGGAACACAATCAAGGACCATTTCAAGGTGCTGGTCGAGCAAGGCTATCTGGCCCTGCACGGAGCTGGCCGGGGAGCGTGGTATGGTCTTGCCTGACATGCTCGCGTCCGGCCGCCAAGTCGCTATTCCACGCTCCCGCAAGTATTTCTTGAAAGCGGGACACACACGCATTCCCACGGCGTACCAAAAGCACCCCATTTGAGCCGCCAGCCGTGTGCGGCGAGGCCGGCGCCGTTCGCATCGCTAACCCCGTCCTAGCGGGCTCTTGCGCGGGCTTACTCTGGCCTCGCGCCCGGGGCGGCCGCGCGGGTGTCGCGCGGCGCCGGGCGGGGACCTTGCCGTCATGAGCACGATTGGAACGCCGGCCGCCGCGGCGCCGAGGAGCGCGAACGGACGCTTCGGACCGGGCAACCCGGGAAGGCCGCCCGGAACGGCCTCGAGCCGGCAGACGCGGCGCATCTCCCAGGCCCTGCTCGACCACTTCGAAGCCCACCAGGACGAGGCGCTGGAAAAGCTCTACAGGT
>DATKRO010000049.1:0-47454 GCA_035532115.1 Caulobacteraceae bacterium | reverse complement strand
ACGAACGACGGGTTCATGGGTTGATCCTCTCGCGATGGTCGTGCTTGACCAATCTGGCGGCGGCGCACCAGCACATGGGCTCGTTCAGGTAATTCGGCGGCCGGGAGGCGTCCCTGGTGACAGCGCCGGCCGAGTTTGGTATCGAAGTCGCGGCGCCCGATCGGGCGGCCCTCGAGGAGCACCCCCGTGTTGGTTTGCTGGAGCGCCGAGCGCATTCGCTAGCCGGGCGCTGATCGCCCGCTAGCCCGAGCCAACCCCGCCGGCCCGCGCCGGTGCTCCAGGACACGTTCATGCCATCCCCCATCCAGAGCGCGGCTACGCGCTCGCAGGCCCCGGCGCTCGCGGCGCTGCTGCGCCGTGCGCTGACCCGCCCTCCCCTGAACGCCGCAGCCGTCGCCGCCTACCAGAAGCGCTGCCGCAAATATCTCCCCCCGCCAGGGAGCGTCCGCAGAGCCTCCGGTTCCCGTCTCGCGGGATGTTCCCACCCGACAAGAGAGCGACATGACCAACCTCATGCTGACCTTCCGTGAGCGGCGCCTCGCGCCGCGCCCGCGCCGTCCTTGCGCAGAACCTCTTCGTCTCGCAGGGCCCGGCTCGCAAGCTGGTCGACCATGCAAATGTCCAACCGGGCGACCTCGTCTATGATCTCGGCGCCGGGACCGGACGGGTGACGCGCGAACTCATCCGCGCCGGCGCCCGGGTCGTGGCGGTTGAGCGCGACCCGAACCTCGTGCGCAAGCTTGCCGCGCGCTTCGAGGGCCTAGCGGTGACGGTGCGCGAGGCGGACCTCCTCGAGGTTCCGTTCGAGCCGCCGTTCAAGGTGGTGGCCAACCTGCCGTTCAACGTGACGGGCGAACTCCTGCGGCGGCTGCTGTTCTCGGGGCCGCGTCCGGAAACGGCGGTGCTGACGCTCCAGCGCGAGGCCGCGCGCAAGTATGCCGGCGCGCCGCGCTCCACCACGGTCTCGCTGTCGGCGCGGCCCTGGTTCGAGCCCAGCGTCGCCTATCCGTTCACCCGGCGCGACTTCGCGCCGATCCCCGGCGTCGATGTCGCCCTGCTCTGCCTTCAGCGGCGAACGAGGCCGGACCTCTGCGACGGCGAGGCCGCGCCCTGGCGGGCCTTCATCCGCCAGACGTTCGCCCGCGTGCGGCCGGTCGCCCGCGGCGCGCTGCGCTATCTGATCAGCAACCTGCAATGGCGCCGGCTCTCGGAAGACCTCGGCCTCGCGCCCGACGCCCTGCGCGCCGATCTCACCTATGACCAGTGGCTGGTCATCTTCCGCTTCGCCACGGCGCATGCGCCGGCGGAAAGGCGGCGACGGCTCGGATTACCGTGACGACCAAACCTGGGAAGCGGCGCGACGCGCTTCGCGGCTATGCCAGGTTCGTCGGCGCCGCGGTCGCATCTGTGCCAGGCGCGCCCGCCCGCATCGATCCGACCGATGATGCGTTTGTCATCTAACGCCCGGCGCCGAGGCTCGCGCCCCGGCGTTTGTCGCCCACGCGACCGCGGAGGCCGGTGAGATGATGTTCAGCCGACGAGGATGTCACAATTGACGCACACGACAACGCCCGACGATCCGGCCCGCGGCATCGAGCCGACCAAACGCGACTTCATCTTCATCATGACCGGCGCCATCGCCATCGGCGGCGCGGCGACCGTCGCCTGGCCGCTGGTCGACCAGATGGAGCCGTCGTCCGACGCATTGGCGCTGGGCTCGCCGGTGACGGTCGACCTGTCGAAGGTCGCTCCGGGACAGCAGATCGTGCTGCTGTGGCGCAAGAACCCGATGTTCATCGTGCGCCGAACGCCCGCCAATCTGGCCGAACTGAGAAAACAGAGCACTCTGGACCTGTTGCGCGATCCCAATTCCGAGAGCATGCAGCAGCCGCCCTATGCAAAGAACTGGTCGCGCTCGATCAGGCCCGAGTATCTGCTGCTGGTCGGGGTGTGCACCCACCTCGGCTGCATTCCGAACTACAGGCCCGGGCTCGGCGAGGTCGATGCGTCGTGGCCCGGCGGCTGGCTGTGCCCGTGCCACGGCTCGAAGTACGATCTGGCCGGGCGCGTGTTCAAGGGCGTGCCGGCGCCCCTCAACCTGCCGGTGCCGCCCTACCACTTCGCCAGCGACACGTCGCTCGTCATCGGCGCGAACCCCCCAGACGAAACCTTCTCGATGGCGCAGATAGAAACCATATGACGCATCGCGGCGAAGGAAGAGAACGCTTCCTCCTCGCCCGTGAAACGGGGTGGCGCGTAAGCGCCGGGCGACGTGAGGGGGCTGCGGGAGCCGACTCTCATGCGCCCCCACCGAAGCGAAACGCGGTCGATTAACGCGCGGCTAGTCGGGGCTGGGGCAGGCGTATCATCTCGGGCGCAGCGCCCGAACCCGGACGCAACGACAGCCGAGGCGCTCCCTTGCCAATCAGTGGTCCCGTCATCGCCACAGGTCTTGCCGGCCGAAACGGCCGTCGGCGCGTTCGCGCGGCGCCGGCGCAACGCCGGGGACGACCGTAAACAACAGTGCGAATACGGCGCCCGCCGCGGCGCGTCGCGGCTCGCGGTCAGGCGAGGCTCGTCGGCGCAGCCGTGTCCGGCTCCGCGAAATAGCGTTCCGCCTGTTCGCCCCAGGCGTAGCTTCCACTGGCGAGCTGCTCGCGATCGTAAGCCGGCGAGTGCTTCAGGCGCTCCTTGGTGACGTCCATCGAGAAGCCCTCCTGCCCCGGATCGAAGCGCAGCAGCCGCCACGGCAGCGGGTGGAACTTGCCGCCGCCGCCAAAGAGCCCGCCGGCCTCGACGATGACGAACCGCGCCTCGCCGCGCTGCGCATCGAGGACCAGTTCGCGGATCGTGCCGAGCCTGGCCCCCTCGGCGTCGCAGACGGGACGGCCGATGATGTCGCCGCTCTTGCGCAGGTTCGTCTCGCTCATGCAGCGACAACGGCGGGCGGACCGGGATGGTTGCCCGGCGCGGCGCGCTCAGAGATTGTCGCGCAGCCAGGCCGTGGCGCGGCCGAGCACGCCGCCGGGCGCATAGGCGTCCCGCCGCGCCGGCTTCCTCGTCTGCAGGTCGCGCGGGCCGAAGGCGGCGCGGTGCAGGACGCCCGCGGCGGCGCAGAAGGCCGGACCGGAGGCGGCGTCCGCCAGATGCGGCACGCGGCGCGGCCGCCCCAAGCGCGCCGGGCGGTCGAAGACGCGCACGGCCACCTCCCGCACGCCGGCGAGCTGGCTCGCACCGCCGGTGAGCACGATCCCCGCCCCCGGCTCCAGCGGCGCGCCGCTGGCCCTGAGGCGCTCCCGGAGCAGCTCCAGCGTCTCCTCGACGCGCGGTGCGATGATGCCCTTCAGCAGCGAGCGGGGCGCGATCACGGGCCCCGCGCCCACGTCGTCGCCCCTGGGCGGCGCTTCGATCATCTCGCGGTCCTCGCCGGCCGAGGCGATCGCCGAGCCGTGCAGCGTCTTGATCCGTTCGGCGCCGGCGATGGAGGTCGTGAGCCCCCGCGCCACGTCGGCGGTGACGTGGCCGCCGCCGACCGCGAGGCTGTCCACGTGGGCAAGGGCGCCGCCGCAGAACACCGCCAGCGAGGTCGAGCCGCCGCCCATGTCGATGACGACGGCCCCGAGCTGCTTCTCGTCCTCTTCCAGGGCCGCCAGGGCCGAGGCGAAGGGCGCGGCGACCACGCCTTCGAACGCCAGATGGGCGCGCTCGACGCAGCTTCCGAGCGTCTGGAACACCGGTTCGGCCATCGAGACCACCAGCAGCTCCAGGCCCAGCTCGCGCCCGAACATGTCCTTGGGGTCCTTCACCGCCTTCTCGCCGTCCACCGACCAGGCGATCGGCCGCAGGTGGATGATCCGCCGCCCCGGCAGCTTCAGCCCCGCCATCGCCGCACCGACCGCCCGCGCCAGGTCGGCGTCGCCGATGGGACGGGCGCCCAGCGAGATCCGCGCGGCCAGGCGGCGGCTGGCGAGCTGGCCTCCCGCAGTCGCGAGGGTGACGCCGGCGACGTTGACGCCGGCCACGGCCTCGGCCCGCTCCACCGCCTGGGCGATGGCGTCGGCGGCCGCCTCCACGTCGACCACCGCGCCGCCACGCACCCCGCGCGAGGCCACGTAGCCGACGCCGGCGACGGCGAGGCTGCGATCGGCCGCCCGCACGCCTTCGGCCTTCATCACGAAGCAGGCCACCTTGCTCGCGCCCAGATCCACCGCCGCCGTGACCGGCGCACGGCCGATCGAGAGGCCCGGCGCCGGCCTTCCCGGCAGGCGCGCTCGCGCCTCATCGAACGAGGCGCGCTCTTCGCGAATGGCAAGTCTCATCCCACCCCGGCTTTCACGGTCCTGGCGGTCGCCTCGCGCGGCCGCACCGCCACCATCTCCGGATCGCGCAGGTCGATGCGCGCCAGGCCGAGATCGAGAATGCGCGCCTGCTGGTCGAGCTGGTCGAGCCGGATCAGGGCCGACTGCACGTGGCGCGCCGGCAACTGGATCAGGGCGCCGTCGGCGAGCCGCAGATCCCAGCGCCGGCCGTCGACGCGGATCAGCGCCACCAGCCGCCGCACCAGCCGTGGCCGGGTGAGAACGGCCGGCAGGATGGCGGCGGCGGCGGTGTTGGCGCCTTCGCCCACCACCAGCGGCAGGCCGGGGAACTTCGCCGGATCGGCCTCCGGCGTCGGCGCCCCCGAGGCGTCGATGACCACGGTGTGGCCGTCGTGCTCCCAGACCGCGATCAGACGCCGCTCCTGCACGGCGATGACGACGGTGCTCGGCAGCAGCCGGATGACCCGGGCGCTCTTCACCCACCCGACGGCCTCGACGCGGCGGCGGACCGCATCGAGGTCGAGCGTCATCAAGGGCGCGCCACGGCCCAGGGCCGCGGCGTTCAATATGTCGGCCGACGACTGGGCCGAGGCGCCTTCGAGATCGATCGAAGCGATGCGGAAACCGGCGGCGGCGCTCTGGCGCTCGAAGGCGGCGCGGGCGGCGGTCAGCGCCATCTGCGCCCTGCCGACGGTGGCGAGGACGAGCGCGCCGGCGCCGAGCAGTGCCGCGCCGCAGAGGAGGGCGATGGCGCGCGCGGAGAGCCGCGGGCGCGCCTCCACGCGCACCGCGGCGGCCCTGGGGGCGCCGCCGGCGCGGGTCTTGCCGGGACTAGAGGAGCCTTTGCTCCGGGCCCTGGCGCCCCCGCGTCCGGCCCCCCGCACCGCCGCGGGCATACGCGTCCTCCGTGATCCAGAGCACCAGGTCGTCGAACTCCAGGCCGAGGTGGGCCGCCTGCTCTGGCACGAGCGAGGTGGGCGTCATGCCTGGCTGGGTGTTGACCTCGAGAAGGACCAGAATGTCGTTAATGTCGTCATAACGAAGGTCGCTGCGGGTAACGCCGGCGCAACCCAGCGCGGCGTGGGCGAGCTCGGCGAAGCGCCGGGCGGCGGCGTCGATCCTGGCCGGAACCCGGGCCGGCAGGACGTGGTGCGAACCGGCCTCGCCGTATTTGGCCTCGTAGTCATAGAAGCCGGCGGCAGGGACGATCTCGGTGACGGCGAGGGCGCGCCCATCCATGACCGCCACGGCCAGTTCGAGCCCCGGGACGTAGGGTTCGATCATCACCTGGTCGCCGAAGGTCCAGGAAGGCGCGGCGAGCTCCTGGGGCGGAGCGTTGGCGCCCTCGAACACCATGAAGACTCCCACGGACGAGCCCTCGGCGTTGGGCTTGACCACGTAGGGCGGCGCCATGACGTGGGCGCGGGCCGCCTCGAAGCGGTCGTAGAGCCCTCCGCCCGGCGCGGCGACGCCGGCGGCGGCCATGACCGCCTTGGACTTGGCCTTGTCCATGGCCAGCGCCGAGGCGAGCACGCCGGAGTGGGTGTAGGGAAGGCCGAGCGTCTCCAGTACGCCCTGGACGCAGCCGTCCTCGCCCCAGGCGCCGTGAAGAGCGTTGAAGCAGACGTCGGGCTTCAGCCGGGAAAGCACCCCGGCGATGTCGCGGCCGGCGTCGATGCGGCTGACCTTGGCGCCCAGCCGCTCCAGCGCGCCGGCGCATTCGCGGCCGGAGACGAGGCTGACCTCGCGCTCCGAGGAGAGCCCGCCCAGGAGGACGGCGACGTGGCGACCGGCGAGCGGCTGAGGCATGTCCGCCTCCTCTGCCCGACTCGGGCGCGGCTGTTAAGGGGCGCTCGCGCCGCGTCCGGCGCCGCGCTAGACCCGAGCGGGGCGGCGCCGCTCCACCCGCATCGGCAGGCCGCCCCTGGGCCGAATGGTGACGCGCTGCTGGATCTCCACCCGATAGCCAGGGCGCAGCCGCAGCCGGAAGCGCTGGGCGAGGCTGGCCAGGATCAGGGTCGCCTCGGTCATGGCCAGCACCTGGCCGATGCAGACGCGCGGACCGCCGCCGAAGGGCAGATAGGCGAACCGCGGCCGGCTGGCGGCGGGCTCGGCGCCGAACCGGTCCGGGTCGAAGCGCTCGGGACGGTCCCAGAGCGTGCGATGGCGATGCAGCACCCACGGCGAAATCAGGATGGTGCTGCCGGCCTTGATCTTCTGGCCGGCGATCTCGTCGGCCGCCAGCGCCACCCGCGCCGAGAGGCCGGGCGCGGGCGGATAGAGGCGCATGCATTCCTCGATGATGCGCCGGGCGAGGACCAGCCCGGGCAGATCCGCCTCGCCTGGGGCGCGCCCGCCGAGGACCGCGTCCAGCTCCTCGTGCAGGCGCGCCTCCCATTGCGGCATCAGCGAGAGCACGTACCAGACGAAGGTCATCGCCGAGGCGGTGGTCTCGTGGCCGGCGACGAAGATGGTCAGCACCTCGTCGCGGACCTCGCGGGGGGTGAGGCGGGCGCCGGTGTCTTCGTCCAACGCTGCGACCAGGCGCCCGAGCAGGTCGAGGCGGCCGGGATCGGTCCTGCGGGCCTCGATCAGCCGCGCCAGGGCGCCGTCCATGGGGGCGAACATCTCGCCCATGATCCGCTCCTTGGCCGCCAGCCGCATCGGCCCGATCACCGGCAGTATGTCGAGGAGGTTGAAGTCGAACGCCGCCTCCTGGCTCTGCTGCAGCGCCAGGCCCGTGGTCCCGGTCATGCCGGCGGCGTCGGCCGAGAACATGGTGCGAGAGATGATCTCGAGCGTCAGGCCGGTCATCTGCTCCGAGACGTCGACCTCGGTCCCATCGTCGAGCCCGGCCCAGCTGTCGCCGAAGGCGCTCGCGGCCTCCGCCATGGTCGCGGCATAGCCCGCGACGCTGCGCGGATCGAAGGAGGGCGCCATGATCCGGCGGTGGGTGCGCCAGGTCTCGCCGTCGCTGGAGAGCAGGCCGTCGCCGAAGAGCGCCCGGAAGATGCGCCGCTCCAGCGGCGTCTTGGGATAGTTGGCGACATTGTCGAGCAGCACCCGCTTCAGCCCGGCCGGATCGTTGACGAGGAAGGTGGGGCCGAGGATCGAGGGCGAGCGCCAGATCGGCGCCTCGTAGGCGGCGGCCGGCAGCGCCTCGAGCGGGTTGCGCCGCCCACCCGACGGAAACCTGCGCGCCCGCGCCGGCGGCGGGCCGACGCCGACGAGCCCGCCCGGATCGCTTGCCTCGACGACGCTCATCGACCCTCTCCTCCCGACGCGCTCGCCATTCTGGACCGCGACGGCGCGGCGCACACCTTAATTGCGGTTCACGCCCCCGCGCGCCAGGAGGCGGCTTCAGGGCGCGGCTGCAGCGAGCGAAGGCGGCGGCGCGGGATTTCGGCAGAGCCAGCGCACCTGGTGGGTGTCGATGGGGTTGTCGACCCAGCCGGTGATGGCCGGATTGACGAGTTCGTGGCTGGCGATGAAGTAGAGCGGCGCCACCGGCGCATCGGCAAGCAGCATGGTCTCGGCGGCGCGCATGTGCTGGGCGCGCACCGCCGGATCGGCGGCGGCCAGCGCCGCGTCGAGCTCGGCGTCATAGGCATGGTTGACGTAGTCGCCGTAGTTCTGGCCGCCGGTGTCCGAGCGCGCGAGGTCGAGATAGACCATCGGGTCCTCCGAGAGCCAGCCGGCGTCACCCACCTGGAAGTCGTGGACCTCGTATTCCTGATAGGCGACCTGGACGTCGTTCTGCTCGAGCTGGGCGTCGACGCCCACGGAACGCCAGTCCGCCTGGACCGAGGGCAGGAACAGCATCGGATCGGCGCTGTTGCGGTGCTTGACCACCAGCTTCAGGGGATGTTGCGGGCCATAGCCGGCGGCGGCGAGCAGACGGCGCGCCTCGGCCTGTCGCCGCGCCAGGGGCCAGCTCGCCCAGTAGGCCCGCGGACCGTGCGGATAGCCGGCCATGCCGCGCGGCACGAGGCTATAGGCCGGCGTCTGGCCGCCGCGCAGCAGCTTGCCGGTGATGAACTTGCGGTCGATCGCCATGGAAAGCGCCTGGCGCACCCGCACGTCGCGCAGCGCCGGGACGTCGAGGTTGAAGACCAGGTAGGTGACGCCCCACTCGGGAGCCACCCGCAGATAGCTGGCCATGCCGCTGCGCCGCAGGAACGCCAGCCGGTTCGACTGCACCACGGTGGAAAGGTCGAGTTCGCCGGAGCGGACGCGCCGCTCGTTGGAGATGGCGTCGGCGCTCGGGAAGAAGTCGACCTCGCCGTAGCAGACGTGGGCGGCATCCCAGAACCTGGGGTTCTTGCGCAGCACCACCTTGTCGCCGAGGCGCCAGCTCACCAAGGTGTAGGGTCCGTCGCTGACGTAATGGCCGGGCCTGGTCCAGGCGTCGCCCCAACGCCGCACGGCCTGGCGTGGCGCCGGCCACAGCACCCGCGTGGAGGTGTAGATCAGCAGGTTCGGCCAGGGGTGCGCCAGATGCAGCACCAGGGTGCGCGGCCCCTTGGCCTCGATTCCGGCCGCGCTCGCCGGCAGCTTGCCGGCGTTCACCGCTTCGGCGTTCTTCAGGATCGGATAGAGGATGAAGGCCGAGAACGACGCCGTCCTGGGGTCGAGCACGCGGCGGACCCCATAGACGAAATCGGCCGCCGTCACCGGGGTTCCGTCCGACCACAGGGCCTTGCGCAGATGGAACGTCCAGGTGAGGCCGTCGGCGCTGGTGGTCCACGACCTGGCGACGCCGGGCATGGGCCTGCCGGCCGCATCGCGCGTGGTCAAACCGACGATCATCTCGCTGACGATCGTGTTCTCCCAGACGCCGTCGATCTGGGCCGGATCGAGCGACGCCGGCTCGGCGCCGTTGCCATAGAGCAGGCACAGCACGCCGGCCGGACAGGGCGGACGGCCGCTGGCGCCCTGGCAGGCGAAGAGAACCGGGGCCAGCATCAGCACGCCGGCAAGCACGAGCGCCAGCCGGCGCAGGTCGAAGGTCGGCGCCTCGTCAGCCCGCGCGGCCAATGCGTTTGATCTCCCACTCCAGCTCGACGCCGCTCCTGGCCCTCACGTCAGCGCGCACCGCCTCGCCCAGACTTTCGAGATCGGCCGCCGTGGCCGCCCCCCCATTGATCAGGAAGTTGGCGTGAAGGGGCGAGAACATGGCACCGCCAAGGGCCCTGCCGCGCCATCCGGCCGCATCGATCAGCTTCCAGGCGCTCTCGCCCGGCGGGTTCCTGAAGGTGGAGCCGCCGGTCTTCTCACGGATCGGCTGGGTCTCCTGCCGGCGCGCGGTGATCTCGGCCATGCGCGCCTCGATGGCCTCGGGCGCATCCGGGCGGCCCTGGAACACCGCGCCCAGCCAGATCACCTCGCCGTCCGCCAGCGCGCTGGTCCGGTAGCCATAGCCCAGGTCCACCAGGGTGAAGGCGCGTTGGGCGCCCCGCCGGTCCACGCCCCAGGCAAGCGCCAGCACGTCCTTGGTCTCGGTCCCGTAGCAGCCGGCGTTCATGGCCAGCGCCCCGCCCACGGTCCCGGGAATCCCGGCGTAGAACTCCAGCCCGGCCAGCCCCGCCTTGGCCGCGGCGCGCGCAATGGCGGTGTCGAGCGCCCCCGGCCCCGCCACCAGCCGCGCCTGGGCGCGATCGACCTCGATCTCGGCGAAGGCGCGCCCGGCCAGGCGGACGACGACGCCCTCGACGCCGCCGTCGCGCACGATCACGTTGGAGCCGACGCCGAGGGCGAGGCGCGGCACCTCCTCGGGAAGGCCCTGGAGGAACTGGATCAGGTCGGGCGCATCGGCCGGCAGGAACAGCGCGTCCGCCGGCCCGCCGACCCGCAGCCAGGTATATGGCGCGAGCGGCGCGTCGAAGATGAGCTTGCCGCGGACGGGGGGCAGGTGGTCGCGCCAGCCCATCATCGCCCACTCGTCGCCAGGGCCTCGAGCTGGGCCGGGAGGGCGTGCGCCCAAGCGGTGATGTCGCCGGCGCCCAGGCAGATCACCAGATCGCCGTCGTGCGCCTCCTCGGCCACCAGCGCCGCCAGATCGGCAGGCGAGGCCAGCGCCAGCACGCGCCGGTGCCCGTGACGGCGCAAGCCCTCGATCAGGGCGTCGCGGCCGACGCCGTCGATGGGCGCCTCGCCGGCGGCGTAGACGTCGGCCACGATCACCACGTCGGCATCGTTGAACGAGCGGCAGAAGTCGTGGAAGAAGTCGCGCAGGCGGCTGAAGCGATGCGGCTGCACCACGGCGACGACGCGTCCATTGGTCACCGCCCTGGCCGCCTTCAGCACCGCGGCGATCTCCACCGGGTGATGGCCGTAGTCGTCGATGACGCGCACTCCGCGCGCCTGGCCGGCCAGGGTGAAGCGCCGGCGCACCCCGCCAAAGCCGGCCAGGCCCTTGCGGATCGCCTTTTCCGGCGCGCCGAGTTCGCGGCCGATGGCGATGGCGGCGAGCGAATTGAGCACATTGTGCTGGCCGGCCATGGGCACGGTGACGTCGCCGAGCACGGTCTTGGCCCCGCCCGGCCCGTCGATCAGCACGTCGAAGGTCGAGCCTTCGGCGCCAATCCCGATATTGAGCGCCCGGATCTCCGCCTGCGGATTGGTCCCGTAGGTGATCAGCCGGCGGTTCTCGATCTCGGCGGCCATCTCCTGCACGTCCGGATCGTCGATGCACACCGCCGCGAAGCCATAGAAGGGGATGCTCTCGGCGAAGCCGCGGAAGGCGCGCTTGACCGCGTCGAAGGTCTCGTAATGGTCGAGGTGCTCGGGATCGATATTGGTGACCACCGCGACGGTGGGCCGCAGGCGCAGGAAGGTGCCGTCGCTCTCGTCGGCCTCGACGACGATCCAGTCGCCGGCGCCGACCTTGGCGTTGGCGCCGTAGGCGTTGATGACGCCGCCGTTCACCACCGTCGGGTCGAAGCCGGCGGCGTCGAGGATGGCCGCGACCATGGAGGTGGTGGTGGTCTTGCCGTGCGTGCCGCCGACGGCGATCGAATATTGCAGGCGCATCAGCTCGGCCAGCATCTCGGCGCGGCGGACCAGCGGGATGCGTGCGGCCCGCGCCGCGGCGAGTTCGGGATTGCCGTCCTTGACCGCGCTGGTGAAGACCACCGCCGAGGCGCCGACGACCTGCGCCGCGTCATGGCCGATGAAGACCTTCGCGCCCAGCTTCTCCAGCCGCTCGGCATTGGCGCTGGCGCGCAGGTCTGAGCCCTGCACCTGATAGCCGATCCGAAGCATGATCTCGGCGATGGCGCTCATGCCGATGCCGCCGATGCCCACGAAGTGCACCGGACCGAGGTCGAACGGAACGGGCCGCCGGTTCATGCGTGGCTGCTTAGCCGAACCGGACGGCGCTTCCTACTCTCGCGGGTTCGGGCCCTTGCCCGCGCCGGCGAGGCCATGATAATGAATGAACCACTCATTTTAATACTGGAGCAGTTCGATGCTGGAGGTCGCCGCCGTGGACGCGCATGCGGCCGAAGACGCGGCGTCGATCGCGCCGGCCGACGCGGCGACGCAGTCCAGCGCCGCAGCGGCGCCGCGGCTGCTCTACATCGACAACGTGCGCTGGGTGATGATCACGCTGGTGCTCGGCATGCACGCCGCGGACACCTACAGCCCTCTGGGCAACTGGTACTATCAGGACCATCCACGCCTCGGTCCCGCCAGCACGCTCTTCTTCGTCACCTTCCAGGCCGTGTTGCAGGGCTTCTTCATGGCGCTGCTGTTCTTCATCGCCGGCTATTTCGCCGCGGCCTCGTATGACCGGAAGGGGCCGCGGGCCTTCATGGCCGGGCGGCTCTACCGCCTGGGACTTCCCACGGCGCTCTACGTCTTCGCCATCGGTCCGGTCACTGAGTACTACATCGCCCACTCGTGGCATACGCACCAGTCCTTCGCCCACGAGATGGTGCTGTACCTGACGCGCGGGCGGTTCCTTTCGGGCACGGGGCCGATGTGGTTCTGCGCGGCGCTGCTGATCTTCTGCGCCGCCTACGCCCTCTGGCGCGCGGTCGCACCCACGCGGACCCGCCGACCGGCGCGCGAGCGCCGGGTCGGCGCGGCCGGCGTCGCCGCCACGGTGGCGGCGCTGGCGGTCACGACCTTCCTGACGAGACTCTGGGCGCCGAGCGGCGCGTCGGTCTTCAACATGCAGCCGGGCGACTTTCCCTCCTACATCCTGATGTTCGCGCTCGGCCTCGCCGCCAGTCGCTGGCGCTGGATCGAGCGCGTCGACGACCGCTTCGCCCTGGTCGCGGCCGGCGTCTGCGTCGGCGTGGCCATGGCGGCGTGGACGCCGCTGCTCGCCCTCGGAGGCGCGCTCGGCGGCCAGTCGGCGGCCTATGGCGGCGGCCTCACCTGGCAGAGCGCCGCCATGAGCTGCTGGGAAGCCCTGATCTGCGTCGGCGCCAGCTTCGGCGTCCTCGCCGGCTTCCGCGTCTGGGTGGGGCGCCGGGGAAGGATCGCCAAGCTGATGTCGGACAACGCCTTCGCCGTCTACGTCCTGCATCCGCCGGTCCTCGTCGGCGTCGCCGTCCTCCTGACGCCCGTGGACCTCGCGCCAGTGGCCAAGTTCGCTTTGCTGTGGGCCGTGAGCGCGCTTGCCTGCTTCGCCGTGGCGGCGCCGATCGCGCGCCGGATGCCGCTGCTGGGACGCATCCTGTGACCGTTTCGGCTCGCTCCACCCGCGAGGCGCGGCCTCGGGAGCGAACCGCGCGCAGGAGACCCGCCCAAGCTCGGCCGTGGTCAAGATGCCGGCTTGCGGGCCAGGAGCTGCGCCCGCAGCGCGCCGCGCAGCACCTTCCCCATATGGTTGCGGGGCATGGTCTCGACGAAGTGGAACCGGGCCTGGGCAAAGCCGTGCAGCGTCGCGCGGGCCGCCTCGGCGAGGTCGGCCGCGGGGATGGGCCGGGCGGTCTCGATCACCACGTGCAGTTCCTCCTCATGATCGGCGCCGGTCTCGGACATGACGCAGACGCTCTCGATTCCGAGGCGCTCGGCCAGCGCCTGTTCGAACGGCTCGGCGGCGCGCTTGTCGCCTCTGATGTTGAGCACGTTGGTGATGCGGCCGTGGAAGGCGATACGGCCCTCGCCGTCCAGCACCCCAAGGTCGCCCGGATGGAACCAGCCGTCGCGGAAGAACCGGGCCGTGCTTTCCGGATCGCCCCAGTAGCCGCCGCTGGAGCTCTCGGGAGTCCTCACGCGAACCTCGCCCAGCTCGCCCGGCGGCAGGGGCCGACCGGTCTCGTCGACCACCTCCACGCTCCAGCCCGCGGCGATCTTGTGCCATTTCAGGTCCTGGGGACCCGCGATCTCGGTGAGCGCCCAGCCGCCGACTTCGCTGGAGCCGAAGGCGGTGAGCACCATGGGGGCGAGCCGCGCCTTGGCCTGGCGCGCCAGACTGGCCGAGAGCGGGCCTCCGAACACGGTCAGGCGCAGGTTCTGGTGACGTGGAGCCTCGCCCTCGAGACCGGCGAGGACGCGGGCGAGGAACGCCGGCGTAGCGAAGGCATGGGTGATGCGCGGATAATCGAACGAGCGGTGCAGATCGGGCCCCTGCCAGACGATCACCGCCGAGCCGGTGCACCAGGCCGCGACGGCGGTCGAATAGCCGATGGCGGTCCAAAGTCCGAACTGGAGCACGTTGACCACCCAGTCGAGGGCGCCCATCGCGGCCGTCAGCTGCTCGCGCTCGGGGCTCAGCAGAACGCATTTGTAGACGCCGGTCGTGCCTGAGGTCAGCAGCACATGGCCGCCGACGAGGGCGGTGACCGGGGCGCCTTGCAGCGCCCCCGCCGCCTCGCCATCGATCGCCACGTCGGCCTCGATCTCCACCACTTCGGCGCCGGGCGGCGCGAAGGAGAGCGCTTCGGCCCACCGCATCTCACCTTTGCGGATCACCACCAGCGCCACGTCCAGGCGCGCCAGGTGGGCCATGTCTGCGCCCCGGTCGATGGCGACGGTCGTGCAGCCGAGGCTGCGCAAACCCAGGACCACCGGCCAGGCATCCGCGATGCTGTAGATCAGGACCGCCGCCACCCTGCCCGGCTGCGCTCGCGGGGCCAGTCGGCGCCGGGCGGCGAGGATCGCCCGGTAGAGCCCGCGATAGGAATGCTCACGGCCGTCCGCGACCAGGGCGAGCTTGCCCGGCGAGGCTGTCGCGGTCTCGCAGATCTTATCGAGGCTGAACAAAGAGTTTGACCGGACTGGGAACTGGCCGCCCGTCGTGCCCGCAACGGCGCTTGCCCGCAAGAGCGCGATCAGCCTCCCCGCCCCCCAGCGAGAGCGGCTGCGTCATAGAGGCTCATGTGCAGTCCGCTCCACAAGATCGGCGAGCCGGTCGGCGGCGTCGGGCCTGGCGACGGCGCGGGCGGCGGCGGCCATGCTCGCCAGACGCGCGGGCTGGGCGACGAGGTTCCCGATGAGCGCGGTCAGCGCCTCGCGGTCCAGGGCGTCCTCGCGCACGACTTCGGCGGCGCCGGCGTCGGCGAGAACACGGGCGTTCTCGCCCTGGTCGTCGTCGAGCGCGATCTTCAGCGGCACCAGGATCGAGGGGCGGCCGGCGACGGCGATCTCGCACACGGTCGAGGCGCCGGCCCGGCCGATGACGAGATGGGCGCCGGCGAGGCGGCCGGCCATGTCGCCGAAGAAAGGAGTGATCTCCGCGGCGACGCCCGCCTCGGCATAGGTTCTGCGCGCGCCCTCGACGGACTCGGCGCGGGTCTGCTGCTGCACCTTCAGCCTGGCCCGGACGCCATCCGGAAGCCCGGCGACCGCCGCCGGGACGAGTTCGGAGATGAGGCGCGCGCCCTGACTGCCGCCGGTGACCAGCAGGCGGATCTCATCTTTCGGGAGCGCGTAGGGAAGATCGGCCAGGGCGCGGATTTCCGCCCGCACCGGATTGCCGACCACCACGGCCCGCGCCTGCACCCGTGCGGGCGCCTTGCGCAGGGCGGGAAAGGCGCAGGCCACTTGCGCGACGCGTCCGGCGAGCAGCCGGTTGGCGCGACCCATCACCGCGTTCTGCTCGTGGATCACGCTCGGCAGACTCCGCGTGATCGCCGCGATCAGGGCCGGCAGGGAGGGATAGCCGCCGAACCCCACCACCACCGCCGGCGCGATCTCCTTCAGCGCCGCCCGCGCCTGCAACACGCCCCTGCAAATGGTGAGTCCGGCCCGCGCCATGCCAAGCCGGTCGCCGGGCCGGAAGGTCGCGGTCGCCAGCATGAGACGACGCTCGGCGGGAAAGGCGGCGGAGAAGCCCTGCGCCCGCGCATCGGTCGCCAGCACGATGCGCCAGCCGCGCTGGATCAGCGCCTCCGCCAGCGCCTGGGCGGGGAAAAGGTGCCCGCCAGTGCCGCCGGCGGCGATGACCGCGATCCTGGGGGCGACGGAGGCGTCAGGCAAAGGAGCCGGACGCGGCAAGCGGGCCTCGCGGTGCGTACGCGCCTGGGCGACGGCGCGTCAGGGCCAGGGCCAGGCCCATCGTCAGGCCCATGGCAAGCATCGAGGAGCCCCCATAGGAGATGAACGGCAGCGTCATGCCCTTGGTGGGGATGAGGTCGAGGTTCACGGCGACGTTGATGAAGGCCTGCAGGCCCACCAGGACGAACAGCCCCGCCGCAGCCACCTGCTCGAACGGATCGGAAAGCTTCATGGCCTTGTAGAGGCCGCGCACGGTGATCAGGGTGAAGAGGCCGATGAGGATGAGGCAGAGCCACAGGCCGTACTCCTCGGCGGAGGCGGAATAGATGAAGTCGGTGTGCATGTCCGGCACCTCGCGCTTCATGATCCCCTCGCCGGGGCCGCGGCCGAAGAAGCCGCCGGCCGCGATCGCCTCGCCGGCGCGCTGCACCTGGTGGGAATCGAGGGTCTTGTCGTGGCCGAAGAAGCGGTCGACGCGGGCGGCGACGTGCTGGAAGGCGAAATAGGTGCTGGCGAGACCGCCGGCCGCGACCGCGCCGAGCAGCATGATCCAGCTCATCGGCACCCCCGCCATCCAGAAGGCGGCTCCGAAGGCGCAGGTGATCAGCACCGTCTGGCCGACGTCGGGCTGGAGCAGCAGCAGGGCCACGGCGAGCGCGTAGAGCCCGAACGCGATGGAGACGCCGGGCACGCCCTGGCCCTTCTGGCCCTCGGCGAACATCCAGGCCACGAGCACGATCAGCGCCGGCTTCATGAACTCCGACGGCTGCAGGGTGAAGCCGGCGACCTCGACCCATCGGGTCGCGCCCTTGGCGGCGTGGCCGAGGAACGGCAGCGCCATCATGCAGGCGATCGAGACGATGTAGAAGCCAAAGGCGCTGCGGCGGACGCCCCGCGGGCTCAGCATCGAGACGGCGACGAGGACGCAGACGCCGAGAGCTGCATAGACCGCTTGGCGCACGGCGAAATGGAATGGATCGGGCAGGTCGAGCCTGGACGCCGCCGCCGGACTCGCGCCGAACGAAAGCAGCACGCCCAGGCCGATCAGGGCCAGCGTCGCGCCGAGCAGCAGATGGTCGACGGTCCACCACCAGACGCCGAGCGCGGTGCGGTCGGTGCGCGGAAAGGCGTGCGTGGCGGCGACGCGATCGACCCCGGCGCCGGTCATGCGCCGCCCTGGGCCGAGCGCAGCCGCCCCTCCCCCTCGAGCGCCGGCGCGGCTGTCAGCGTGTGCACGGCGGCCCGGAAGGCCTCGCCGCGCGCCTCGAAATCGGCAAACTGGTCGAAGGAGGCGCAGGCCGGCGACAGCAGCACGATGGCGGTTTCGCCCGAGGCCCTGGCGTCGGCGAAGGCGGCGCGCACGGCCGCCTCGATGGTGTGGGTCCTGGCGTAGGCCACGCGACCCTCGAGCGTGCGGGCGAAGGCGTCCTCGGCCTCGCCGACGAGATAGGCCTTGGCCACCACGCCGTAGAGATCGGCCAACCCCTCGATGCCGCCGCTCTTCGCCTGCCCGCCGGCGATCCAGTAGACCCGCGGATAGCTGGCCAGCGCCTGGCGCGCAGCGTCGGCATTCGTGGCCTTGGAATCGTTGACGAAACGCACCTTGCCGATGCTTCCGACGCTCTCCATCCGGTGCGCGAGGCCAGGGAAGCTCATCAGGCCCTCGGCGGCGTCCTCGATCGAGAGCCCGAGATGGCGGGCGCCGGCGTAGGCGGCCGCGGCATTCTGCCAGTTGTGGCGACCCGGCAGCGAGCGGGCGCGGGCGAGGTCGGCGACCTCGGCGACCCGCTCGCCGGTGGCGTCGTAGAGCACGCCTTGAAGGGCATAGACGCCGCGGCCCATCGAGCGGCGCGCGCTGATCGGCACGATGGTGCGCCGGTTGGCGGCGGTGATCTCGGTGCAGATCTGCTGGCACCAGGGATCGTCGACGCCGATCACCGCGGCATCGCCCTTGCCCTGGCCCTGCAGGATGCGCTTCTTGGCCCCGACATAGGCATCCATGTCGCCGTGGCGCTCCAGGTGATCCGGCGAGATGTTGAGGATGATGGCGACGTCGGCGGCGAGGCTGGAGGTGAGGTCGAGCTGGTAGGACGAAAGCTCGAGCACGTAGACGGCGCCGCCATGCATGTCTTCGAGCGAAAGCACGCCGACGCCGATGTTGCCGCCGATGCGCACGTCGCGTCCGGCCTGGCGGACCACGTGGCCGACGAGGGCGGTGGTGGTCGACTTGCCGTTGGTGCCTGTGATGGCGACGATCCTGGGCCGCACGTGGGCCGGCGCAGCGGCGACGGTGCGCGCGAAGAGTTCGATGTCGCCAAGCACCTCGACACCGGCCGCCCTCGCCTTCTCGACGGTCCAGTGCGGCTTGGGGTGGGTCAGCGGCACCCCCGGCGAGAGCATCAGGGCGCTGAAGGAGAACCAGTCGGCGCCGGAGAGATCCTCGAGCCTGAAACCCTCGGCGCCGGCGGCCTCGCGGGCTTCGGCGCGGTCGTCCCAGAGCACCACCTGCGCACCGCCGGCCCTCAGGGAGCGCGCCGCAGCCAGGCCCGAGCGGGCGAGGCCGAAGACCGCCACCTTCCTGCCCTCGAAGCCGCGCACCGGGATCATGGCGTCGCCCGCTCCCCTACCGCAGCTTCAGGGTGGCGAGGCCGACGATCGCCAGCATGACCGCGATGATCCAGAACCGGATAACGATGGTGGGCTCGGCCCAGCCGAGGCGCTCGAAATGGTGGTGGATCGGGGCCATGCGGAACACCCGGCGTCCCGTCAGCTTGAACGAGGCCACCTGGACCATAACCGAGACGGTCTCGAGCACGAACAGGCCGCCGACGATGGCGAGCACGATCTCGTGCTTGGTGGCGACGGCGACCGCGCCCAGACCGCCGCCGAGCGCCAGCGAGCCGCAATCGCCCATGATGATCCTGGCGGGAGGCGCGTTGTACCAGAGGAAGCCGAGGCACGATCCGACCACGGCGGCGCAATAGACCCCCACCTCGCCCGAGCCTGGAACGAAATGCAACTCAAGGTAGTGAGCAAAGACGAAATTCCCGACGATATAGGCGATGAGCCCGAAGGCCGCCGCGGCGATCATCACCGGCACGGTGGCGAGGCCATCGAGGCCGTCGGTGAAGTTCACCGCATTGGAGGCGCCCATGATCACGAGGGCGCCGAACGCCAGATAGAACCAGCCGAGGTTCACCAGCGCGGCCTTGAAGAACGGGAACACCACCGAGGTCGCCAGGCTGGCGTCCTCGGGCGAGGGCTGGCCGAAGCGGATCATCAGGAACACCGCGAGCACGGCGACCCCGGCTTCCACCCCCAGCCGCAGCCGGCGCGAGACGCCGGCGGTGCTCTGCTTGGTGACCTTGGCGTAATCGTCGAGGAAGCCCAGCACGCCGAAGGCCATGGTGACCAGCAGCACCACCCAGACGTAAGGGTCGGCGAGATCGGCCCAGATGAGCGTGCCGACGGCGATTCCGGCCAGGAACATCAGTCCGCCCATGGTGGGCGTGCCGGTCTTCTCGATCACGTGCCGCTCGATGCCCTCGGCGCGGATCGGCTGGCCCTTGCCTTGCCTGACCTTCATCCAGCGAATGAAGCGCGAGCCCATGGCGACGACGGTGAGCTGAGCGGTGACGAGCGCCAGGCCGGACCTGAAGGTCAGGTAGCGGAGCAGGTTGAGGACCGGGATGTAGTGGTGGTGCGCGGCAAGCCGCTCGTAGATGAGATAGAGCATCAGCCCGCCTCCGCCGGGAAGGCGCCCAGACCCGCCAGCGCCTGCGCGAGCGCCGCCGCGCGCGAGTCCCTGGAGCCCTTCACCATCACCACGTCGCCCGGCCCTATGGCCCGGGCGAGCAGCGGGACCAGCTCCGCCGCCGTGCTGGCGTACGCGCCTCGGCGAGCCGGCGGAAGCGCGCGCCAGAGGAATTCCATCAGGGGTCCGGCGCAGAAGACCAGATCGACCTTGGCCGCCTCGACTTCGCCGGCAAGGTCGGCGTGGTAGCGCGCGCCCGCCTCTCCCAGCTCCAGCATGTCGGTAAGGGCGACGATGCGCCGGCCCGCGGCCGCTTCCAGGCCAAGGCTGCGCAGGGCCGCGGCGACCGAGACCGGATTGGCGTTGTAGCTCTCGTCGATGAGGGTGAAGGTCCCGCCCCCCGGCAGCGGCGCCAGACGCCGGGCGCCGCGACCCTCCAATGGCTCGAAACCCTCCAGAGCCGCGAGCCCCACCTCCAGCTCGACGCCCAGCGCGCGCAGCATCAACAGCGCCGCCAGACTCATCAGGCCCCAATGGGCGCCGCTTTGGCGCAGGGGAAAATCGATCCGCCGTCCCTCGAGCCGGGCCGTCACCCGGGCGCCGCCGCCCTCGACGCGGAATTCGATCAACTGAGCCGCGCACGCCGCGCCCTGGCCGAACGCCGCGATCTCGGCGCCCTTCGACCGCGCCGCGGCCGCCAGGAACTCGAACCAGCCGTTGCCGGCGTTGAGCACGGCGCGCCCGCCGGGAACCAGGCCCTCGAAGATCTCAGCCTTGGCCCTGGCGACGCCAGCCTCGCCGTCGGCGAAATTCTCGACGTGAGCGGTGGCTACGGTGGTGACCGCCACCGCGTGCGGGCGGACCAGGCGGGCGAGCGGGCCGATCTCGCCGGCATGGTTCATGCCGATCTCGAAAATGGCGCGCTCGGTCGCGGCGGGCATGCGCGCCAGGGTGAGCGGCACGCCGATGTGGTTGTTGTAGGACTTCACCGAGCCGTGCGCGCTTCCGGCGAGCGCCAGTCCCGCCCGGATCGCGTGGGTGACGCTGGTCTTTCCCACCGAGCCGGTGACCGCGCCGCGCCGCGCCTGCGGGGCGCGCTCGCGCGCCGCGGCGCCCAGCCGCCGCAGCGCCTCGAGGGTGTCGCCCACCAGGATGCGTGCGCCCTCGCCCGGCTGGCTGACCAGAGCGCCCGAGGCGCCACGCCTGAAGGCGGCGTCCACGAACGCGTGGCCGTCGCGCTCGCCGGCAAGGGCCACGAACAGATCGCCGGCCCCCAGCGTGCGCGTGTCGATCGAGACGCCGGTCGCAGCGAAGGGCGCGCCCTCCAGCCGCCCGCCGGTCGCGGCGAGGATCGCCGCCGAGGTCCAGAGCGGCTCAGCCATCGGCCGCCTCCAGAGCCAGCGCGGCCGCAATCTCGGCGACATCGTCGAAGGGGAGGATCTCCGATCCGACGACCTGGTCCTGCTCGTGGCCCTTGCCGGCCACCACCAGCACGTCGCCGTCGCGCAACAGGGCGGCGGCGGCGCGGATCGCCTCGCGCCGGTCCCCGATCTCCTCGAGACCCGCGGCGCCGGCCAGGATCTCGGCGCGGATGGCGCCAGGCGCCTCGGAGCGGGGGTTGTCGTCGGTGACGATGGCCACGTCGGCGAGGCTCGCGGCGATGGCGCCCATCTGCGGCCGCTTGCCGCGGTCGCGATCGCCGCCGGCGCCGAAGACGACCATCAGCCGGCCGCGCGCGTGCGGGCGCAGCGCCATCAGCACCGTGCGTAGCCCGTCGGGGGTGTGGGCGTAGTCGACATAGGCCTCGCCGCCGGCGGGGCCGCGTCCTACGCGCTGCATCCGCCCGCGCGCGCCCTCGAGGTGCTCGAGCGCGCCCAGCACCGCCTCGCACTCTTCGCCGGCGGCGATGCACAGGCCGGCGGCGGCCAGGGCGTTCGCCCCCTGGAAGGCGCCGGCGAGCGGCAGCAGCACTTCGAAGCCGCGGCCGCCGGCGGCGATCTTCAGTCTCTGCCCCTCCGGGCAGAGGCCGCGCGAGACCAGCGTCAGCCCCTCGCCCATGGCGCCGACCGAGAGAACCGAGTGGCCGCTGGCGACCGCGGCGGCGGCGAAGGCGGGATAGGCATCGCTATCGGCGTTGAGCACGGCAGTGCGGCCACGCGGCAGCAGCTGCTCGAACAGACGCAGCTTGGCGGCCCGGTAGGCCTGCATCGTGCCGTGGTAGTCGAGGTGGTCCTGGGTGAGGTTGAGGAAGCCCGCCGCGGTCAGGACGACGGCGTCCAGGCGCCGCTGGTCGATCCCGTGCGAGGAGGCTTCCAGCGCCAGATGCGTCACCCCGCGCGCGGCGAGCTCGGCCAGCAGCCGGGCGACATCGCCGGCGTCGGGGGTGGTCATGCCGGGCCCGGTGATCTGCTCGTCGCCCGCGCGAACGCCCAGCGTCCCCATGCTCGCCGCCGAATGGCCGAGCCGCTCAAAAATCTGCCGGCAGAAGACCGCCACCGAGGTCTTGCCGTTGGTGCCGGTGACCGCGACGCAGGTTCCGGGCTGGGCGCCACGGAACGCCGCCGCGGCCAGGGCGTAGGCGCGGCGCGCATCGCTCACCGTCACCACCGGAACGCCCGCCGCCTCGACCGGCGCCTCGGCGAGGATGGCCACGGCGCCGGCGGCGAGCGCGGCGGCGACGAAGGCCCGGCCGTCGGCCGTGGCGCCCGGCAAGGCGGCGAAGAGGAAGCCGGGCCGCACCTGGCGGCTGTCGGCGGTGACGCCGCGGATGGCCGGATCGACGCCGAGGGGACGGCGCAGGAGGTCGGAAAGGCGGCGCTCGGTCACTGATCCTGCCCCGGTGCTGAGACGGCGAGGGCCGGTTTGGGCGCCAAATCGGACGCGATGATGACGCGGCGCACGCCCAGGAACGGCGCGATGCGCCGGATCACCCGCGCGGCGGTGGGCGCGGCGGTGAGACCGCCGGTGGTGACGCCGCTGTCGGCCGCGGTGGGCCGGGGCTCGTCGAGCATGACGAGCACCAGATAGCGGTCGGCGTCCAGCGGACCATCGGTGGGAAAGACGGCGGCGAACGAAGCCAGGTTGAGGGCGTTGCGGCCCTTCACGTAGCGGCCGTCGACCACCTTGGTCGCGGTTCCGGTCTTGCCGCCGACTCGCAGGCCGGCGACGTCCGCCTTGGCGCCGGTGCCTTGCAGCACGTTCAGCCGCATCAGGTTCAGCATTGTGCGCGAGGTCGAGGCCTTGATCACCCGGCGTCCGGGCGCGGGCGCGGCGCCGGGTGCGACCGGGGTCAGGGTCAGCGGACGATAGAGACCTCCGTTCAGGATGGCGCTCATGCCGGTGGCCAGGGCGAGCGGGCTCACCGAGATGGCCTGGCCGAAGGACATCGAGGCGATGGTGTCCTCGCCCAGGATGCGCGGGGCGATCGGCCACGCCGACTCCCGCAACACGCTCGGCGCGGCGCTGAAGAGGCCGTAGGCGTGATAGTAGCGGCTGAACCGCTGCGCGCCGATCATCAGGCCGAGCTTGGCGGCGCCGATGTTGGACGAGTGGGTGAAGACTTCCCAGAGCGGCAGCGCGGTGTCGCCCGTGTCGTAATCGTGGATGGTCTGGCCTTGCAGGACCAGCGGCCTGGCCACGTCGAACACGGTGTCGGTCGTGGCGACGCCCAGGTCGAGCCCGGTGGCGAGGGTGAACACCTTCATCACCGATCCCGGCTCGTAGACGCTGGCGGCGGCATGGTTGATCAGCGCCGCCGGAGCGGCCTCGCCGGCGCGATTGGCGTCGAAGTCGGGCCAGCTCGCCATGGCGAGGATTTCGCCGGTGCGCACGTCGACGACGAGGCCGGCGCCGTCGGCGATGGCGTAGTCCTTGGCGGCCCGCGCCAGTTCGTCGTGCAGCGCGCCCTGCACGCGCAGGTCGATCGAGAGCGCCACCGGGCGCTTGCCGCCGTCCGCCCGGATCGCGGCGTCGAACGCCTTCTCGGCGCCGGCAAGGCCGACGCCGTCCTTGGAGGCAAAGCCGATCAGATGCGCCCCGAGCGCGCCCAGCGGATAGTCGCGTCCAATCTGCGGCTCGAACGAGACTCCCGGCACGGCGAGGGCGTGCAGGCGCGTCATCGCCGCCGGCGTCAGGCCGCCGACGATGAATTCCTGGCGATCTCCCGCCAGCGCCCGATCGAGCTTGGCCGGCTCGATGGCGGGAAGCGCGGCCAGCAGCGCGGCGCGCACCGCCGCCTTGCGGACGATCTGCTGCGGATCGAGATAGAGCCCGTAGCGCGGCAGGTCGAGGGCCAGCAGCTCGCCGCGGCGATCCACCAGGTCGGCCCGGGCGCCCAGCGCCGGCGCCGCCGCCTCGACCCCCTGGTCGTAGGGCGAGAACAGCGCGGCTCTGGCGGCGCCGAGGCTCAAGGCCGCAAATCCGGTGCAGAACAGCGCCAGCACGAAGAAGATGCGCAGGCGCGTGTCGTCCACCGCCCGTTCCGAGGCACGGGCGCGCTCGAAGGCGTGCTCCACCCACCAAAGTCTCCGCCCGATCCAGCGCCCCATCGGCGGCAGGGGGTTGGCCAGCACCTCGCCCAGACTCATGGCGGGCTCCTCATGGCGGCGCGCCCCTGGCCGCCACCTGCGCCAGACCCTCAGGGGTTATCTCCTGGCGGGCGCTGACCGGCGCCTGGCCGGCATAGAGCCTCGCAAGGCGCTCGATCCGGTCGGGGCGCTCCAGATGGGCGACTCGAGCCTCGAGCAGGCGGACGCGCTGGCGCTCCATGCTCACCTCGCTCGCCACGTCGGCGATGTCGGCGCCCTCGCGTCCGGCGAAGGCCTTGAAGGCGTAGACGCCGAGCGCCAGCGACACGACCACCGCCAGCGCCGCCAGATCGACGATGCGGAAGCCGCGGATGCGCCGGTCGATGACGCGCGAGAGCCTCATGCCGCCCGGCTCCAGGCCGGCGTCGCGGTGCGCTCGGCCGCGCGCAGCCGCGCCGAGCGCGCCCGCGGGTTGGCGGCGATCTCGGCGGCGGCGGGGGTCCGCGCGCCCGAAAACACCAGGGTGAAGCTGGGCGCGGGTCCCCCCGCGGCCGGCGGCGCGTGCCGCGATGTCCCCGGCAGGTTGCCGGAGCGTTCGGCGAGGAAGGTCTTGACGATCCGGTCCTCCAGGGAATGGAAGCTGACCACCGCCAGGCGCCCGCCCGCCTTGAGCACCCGCTCGGCCGCTTCGAGGCCGCGGCCGAGTTCGTCGAGTTCGGCGTTGACGGCGATCCTGAGCGCCTGGAAGGTGCGGGTCGCCGGGTGGCGCCGCGCCCCGCGCCGCCCGCCCAGCGCCCGCTCCACCGTCCCGGCGAGGTCGAGCGTGCGCTCGAACGGCAGCTCGGCGCGGCGGCGCACCAGCGCCGCGGCGATGCGGCGGCCCTGCGGCTCTTCGCCGAACCGGCGCAACAGACGCGCGAGCTCGGCCGCGGGCAGGCCGTTGACGAGGTCCGCGGCGGTCGGGCCGTCGCGGCCCATGCGCATGTCGAGCGGCCCGTCGCGGGCGAGAGAAAAGCCGCGCTCGGCCTCGTCGAGCTGCATCGACGAGACCCCGAGGTCGAGGGCCACCGCGTCCGCGGCGCCTTCGCCCAACCGCGCCGCCATCTGCGAGAAGCGCTCCTCGATCAGGCGGAAACCGGCGGGGTCGGCCAGGCCCTCGGCAAAGCGCCCGGCGGCCGGGTCACGGTCGAAGGCGACGACCCGCGCGCCGCGCGCCAGGAAGGCGCGGCTATAGCCGCCCGCGCCGAAGGTGGCGTCCACCACCAGCCGCCCCGGCGCCGGCCCGACGGCATCGACCACCTCGGCCAGGAGCACCGGCGTGTGCGCGGCCGCGCTCATGTCGCCGGTCCGCCGGCGAGGGCGCGCTGGCGGGCGCGCTCGGCCAGGCCCTGGCGCGCGGCGTCGCGCTGGCGCAGCCAATGTCCGCGGAACGCCTGGCGCGGCCAGATCTGGAACCGGTCCTTCAGCCCCACCACCGTGACCCAGTCGACGAGGCCGACCAGTTCGCAGAAGCTCTCTGGCAGGGTGATGCGGCCGGCGGTGTCGAAGGAAAGCTGCGCCATGCCGCCCATGATCGAGGTTTCCAGCGCCGTGCGCATGGGATCGCCGAGCGGAAACTCGTCGATGAGCGCGGCGTAGCTGTCGAACAGCGCCTTGCCGCCACCCTCGATGCAGTCGGCCTCGATGGAGGGAAAGCAGAAGACGCCGTCGAAGGGGGCGACGGCGGCGCGGAACTCCTGCGGCGCCACGATCCGCCGCTTCGCATCCAGCTGCTTCTCGAACGTCGAGAGAAACACCAGCCCTGCCCCAACCAGACCCCGCGCCGGACGGGCCCAGCAAGGTCCGCCGATCGCCCGCCAAATCGCCTGCCCGACGCGCCGCTCCCACGCCCGTCGAGCAGCCCGCCAAGCCGATGGCGATCCGATTGGGTTAACACGGGATGAATTGGGATACAATGACACTGAGCGCCACTTGCGCGTCGTGCGTTGTCGCCGCGCCACGCCCCGCCGAGACCTGCGCCGATCGCTTTGGGTTGCGGCTCGGCGAGGCGGCTCACGAAGACAAAGCTGGACCAGACGGCCTGTAAGCCGGGTTCTGTGCCGCCCGCAGAAGCGGACGCGGCGGCCATTCCTCTGGACCGTCCATTGCTGGACGGTTCTCGCGACCTACCCGGGCGCCTCGGGCCGCCGACGGCCCTGCCCCGGACCTCACCGGTCCGAAGGCGCGACGCCCCTATTCGGTCTTGCTCCAGGCGGGGCTTGCCATGCCGTCCCGGTCGCCCGGTCCGCGGTGGGCTCTTACCCCACCCTTTCACCCTTGCCCCGGGCCGAAGCCCTGGGCGGTTTGCTTTCTGTGGCGCTGTCCCTGGGGTCGCCCCCGGCGGGCGTTACCCGCCGCCTCGTCGTCGTGGAGCCCGGACTTTCCTCCCCCGCGCCGAAGCGCAAGGGCGACCGCCCGGCCGTCTGGTCCGCTGCGGAAGGTGGCCGCGCGATATGCGAAGGTCAAGCGCGACAGCGCGCCGGGGCGACATGGGGGTCGCTTCAGGCAGCGGCGACCGTATTTGCATCGTAGTTTACGGTCGGCGGCGCCTGATGCGGGCCTCTGGCGCGAGGCGGTTCGATCAAGGGACCGGGCCGTGGCAGGCGTAAAGACGCGGGAACCACGAACGGCGCGAGAAACACGGACGGGCCGCAGGCTCGCGTGCGCGCAAGCTGCGGCCGCTTCAGTCCTGCGGCCACCGTTTTCGCATCGTAGTTTACGGCGCTCGCCACGCCAGGACGCTCGACGCGCGAAGTGCACGTCGCAGCCGAGCCGGGGCGTTCCGGCCATGACGATCCCGCTGAAATATCGCATCCGCATCTGCGCTCCTCGCCGAGCGCCACAGGCGGCGCAAGATCGGCTGACGCCGCCAGTCTAGCGCCGCCGACGCCCCCGCTAACGCGGCCTTAGCGCACGGACCACTCATGGCGCAGTGAACCGCAGCAGCGCCATCAGGCGCGCGCGGGTTTCGCCATCGGCCTCGCCGTCGAGGAGGCTCTGGCGCCAGTGGCTCTGGAAGGCGCCGACGACGGTCGTGGTCCAGGCGTCGTACTGGCCGCTGGGGGGCACGTCGTAGCCCAGGCGCGTCAGCCCCGCCTGCAGCGCGAACACCCCCGTTCCCGCCTCGCCCTGGCGCAGCGCGCCGCCGGGGGCCGGCCGAGGCTCGACCCAGAGGCCCTGGCCGGCCGCGGCGAGCCGCTTCCACGGGAACAGTTCGCCCGGATCCTGCTTGCGGCCCGGCGCCACGTCGGAATGGCCGAGGATGCGCCGGTCGGGGACGGTCCAGCGGCTGCGGATGTCGGCGATGAGTTCGATGAGGGCGGCGATCTGGACGTCCGGGTAGGGCGCATAGCCGAATTCGTGACCGGGATTGGCGAGCTCGATGCCGAAGGAGAGGCTGTTGATGTCGGTGGCGCCGCGCCAGAACGCCTTGCCGGCATGCCAGGCGCGGTCATCCTCGGGCACCAGGGCGAAGACGCGGCCGGTCTCGTCCACCATGTAGTGGGCCGAGACCTCCGAGGCCGGATCGCGCATCCGCGCCAGCGCCGCCTCGGCGCTCGGCATGCCGGTATAGTGCAGGAGGATCATGTCCGGCAGCGCCAGGCGGGCGTTGAAGTTGGGCGACGGCGCCGGGATCGGCGTCATGGCGCGGCGACCGCGACGGCCCGCGCCTCGGCCGTGCGCGCCTGGGCGATCGCCCGATAGGCGTGCGCCTGGCAGGCGCAGACCAGAGTCGAGGGCACGACGAAGACGACGCCGCTGGAGAGCGCCGCTATGGGCACCAGCACGCTGACGATGAGCAGGCGCTGCACCAGCCGCGGCCCGTGCCAGGCGAGCACGGCCACGAACAGCGGCTCGACCATGAGCCCGACGATGGCGAAGAGGGCGAAGAAGCCGGCGATCTCCAGCACGACGATGAGATAGGCGCCGAGCAGCCGCCAGAACCGCCCCCGCGCGAAGCCCCAGTAGGCATCCAGCGGAAAGCCCGCCTCGGCGAAGGTCTGAATCGGCGCCAGCGAGAAACGCACGCCGACCCAGATCTCCAGGAATACCGTCGCCGCGGCGCCGAGCGCGGCAATGGCGAGGCCGAGGCCCGGCGCCGCCGCCGAGACCGGGCTGACGATGCCGAAAAGCAGATCGACCGGACCGCGCAGGAAGAACCAGAGCAGCAGCGAGGCGATGACGACGAGGACCGTTCCGATCAGGCTGACGACGGCGATACGCGCCTCGTCCGCGCCCAGCTTGAAGAGATGCCAGCCGTGTTCGCCGGGCCGCAGCACCGCCCGATAGATCGTGGCCGTGTTCATCAGCCAGAGCGCCAGCAGCATCGGCGCCAGCAGCGGCGCGAAGGGGCCGTAGCTGCGGATCACGCCGAGCGCGCCGGCGCCCTCGGCCCTGGCGGCCGGGCCGCCGCCCACCGCCTTGATGAGGCCGATCGCGGCGATGGCGAGCGCCCAGACGGCGATCCAGTAGAGCACCGCCTTGGGCTCGCGCCGCATGACGCGAAAACCTTCGAGGGCGGCCGACACGGACGAGAGCGAGGTCATCTTGAGTCGCAGGAGCCAGGTCCGGATGAAGGTCAGGGCGCGCCTATAGAGAAGATCGGCGCCGGCGGGAATCAAGCATAGGGCAAAGGCGCGCCGATCGCCTCGACGCGCCGCTTCCGCGCCGCCGTCCCCCGGGGTAGGACTGCGGCGATGACCGGCGATGCGATCCATATCATCGGCGGCGGCCTCGCCGGCTCGGAAGCGGCCTGGCAGGCGGCCGAGGCCGGCGTGCGGGTGGTGCTGCACGAGATGCGTCCCCAGAAGGGCACCGACGCGCATCGCACCGACGGCCTGGCCGAACTGGTGTGTTCCAACTCGTTCCGCGCCGACGACGCCGAGGCCAACGCCATCGGCCTGCTGCACGCCGAAATGCGCAGCCTCGGTTCGCTGGTGATGGCCTGCGCCGATCGGCATCAGACTCCGGCCGGCGGCGCCCTGGCGGTGGACCGCGACCGGTTCTCGGCTGCGGTGACCGAAGCCATCCTCGGCCATCCGCGCATCGCGCTCGAGCGTGGCGAGGTGGCCGGCCTGCCGCCGACGGACTGGCGTTCGGTCATCGTCGCCACCGGTCCCCTCACCTCGCCGGCGCTCGCCGGCGCCGTCGCCGCACTGACCGGCGAGGCGGAACTGGCCTTCTTCGACGCCATCGCCCCGATCGTGCATCTCGACAGCATCGACCTCGGCATCGCCTGGCGCCAGTCTCGCTACGACAAGCCGGGCCCCGGCGGCGATGCGGCCGCCTACATCAACTGCCCGCTGGACCGGCGCGGCTACGAGGCGTTCGTCGAGGCCCTCCTCGCCGGCCCGAAGTCCGAGTTCAAAGACTGGGAGGCGGTCCCCTATTTCGAGGGCTGCCTGCCCATCGAGGTGATGGCCGAGCGCGGCCGCGAGACGCTGCGCCACGGCCCGATGAAGCCCGTGGGCCTCACCGATCCGCGCCGGCCGGACCAGAAGCCCTACGCGGTGGCGCAGCTGCGCCAGGACAATGCGCTCGGCACGCTCTGGAACATGGTGGGCTTCCAGACCAAGCTGAAACACGCCGCCCAGGCCGAGATCTTCCGCACCATCCCGGGGCTCGGCAAGGCGGTGTTCGCCCGACTCGGCGGCCTGCACCGCAACACCTTCATCAATTCGCCGGTGCTTCTCGATGCGCAGCTGCGGCTGCGGGCCGAGCCGCGGCTGCGCTTCGCCGGCCAGATCACCGGCGTCGAGGGCTATGTGGAGAGCGCCGCCATCGGCCTCCTGGCCGGCCGCCTCGCCGCCGCCGAGCAGCAGGGGCGGCCGCTGGCGCCGCCCTCGATCGCCACGGCGCTGGGGGCGCTCGCTGCGCACGTCACCGGCGGTCACCTGGCGGCGGGCAAGGGCTCGTTCCAGCCGATGAACATCAACTATGGCCTGATCGCGCCGATGGAAGCCGAGGCCGGCGCACGCCGCGCCGAGCGCGGCCGGGCGAAACGTCAGGCCGTCGCGCGCCGTGCGCTGGCGGAAGTGGCCGCGTGGGGGTGCGGCGCACTCCCGGCGGCGGCTTAGGAGGGCGCGACCAGGCGCTTCGCTACGCGCTCCGGATGTTCAATGGATCGCCACGCCCACCAGTCGCCCGATCCCGAAGGTGACGGCGGCGGCGAGGTAGCCGATCAGCAGCTGGCGGCCGGCGGAGACCCAAAATCCGCGGCCGGTGAAGAGCGAGGTCGCCGCGCCGATGGCGACGAGGGCGAGCCCGCTCGAGGCGAGCGCGGCGCCCAGCGCCGGCAGGCCGGAGAGCACGAAGAACGGCGCCACCGGGAAGATCGCCCCCACGGCGAAGAGCAGGAACGACGCCGCCGCGGCCTGCCAGGGCGATCCGCCCAGCTCGTCCGGGTCCAGGCCCAGCTCTTCGCGCGCCAGGGTGTCGAGGGCGGTCTTAGGATCGGCGAGCAGGCGCTCGGAGAGGGCGCGCGCCTGGCCCTCGGGCAATCCCTTGGCTTCGTAGATCAGCCGCAGCTCCTCCTGTTCCTCGGCGGGGGAATGCTCGAGTTCGTCGGCCTCGGTGGCGATCTGTCTCGCCGCCAGCTCGCGCGAGCTGGTCACCGACAGCCACTCGCCCATGGCCATGGAGCATGAGCCGGCGACGAGGCCGGCGAGCCCCGCCAGCAGGATGGCGCGGGCGCCCGAGGTCGCCCCGGCGACGCCCATGACGAGGCTGAGGTTGGAGACGAGGCCGTCGTTGGCGCCCAGCACCGCGGCGCGCAGCGAATTGCCGGCCAGGCTGCGGTGGCGGCCCTCCAGCCTGGCGATCGCCGAGCCCGGCAGGCCGCCCGAAGCCCGTTCCACGGCCTGGATTATGCGCCGGTGCGAGCGCTCGTCGGCCGGCAGTCCGGCGGCGACCGCTTCCGGCTGGTCGTCATAGACGGCGCTGTCGCGCGCCTCGCCCGCGGCGATGGTCGGCAGCACGAAGGCGGCCCCGAACCGCCGCGCCAGCCAGGAGAGCGTCCGCGCCCGAAACGACGGCCCCGGCGCCGCGGCGCCGCGGCCCAGCCGCCCGCGCCAGAACTCGCCATGGGCGCGCTCGATGGCGGCCAGCCGGCGATAGACGCCGGCGATCTTCGGATCCGCCTCGGTGTCGGCCAGAGCCTGGTAGAGAGTCGCGCCGTCGACCTCGCCCTGCAGATTGGTCCGGTACCGGCGCACGTCGTTCGCAGGGGGCATGTGGTTTCTCCCTGGCTCCCTATAGCCGGCCGGTCGCCGATGCGGCGACGAGGCGCAGGCGCCTGCGCAGCGGCCCGGGCGCACGCCCGGCCAGGTCGAAGCGCGCCAGCGCGGCGACGAGCACGGCTGGGAAGGCGGCGACGCCCAGGCGCGCGGCGTCAATCCGCGCCGCCGCGAGGGCGTCGCGCAGCGCCGGATCGACGGTCTCGGGCGTCGCCAGTCCGCCGCGGCGCAGCAGCGCCAGCCCCCAGGCGCGGCCCGCAGACTGAGCGGCCGAAGCCTCGGCGGCCGGATCGAGGATCATCGCCGCGAGCCGCGCCGCCGGCCCCTCCACGGCGTCGGCCCAGGCCAGCGCCCGATCCACCGGCAGCGACGTCGCCTCCAGGGCCGCGATGCTTCCCTCGATCATCGACTCCAGCGGCGCGCGCGGCAGCGCGCGGCGGGTCACGACCTGCGCCAGCGCCTGCGCCGCCGGATGGCGCCGCACCGGGCGGCCCGCGAAGATCTCGTCCAGCGCCTCGCGCCACCAGACGAGGCGGATCTCGGCCATGAGGGCGGTAGAGGCCGCATGGCGGGCGCGGCCAAGCTCGTGGTCGTAAGCGTAGAGCGCGACCACGTCCGCCCGCGCCGCGCGGTCGCCGATGAACCGGCTGGCGAGCCAGCGGTCGGGATCCACGCGCCGGATCAGCCGATCGAGTTCGTCCCCACCGCCGCTGCGCGCCAAACGATCAGCCGTAGAGCGTCTGGTACATGGCCATGGCGGTAAGCATGGGCAGCGAAAGCAGCGTGTTGATCCGCGACGCCATGCCGGCGATTCGCGCCGCCTTGGCCTTGGCGTCCGCGTCGCCCGGCACGAAGCCGAGCACGACCTTCTGGTTCGGCCAGATCACCCCCCAGACGTTGAGGAACATGATGATCGCCAGATAGACGCCGACGCCCATCAGGATGAAGCCGCTGTTGGAGCCGCTCTGGTCGCCGGCGAGCCCGAAGGTGAACAGCTTCTCCGCATAGTCGCCGCCGCGAAGCAGGGCGACGCCGATGCCCGCCAAGACGGTGAACAGGGCCGACCAACGAAACCAGAACAGCGCCTCGGGCGTGATGTACTTGGAGATCGCCGGCTTCAGCTCGGCGGGAATCTCGGCCATCTTCGGGGTCTGGACGAAGTTGAAATAGTAGAGCAGCCCGATCCACAGGATGCCGCAGACGACATGCATCCAGCGGAACACCGCCTGCCATAGCGTCATGTCGCCCCAGCCGTGCGGACTGAGTTCGGCGAAGGCGATGATCATGATGATGGCCAACACCAGCCCCACGAGGACGGTGTTGCGCAGATTGCTCAAGATCGCGGCCATTTCGGCAGCCCCCTTTGGTTTCGACTCCCAGTGCTCCTCGTATAGGGCGTTTCGCCGCACCCGAAAAGGCGCCCGCCGGCATGAACCACGAAGGACACAAAGCACACGAAGACGCGCCCGGAGGGGTGGGAATGTGGCGCTTCGCGCAAAGCAAGGGTGAGGCTCCGTTCGCCGCTCGGCGCGATCGCACCCTCGGTCCCGGCGTGCGCCGGGATGAGCGGAAGTGGACGAGAGGGCCGCCAGCACGTCCGGCTTCCGCCCCGCTCGGGCCGGGCCGGTGGCGTCGCATGAGAGGCATCGCCCGCAGCCCCCTCCGCCGCCCGGCGCTGTCGCGCCGAGGGGCGCCTCCCCCGTTGCACGGGTGAGGAGGAAGGTGTCCTCGCTCCTTCCCCGCGAGCGGAAGACCGCCGCGCCGTCAGGCGCGGTGGTGGAAGGGGCACGACGCGGCTGGTCGGCGATGGCGCTTCGCCGGGGCGCCGTGTCAAGCGCGGGCCGCTTCGATCCGGGTGAAGCGGGCGACTAGATCGCGATCAGCGCCGCGGCGAGGAGGCGGCCCTGCGAGGCGAGCACGTTGTAGGTGCGGGCCGCGGCGGCCGTGGCCATGAACTCCAGCCCCAGGCCCGCGGCGCGCAGGGCCTCGCGCAGCTCGCGCGGCGGCAGCGCCTGGGCCGGACCGGCGCCCAGCAGCACGAATTCGACGCCGCCGCGCGGCAGGGCGATGATCTCGGCGAAGTCGTCGAGGCGCAGCTCGGCGAGGCTGCGCGGGCGCCAGCGGCGCGGCTGGTCGCCGAGGATCAGCAGCGAGCCCGGCCGCCAGACTCCCGCCACCCGGAACCCGCCGCCGCCGTAGCCGTCGATGGCGGGCGGCGCACGCATCGCCGCCGTCAGGGACGCGAGGCCTGGAGGCGGATGGGCTTGGCGTCCTCGTCGTCGCGCTTGACGCCCCAGAGCAGGATCACCGGCAGGGCCACGTAGATCGACGAATAGGTGCCGACCAGGATGCCGAAGGCCATGGTGGCGGTCAGCGAGAACAGCGCCGACGCCGGATTGATCATCGAGCCGGAGAGCGCCAGCAGCGCCGTGGTGCCGGTGATGATGGTGCGGCTGAGCCGCTCGTTTTCCGAAAGGTTGATCACTTCGGCCAGTGGCGTCGTCTTGTATTTGCGCAGGTTCTCGCGCAGCCGGTCGAAGCTGATCACCTTCTCGTTCATCGAATAGCCGATCACCGTCAGCAGGGCGGCGATGGAGGTCATCGAGACCTCGATGCGGGTGAGCGAGAGAAAGCCGATGGTGAGCACGATGTCGTGAGCCAGAGCCAGGATCGCGCCCAGCCCGAACTGCAGCTGGAAACGGAACCAGATGTAGACCAGCATCAGGCCCATCGCCACGAGCAGCGCCTCGACGCCCTTGCCGAGGAGTTCGCCCGAGACCACGCCGCCGATGCTGCTCTGGCCGATGACCTTCAGGCCCGGAATGGCGGCGCGCAGCTTTGCAGCGACGAAGACCGGCGCCTGGTCCACCGCCATGCCGGCGGCGCCCCTGAACTGCACCACCGCGCCGGTCGCGCCGGCGCCCTGCACCTGGGGCGCCTGGACGCCGGAAACCGTCAGCACGTGGCGGATCACGCCCAGCGGCGCGGGACCCGGCGTCGTCAGCTGCATCTGGTCGCCGCCGACGAAATCGACGCCGAAATTGACCTGCTGGAGACCGATGGAGACGCCCGAGCCGATCACCGCCAGCAGCGACAGCACCGCGGCGTAAGGCGCCAGGCCCACGAAATTGAAGTGCGTCTGCCGCGGCACGAAGTGGATGAACGGCCAGTACTTTCTCATCGTGGTCCTTCAGGGTCGGCGTTCAGGCGATCGGCAGGATCTTCGAGCGGGTCACCCGGAACCACCAGCCGATCAGGATCTGGGTCACCACGATGGCGGTGAAGACGGAGGTGACCACGCCGATGGAGAGGGTGAGCGCGAAACCCCGCACCGGCCCGACGCCCATGTTGAACATGATCAGCGCCGAGATCATTGTCGTGACGTTGGCGTCCATGATCGAACTCATGGCGCGCCGATAGCCGGTGTCCGCGGCCGCGATGGCGTTGCGGCCGGCGTTGGCCTCGTCGCGCATGCGCTCATAGATCAGCACGTTGGCGTCGACCGCCACCGCCAGCGTCAGGATCAGGCCGGCGATGCCCGGCAGGGTCAGCGTCGCCTGCGACATCGACAGCGTTCCCAGCATCATCAGGAGATTGACGACGAGGGCGATGCCGGCGAACGCGCCGAAGAGCCCGTAGGCCAGGAAGATGAAGGCGAAGATCAGGCTGCCGCCGACGGCGAGGCCGGTGACCCCGGCGCGCACCGCGTCGGCGCCCAGATCGGCCCCGACCGTCCCCTCCTCGAGCACCTTGAGCTGGGCCGGCAAGGCGCCGGAGTCGAGCTCGACCGCCAGCTGGTGCGCCGAGTCGGCGGTGAAATTGCCGGTGATCTCGCCCGACCCGCCGACGATGGGGCTGTTGATCACCGGCGCGGAGATGATCTGATTGTCGAGCACGATGGCGAAGCGGTGCTTGAGGTTGTCCACCGTCACCTGGGCGAAGCGGCGCGTGCCGACGCCGTTCAGCCGAAACTCGATGATCGGCTCCCCGGTCTGCGGATCGAAGCCTGACTGGGCGTTGGTCAGCATGTCGCCGGAGACGTCGACGCGCTTCTTGACCACCAGGAACGGCTCGTCGGGATTCTCGGTGGGCAGCACCTCGTCGCCGGGCGGGACGGGCGTGGTCAGGGCCTGCGCGGCGACATTCTCGTCGACCAGCTGGAAGGTCAGCTTCGCCGTCTTGCCGACGATCGCCTTCAGCTTCTCCGGATTGCTCTCGCCGGCCTCCTCGATGGAGATGCGGTCCGCGCCCTGGCGGCGGATGTCCGGCTCGCGGATGCCGAGCTTGTCGATGCGCCGGCGGATGATCTCGATCGACTGGTCGACGGCGTTGCGCGCATCGGCCTGGAGCGCCTGGGAGACGAGCGAAAGCCGGATGATCTGGCCGGGCGCGGCGGCGACGTTGATGTCGCGCCCGCCGGTGGAGGTGCGGGCGCCGGCCTTGGCCAGGGCCGTCAGCGCCGCCTGCATCTGCGAGGGGTCGGTGACGTGCAGCTGCACCACGCCCCCGGTCGTGGTCAGCGAGTCGAAGCCGATCTGGGCCTGGCCCAGGCTGGTGCGGACATCCTCGGCGCTGTTGTTCAAGAGGTCCTTGCGCAGCGCGTCCATGTCGACGGCGTAGAGCAGGGAGGAGCCGCCCTGGAGATCGAGCCCGAGGTTCAGCCGCTGGCGCGGCAGGAATGCGGGCCAGCGGGCCAGCACGGAATTGGGCAGCACGTTCGGCAGCGAGAACAGGATGCCGAAGATGACCGACCCCAGGACGAGGATGATCTTCCAGCGAGAAAGCGCGAGCATTTCGGGAGCGACCAGGCGCGGTCGATCACGACTTGGAATCGTTGGCCGCGCCGCCGCGGGCCTCGCGCGGCTCGCCGCGCGCGCGGATCTCGTGCAGCATCTGCTTGACCACCTTGACGGTCACGTTCTGAGCGATCTCGACCCCGACCTCGCTCTCCTCGACGCGGACCACCTTGCCGATCATGCCGTTCGACATCACCACCGTATCGCCCCGCTTGACCGCCTTGACCCGGTCGGCGTGCTCGCGCTGCCGGCGCTGCTGCGGCCGGATCATGAAGAAGTAGAGCGCGCCGAACATGAAGATCAGCGGCGCCATATAGACCAGTTCGTCCTGCAGCCCGCCGCCGGCGGCGGGGACGGCGGCCAAGACGAGGGCGGTGTAGAAGTGCATCCCGGCTCCGAGGAAGGAAGGGCGCGCCGGGCCCGATGGAGCGGGTCGCGCCGAGGTGGCCGGAAGCTAGGCGCTCGCCCCATCTTTTGCAATGCAAGCGCCATCGCCTAAGGAGGCCGCATGGACGAGGACACCCGATCGGCGCTCGAGCGCATCGCCGCGGCGCTGGAGCGGCTGGCGCCTCCCGCCGCCGCTGCGCCCGACTTCGCCGGCGCGCGCCTCTATCGCCACGATCCGGCAACCGGCGCCTTCCTGCCCGCACCGGATTTCGCCCTGCCGATCGAGGTGCTGGTCGGCGTCGAGCGCCAGAAGCTGCGCTTTGGCGAGAACCTGGACCGCTTCGCCAGGGGGCTCGCGGCCAACCACGCTCTGCTCTGGGGCGTGCGCGGCACCGGCAAGAGTTCGCTCGCCAAGGCCGCCTTCATGGCCGCGGCCGCCAGCCATCCCGACCTGAAGCTGATCGAGATCGACCGGGACGAGGTGGCCGCCCTCCCCGCCCTCTTCGACCAGCTGCGCGCGATCGGCCGCCGCTTCGTGGTGCTGTGCGACGACCTGTCGTTCGAGGAAGGCGCGGCGGCCGCCAAGGCGCTGAAGTCGGCGCTGGAGGGGGGCGTCGCCGGTCCGCCCGCCAACGTCCTCTTCGTCGCCACCTCCAACCGCCGCCACCTGATGTCCCGCGACCACGTCGAGACCCGCGGCGCCCTGGCCGCCGCCGAGGACGCCGAGGAGGAAGTCAGCGTCTCCGACCGGTTCGGGCTGTGGATCGGCTTTCCGCCGATGGACCAGGAGACCTTCCTGGCGGCGGTGAAGACCTACGCCGTCCGCTTCGATCTGGTCGTGCCCGACCTCGACCGGCGCGCGCTGCAGTGGTCGCAGCTGCGCGGCGCCCGCTCGGGCCGCGTCGCCTGGCAATTCATCCGCGACCTCGCCGGCGAGCTGGACAAGCCGCTGCCGGTCTAGCCGCCCGCTTCACCCGAATCGGCGAGGTAGCGCCCCTTCCACCCCCGCTACGCGGGGCAGGAGTTGACGCGGACTTCCTCCTCACCCGTGAAACGGCGGGCGATGTCCACGGCCCGCTGGCCCGATCAGGTCGGCGGCAGGGCCAGCACCGGATCGATGGGCTGGGTCTTCACGCCCGGGGCCGGATGGTAGCGGATCTCGAAGTGCAGTTCGGGCTCCTTGGCGTCGCCGGTCATGCCGACGACGCCGACCTCCTGGCCCTGCGCCACGTGGTCCATCATGTGGACGGTGATCTTGTCGAGGTGGGCGTAGGCGGTGAACCAGCCATCGGCATGCTCGATCAGCACGAGATTGCCGAAGCCTCCCTTCACCTGATCGCCCGCATAGACCACCTGACCGGCGGCGGCGGCGCGCACCGAGGTGTCGCGGGCCGCCTCGATGTCGATGCCGTCGTTGCGTTCGCCAAGGCCGCTCGGCCCGAAGGCCGCGGCGATCGCGCCGTGGACCGGCCAGACGAAGCGGCCCTTGGTGGCCTCGGAAATCTGGGCGTCGGTGAGGACCGGCGCAGCCTGCGGGATGGCCCGCGTCGGCGGCGGGGTCGCATAGGCCGCGCCCGGCGCCTGCAGCGGCGCTGCCGGCCGGCTCTCGGGTCCGGGCGCCGGCAGGGCGGTCTGGGCCGGCCGCACGTAGGCGGGGCTTGGCGCGGACCAGGCGCGGCGCGGCGCGGCTTCGGCGTATTCGACGCGTTCGAGGCGCTGGATGCGCAGGGGTCCGCGGTCGTGCATCGAGGACGGCAAGCCGATGCGCTCGCCGCCGCGCAGCGGCCTGCGCTCGGAGACGTGGTTCAGCTGCGCGAGTTCGCCCGCCTCGACCCCGAACCGGCGGCCCACCTCGGCGAGGGTGTCGCCGGCACGGGCGACGTAGGCCCTGGCCACCGGCACCTCGAGGATCTCGCCCGGCTGGATCCGGTAGGGCGGATGCAGGCGGCGATTGGCGTCCAGCAGCACCCGGCGGGTGGTCCTGAACGCCCTGGCCAGGGCGTCGACGTGATCGCCCCGGCGCACCTCGTAGTTCTCGAATATCCCCGACGCGGGGACGACCTCGCCGGCGGCGGCGTAACTGGTCTCGTAGCGGCGCACGGGCGCCGCGCGCGGCGTCGGCTGGTAGGGCGACCAGCGCACCGGGGCAGGCGGCAGATCGTGCGCCAGCGTCCTTGCGGTCGGCGCCCAGGCGGCCGGGGTCGCCGGCGCCGATCCTGCGGCGGGGCCCGGCGTGGAGGAGGCCGGCGTAGCGGGAGCCGGCGCTGCCAACGCAGGACGCGCCGCTGCGATCGGCGTCGGCGCGGGGGGCTGGGCGGACTCGGTGGCGCTGGCGGGGCTTGCCGCCGCGGTGGCGGAAGCCGGGGCGTCCGCCGGCGGCAGCGGCTGGCTCTGCACCGGCGCGATCGGCGCGGCGATGGGCGCCGGCGGGGCGGGCGCCGCGGCGGCCTGCGGCGGCGCGGCGGCGGGCGCACTGCGGGAGATCGGATACCTGGGCTGCGGCATGGTCAGCGGCGGCGGTCCGGCGGCCTCGCCGGGGCGGATCGGATAGTGCGGGCTGGCGCACCCGGTCAGGGCTCCCGCAACAAGGGCGATTGCGGCCGCCCCCCGCCAGAGTTCCTTCATCGGCGCTCCCTTGCTCGCGTAGCCGGACCAGTCGCCGGTGCGGCCCTAATCACCGGTTAAGCCTGGCGCCGGCGCGGCGGTCGGTCGACGCCTGCCGGACCCTCATAGTTCCCGCGCCACGCCCTCGAGCAGCGGCACGAAACGGACCTCGCACAGAACCTCTGCCGCAAACGCCCCCGCTCCATCGCCAGCATACCGGATCAAGGTCTGGATCGGCCCCTTGCCGATCGGCGCGACGAGCACCCCCGACGGCTTCAACTGGCTCAGCAGTGTCTTCGGCTCCGATGGCGCCGCCGCCGTGACCAGAATGCGGTCGAAAGGCGCCTGTTCGGGCCAGCCGTCGCCGCCGTCGCCGAATCTGGTGACGATGTTGGTCAGCTGCAGCGCCTTGAAGCGTGCTTCGGCCTCGCGCAGCAGCGTCCGATAGCGCTCGACGGTATAGACGAGGCGGGCCAGCCGGGAGAGCACCGCGGTCTGGTAGCCGGAGCCGGCGCCGATCTCCAGCACGCGGGCGCGCGGCTCCATGGTCAGGGCCTGGGTCATCAGTCCGACGATGAACGGCTGACTGATGGTCTGGCCGCAGGCGATCGGCAGCGCCGAATCCTCCCAGGCGCGGTCCCTGAACAGATCCGGGGTAAAGAGATCGCGCGGCGTGCGCTCGATGGCGGCCAGCACCGCCGGATCGGTGACGCCCTGGGAGCGCAGGCCCAGAATCAGCCGCGCCACCTGGGTCTCGTGGCTCTCCTGGTTCCCGGCCGGCCTGGAAGGCCGCTTCATGCCCGAGCCTCGAGCCTGGGCGGAACCCCGCCGAGGACCGCCTGGAGGGCATGGACCGTCGGCATGTGGGTCAGGTCGATGTGCAGCGGCGTCACCGAGATGCGCCCGGCGAGCACGGCGGCGAGGTCGGTGCCCTGCGCCACGTCGGGGCGGCGCTGGCTGAAGCCCATCCAGTAATAGTCGCGACCGCGAAGGTCGGTGCGACGCTCGGCTTTCATGTTGTGGATGTCCCTGAAGCCCTGGCGCGTCACCTCCACCGCATCGACCGCGTCAGGAGGCCGGTTGGGGAAGTTGATGTTGATGATCACGTCGCGCGGCCAGCCCGCCGCCAGCAGGGTGTCGATGATGGCAGGCGCAAAAGCTTCGGCGGTGGCGTAGTGGGCCACCTCGTCGTCGTGGAACACGGCCAGCGCCTGCGAGAGCGCCATGGCGGGAACCCCCAGCGCCATGCCCTGGATCGCGCCGGCGACGGTGCCCGACATGGTCACGTCCTCGGCGGTGTTGTGGCCGCGATTGACGCCGGAGAGCACCAGATCGGGGCGATTGTCCTTCAGCAGCTCCTCCAGCGCCAGCATCACGCAGTCGGTGGGCGTCCCCGAGATGGCGAAGCGTCGTGCGTCGAGGCGCCGCACCCGCAGCGGCTGCGACAGCGTCAGCGCGCGCGAGGCGCCCGACTGCTCATGCTCCGGCGCCGCGATCCAGACGTCGTCGGAGAGCCTGCCCGCGATCCGCTCCAGCGCCGCCAGTCCCTCCGCCTGGATGCCGTCGTCGTTGGTGAGGAGGACTCTCATGCCTCGCCTCCAAGATGGGCGAGGCCGCGCAGGTAGGGGTGCAGAGCCTGGGGGATGGCGATGCGGCCGTTCTCGTCCTGATAGTTCTCCATGATGGCGACGAGGGTGCGTCCCACCGCCAGTCCCGAACCGTTGAGGGTGTGGACGAAGCGCGCGCCCTTCTCGCCCTTGATCCGGAAGCGCGCATCCATGCGCCTGGCCTGGAAGTCCCCGCAATTGGAGCACGAGCTGATCTCGCGGTAGCTTCCCTGGCTGGGCAGCCAGACCTCGAGATCATAGGTCTTGCGGGCGGCGAACCCCATGTCGCCGCTGCACAGCAGCATGGTGCGGAACGGCAGCTCCAGACGCTTCAACACCGCCTCGGCGCAGGCGGTCATGCGCTCGTGCTCGGCCTCCGATTGGTCCGGCGTCACCACCGAAACGAGCTCGACCTTGTAGAACTGGTGCTGGCGGATCATGCCGCGCGTGTCCTTGCCCGAGGCGCCCGCCTCGGAGCGGAAGCAGGGCGTCAGAGCGGCCAGCCGCAGCGGCAGCTCCTCCTCGGGCGTGATGGCTTCGCGGACGAGATTGGCGAGCGGGACTTCGGCCGTGGAGATCAGCCAGCGCCCGTCGGTGGTGCGGAAGAGGTCGTCGGCGAACTTCGGCAGCTGGCCGACGCCGAAGGCGGCCTCGTCGCGCACCAGCAGCGGCGGCGAGACCTCCACGTAGCCGTTCTCCTGCGTCTGCAGATCGAGCATGAACTGGCCGATGGCCCGCTCCAGCCGCGCCAGATCGCCCCTCAGCACCACGAAGCGCGCGCCGGACATCCGGGCCGCGGCCTCGAAGTCCATCATGGCGAGCCCGGCGCCGAGGTCGACGTGGTCCTTCTGCGCCCCGAGCCTGTAGGGCTCGCCATAGCGGCGAATCTCGAGATTGCCGGTTTCGTCCGCGGCGACCGGGACGTCCGGCGCCGGCAGGTTCGGCAGGGCGCCCAGCCGTTCGCGAAGCTGAGCGGCGGCGCGGACGTCGGCGTCGCTCGCCTCGGCGATGGTCCGCTTCAGTCCCTCGACCTCGGCCATGAGCCGCGCCGCGCCGGATTCGTCCCGGTTCGCCTTGGCCTGGCCGATCAGCCTGGACGCCTCGTTGCGGCGGTTCTGCGCCGCCTGCAGGGCCGTCTGAGCGGCGCGCAACTCTGCGTCGAGGCGAAGCAGCTCCTGCGCTGCGGGCGCGAGGCCGCGCGAGGCCCAGCCGCGGTCATACGCCTCGGGGCGGTCGCGGATGGCCTTGATGTCGTGCATGGCGGAGCGCGGCGGCGGTGGGCGGAAAGGCTCCCCTTAAGGCGCGTCGCCGAGGACGCCAACCCTCGCGCCGCCCCTTCGCCACCTTGCACCGACGGCGGCCGCCGGCGCGAACGCACCGCGCCCGCCGGCCGGACGTTCAGGCCGCGAGGTCGGCCGCCTGGCGGCGCATGCGCCAGAACCGCAACGTCCGCCGCGCCGATTCGCGCGGCAGGTCGGCGTAGAGGTCGCCGTATTCCCTGGCCCGGCCCATGGCGTCCGCCTCGCGCCCCAGCATCAGCACCGCAAAGGTGAGAAACAGCGGACGCTCGAACCCGGCCGACTTGCAGACGATGGCGAGCGCATCGAGTTCGCGCCGTTCCAGGATCAGCTGCGCCGTGTGGAAATCGATCTCGGCGAGCTGGCCGAGGGCGAGCAGGAACCGGGTGGTCTGGCGAGCGCGCAGCATGCCGACGAGCGCCCTGGGAGTCAGCGCCTTGCGCGCCGCCAGCGCCTTCACGTCGCGTTCGGCGGCAGCGTAGTCCGGCGGCAGCGCTCCATCCTCGGCCGCCAGCCGCGTCCGCCCCGCCGCCAGCGCCGCCTCCAGCGCCGCCGGATCCACCGCGGCGTTGCGCTCGAGGATCCTGGAGCGGAGCCGCGTCTCCACCACGAAGTACATCTCGTTGAGCAGATCCACGGGCAGGCTGCGGCGGCTGACCACCGCTTCGTGCAGGGCGGGATTGGCCGCGGCGCGATCGACGGCCGCCTCGTGCGCCGGCCGGGAAAGCGCGGCGCCTTCGTTGCGCAGCAGCACGCCCAGGGTCTCGTCGTCGGCCCGCCGCACGACCACGTCGGCGAGCGCCTGCGACACCACGCCCCGGCGCGAGATCGCCTGCAGATGCTCCTGGCCGCGGTTTTGGGCGAGCTGCATCAGATCCTCGTCCGACAGCGTCCCCGACCGCTCCAGCATCGGCCGCGCCACCTCGATGGCGCCGTCGCCCGCCAGCCGCCGCGCCAGGCCGGCGGGCGCCTCGGGCGCAAGGGCCATGCGGTGGGCGAGCTCGGCGCGGACCGCCGCCTCCATGTCGCCGGCGAGCCGCGAGAGCACGTCGTCGAAGAGGGCGATCTCGCCGCCGCCGTGTTCGGGACTGACGAAGAAGAGGTCGGTGATCTCGCGCAGCAGCTCGCGGCGCTTGTCGCTGGAGGGCTCGCGAGCCAGCGCGATCAGGTCCTGAAGCCTGGACATGCGCCGTCAGAAGACGGTGGCGGGCGCCGCCTTGCCATCCGCGCCGGCCGCGCCGGCCTTGCCCGCTGCGTCGCCGCCATCGCCCGAGGCGGCGGACGCGCTCGCGTCGGGCGGACCGATCAGCACCATCGGCCGGTGCTTCGGCATCGGAATCGGGTCGGGCGTCAAGCCGTAGGGACGCAGCAGCGAATAGTAGCGCACCCCGGTGTGGTCGGGGTCTGCGGCCGGCGGCGCGGCCTGGGCGAGCGCTCGAGTGGCGGGCGCGGCCGGCGGAGGCGCGAGCGCGGGCGGCGGCTGTGCGCTCGCCGTGGGCGACGCCGCGGGATTCGCACGGTCCGGTTCGACGGCGGCGGGAAGCGGCGCGGCCGGCGCTGGCGAGGCAGCCCGGCGCTCGGGCCTGACGGCGCTCGCCTGCACCGGCGCCCGCTTGTCGGGCCAGTCGAGGAAGCGGCCGTGGTAGACTTCCGGGCCGCTGACGGCCGACGCGCCCGGATCGGCGACGGCGCTAGGACCATAGCGGTCCGGGTGCGCCGCGGCCGGCCCCGCCGCCGCGGCGACGGGCAGGGCGACGAGGGCGAGGGCAAGGGGCAGTCGCATGCTGGCGGCCTCGGCAGGTTCCCGACCGGCCGTGACTAGCAACCGCCGCTTAACTTGCCGCTAACGTGGCGCTTCAGCGGCCGCGCCAGCGGGCGAGCGCCCAGCGCTCCAGCGCCTCGAATGCGAGGTGCAGCACCGAGCCCATCAGGATCAGCGCCACCAGGGCGGCCAGGCTCTTGGCCATCTCCAGCCGATGACTGGCCTCGGTGATGCGCCAGGCCAGTCCCTGCTCGCCGCCCGCGCCGGCGACGAGTTCGGCGATCACCGCGCCCACCAGCGAAAGCCCGAGCGCCACCTTCTGGCCCTCCAGCGCATGCGGCACCGCCGACGGGATCCGCAGCCGGGTCAGCCGCTGCCAGGCGTTGGCGCCATAGAGGTCGAACAGCCGCTCCAGTTCCGGGTCGGCCGAGCCGAGGCCGGCCAGCGCGCCGGAATAGACCGGAAAGAACGCCACCACCGAAGCCAGCGCCACCACGGCGCGCTCGGGATGGTCGATGCCGGCCCACACCTGGAACAGCGGCGCCAGCGCCACCACCGGCGTCACCTGCAGCGCCACCGCCAGGGGGCGGAAGCTCGCCTCGACGATGCGGTTCGAAGCCGCGGCGAGCGCCGAGGCGTTGGCGAGCACGTTGACGACGGCGAAGGCCGTGAGCGCGGTGACCAGGGTGCGCCCGGCCGACACGAAGAGCAGCGGCCAATTGCGGGCGAGCGCGAGCGCGATGGCGGAGGGCGCCGGCAGGAAATAGGCGGGCACCGCGAGACCGCGGCAGGCGCCCTCCCAGATCGCCAGCAGGACGCCGATGAAGAGGCTGGGCGCGAGGATCGCCGCCGAGCGCCTCATCGCACGCCGTCCATGGCTGCGTGCAGCATCTGCGAGAGGCGCTCGGCGGCCGTCCGGAACGCCGCGCTGGTGCGAAAGCCGGGGGGCCGGGGCGCTGGGCCTTCGACCGCCAGCGCGCCGGCCACCCGCCCGGGGCCCGGCGTCATCACCACGACGCGGCCGGCCATGTAGACCGCCTCCTCGACGTTGTGGGTCACGAAGACGATCGCCGGCCGCTGGACCGCCCAGAGCGCCAGGACGTCGTCGGCGAGCTGGCGGCGGGTGATCTCGTCGAGGGCGGCGAAGGGCTCGTCGAGCAGCAGAACCTTCGGAGCGGTGACCAGCGCCCGGGCCAGCGCGGCGCGCATGGCCATACCGCCGGAGAGCTGCGCCGGGCGTGCGGCCTGGGCGCCGGCGAGCCCGACGCGCGCGAGGGCCTCGATCGCCCGGGCGCGAGCGCTGGCGCGCGGCGCTCCGGCCAGTTCCAGCGGCAAGGCGACGTTGGCCGCGGCGCTGAGCCAGGGCGCCAGCGTCGGCGACTGGAACACCACCGCCGTCTCGCCGCGCCCGGCCGCCCGCACGGCGCGGCCCCGCGTCGGCGGCTCCAGACCGGCGAGGAGGCGCAGCGCCGTCGACTTGCCGCAGCCCGACGGTCCCACCAGGGCGACGATCTCGCCGGCCCCGAGGCGGAAATCGAACGGCCCCAGCGCGCGGCCGCGTCCCGGGTAATCGACCTCGACGGCCTCCAGCGCGGCGACGGCCCGGTCGGCCACCTACTTCACCGGCGGACTGGGCAGGAACTTCAGGGTGAAGGCGTCCTGGTAGTTGGCCAGGCCCTTCGGCGAGGCGATCCTGAAGAAATCGGCCCAGCGCCGGGCCGTCATGGCGCCGATCCCAAGCCTCGCCGCATCGCCGCCGTCGACCAGGCCATAGGCGCGCATCTTGTCGCGCGCCTGGGCGAGCACGTCCTCGGTCATGTCGGGATTATCCTTCAGGATCAGGGCGTCGGCGGGCGCGGGGTCGCCGTGCAGATAGTCGCGCCAGCCGATGGCGCTGGCCTCGACGAAGGCGCGCACCGCGGCCGGGTTGGCCGCGATCAGGCGGTCGGGCGCCAGCACCATGGCCGCATAGCTGGGATAGCCCTGGTCGGCGAGGAGGAAGACCTCGGGCTTGAACTTGCCCTGCTTCTCGATGGTGTAGGGTTCGGAGGTCAGATACCCCTCCTGCACGACCTCCTTGTTGATGATGAAGGGGGCGTTGTTGAAGGTGTAGCTGCGAACCTGAGCATCGGAAAAGCCATACTTGGCCTTCAGCCACGGCCAGAAGGCGGTGATGGAGGCGTCCGAGAGCAGGATCGGGTGGCCCTTCATGTCGGCGATCGACGCGATGCCCACGCCTGGATGGGCGAGCAGCACCTGCGGGTCCTTCTGCATGAAGGCGGCCACGGCCTTCACCGGCGCGTGCTCGTTGGCGAGATTCATGACGATGAAGCTGTTGGAGCCGTCGCCGAGCTCGACCGCGCCGGACGCGACCAGCTCGGGCACGTTGACGCTGGGGCCGCCGGGAATGATGCGCACGTCGAGGCCACGCCTCGCATATTCGCCGGTCGCCAGCGCCTCGTAGAAGCCACCGTGCTCGGCCTCGGCGCGCCAGTCGGTGGCGAAGCGGATCAGGGTCCGGCCACCCGGCTCGGCGGTCCCGCGCCCCCCCGAGCAGGCGCAGAGCGCCATCAGCGCCGCCAGCACCACGAGCTTCAGCTTCATCGCCACCCTCCCGCGGCGGCGCGGACCCTAGAGCGGCCCAGCGCAAAGGAAAAGCCGGTTGCGCCCGGTTGCTTCGGGCGCGCAGGGCCCAGCCCTAGCGCCAGCCGGCAAGCTGACGTTCGCGGCGAGCGGGACCGACCGAGGATCGCCCGGACGCGTCAGAACCAGTAGTCGGCGACGCAGCGGCCGTCGCGCGGCAGATCGCGGAACGTCTGCAGACCATCGAGACGGTACACGGCGATGGACGCCACCGCCCCGGGCTCGGCGAGGCGCAGGTTCACGGCGATGCGCCGCCGCCCGTCCGCGCCGGGTTCGAGCGAGCGCCAGTAGGCGAGGCAACCGCAGGTCGAACAGAAGTGGAAGCCGATCGACTCTCCGGGTGAATAGACCTGGGTCGGGCCAAAGACGCGGATCGCCCGGTCCTCGTAGCCGTAGGCCCAGAGCACGCCGTAGCGACGGCAGACCGTGCAGTTGCACGCTGTGGCCCCGTCCGGAACCGTCTCGAAGCTCCAGCGGACCGCGCCGCAGTGACAGGCGCCTTCGATCATCCTCGACCTCCCTGGCTCGACCTCCCTGGCTCGACGCGGCGCCACGCTTGCAGTCGGAGGCGCCGTGCGTCAACGCCGCGGCGCGAGGCGCGCCGTTCGCGTCCGAAAACCGCGAGACATCGACGCCTGCCGGCCCCATGTTCGCGGGCATGGAGATGGATGACGACGCCTGCTACCGCGCCCTTTGCGCCCGCGACGCCCGTTTCGACGGGCGCCTCTTCGTCGGGGTGCGGACGACGGGAATCTACTGCCGGCCGATCTGCCCGGCGCGCACCCCCAGGCGCCAGAACGTGCGCTTCTTCGCCAGCGCCGCGGCGGCCCAGAGCGCCGGCTTTCGGCCATGCCTGCGCTGCCGGCCGGAAACCGCGCCGGATCTCGGCGCCTGGCGCGGCACGTCCAACACGGTGGCGCGCGCGCTCGGCCTGATCGAAGCCGGGGCGCTGGACGAGGCGGACGTGGCGGCGCTGGCCGATCGGCTCGGCGTCGGCGAGCGCCAGCTGCGGCGGCTGTTTCGCCAGCACCTC
>DATKRO010000048.1:0-6336 GCA_035532115.1 Caulobacteraceae bacterium | reverse complement strand
CCATCCCGATCGAGCAGGTGTACGGCAGCCGGCTACCGTGACGCTGCGGCCTCTGGCGCCGTGACAGCTGCGCCGGCGCGCTCTACAGGGGCGGGGCGGTGGGCGCCGAAAGGAAGAACGACGGGTGAGACCCTGCCGCGTCGCGGCCTTCGCCTTCGTGGCCCTCTGGCTCGCGGCGCCGGGCGTCGCGTCGGCCGGCGAGCCGAAGGCGCGCGTGGAGGGCGTGTCGGACCGCGCCCTGCGGCTGGAAATCGAGCGCGCGGTCGGCGCCGAAAAGACCAGGCCGGCGACGCGCCTGGACGCGCGGCGCCGCGCGCGCGAGGCTGCCGCGACGGTGATCGCGGTGCTGCGGTCCGAAGGCTTCTATGACTATGTCGTCGCCCCGAGAGTGGGCGAGGGTGCGACGCCCGAGCCGGTCGTCCAGGTGACGCCGGGCCCGCGCTCGACGATTGCGGCGCCGAGGCTGGTCTGGGACGGCCGCGCGCCGGACCCGGAGACCCAGGCTGCGGCCGCCGAGGCGATGGACCTGCGCGTCGGGGCTCCCGGCCGCGCCGCCGACGTGCTGGCGGCGGAGGGGCGGATCGTGGCGGTGGCGCGCAAGCGCGGCTATGCCGACGCCATCGTCGACCCGCGCCAGGTGATCGTGGACCACGAGGTCCGCGCTGTCGAGCCGACCTTCCACGTCGCCGCCGGCGACCTCGTGCGCCTGGATGGCCTCCAGGTGGTCGCCCGGCACGGCCGCACCAGGGCGGCCTGGATCGCTTCGCTCGCCACGTGGAAGCAAGGCGCGATCTACGATCCACGCAAGATCGCCGAATTGGAACGGCGTCTGCGCGACGTCGGGATATTCGATTCGGTGACCGTGGCGTTGGCGCCGGCCGACAAGGCGGTGGGCGGGCTTCGCCCGGTGATCGTCAGCCTGGCCGACCGTCCGCCGCACACCGTGGAGCTCGGCGCCGGCTACGACACCAGCCAGGGGGCTGGAGCCGACGCGACCTGGATCAACTACAACCTGCTGCATCGGGCCGACACTCTGACGCTGACGGCGCGCCTGGCGCAGATCCAGCAAAAACTGGACCTCGACCTGGCGCTGCCCGACTGGAGGCGCGGCGATCAGACCCTGAAGCTCGGCGGCGACATCTTCGCTGACCAGACGCCGGCCTATAACGACAGAGGCGCCGAGCTGCGCGCTGATGTCGTGCGCCACTACACCAGGACAACTTTCATCACCATCGGCGGCGCCGTGGACGCCGAGGATACTTTCGAGAAGGATGCCGTGAACGCCAACGCGATCCCCGTGGGCAGGGACCTGAAGCTCGCCATCCTGAGCGGCCTCGGCGATTTCGCCCTCGACCGTTCGGACAACCCCCTCGATCCGACTCGGGGTTGGCGCCTGGAGGCGCGCCTCGAACCTGCCTTCCTCACCGGTGATCGCACGCTCGGCTACCTGAAAACGACGGTGCAGGCGTCCGGTTACCTGCCGCTCGAGGCGAATGCGTCCACCGTGCTCGCCGGACGGCTCAAGCTGGGCTCGATCCTGGGTGGGAAGATCCCGGACGTACCTGCGGACCGCCGGTTCTTCTCTGGCGGCGGCGGGTCGGTGCGCGGCTATCCTTACCAGGGAGTCGGGCCGACGCTCTCGGACGGTACTCCCATCGGCGGCGATTCGCTGTTCGAAGTCTCCGGCGAGGTGCGCCAGCACCTCGCCGGCCCCTGGGGAGTGGCAGCCTTCGTCGACGCCGGCGCGGTCGGGCCGACCCTGGTTCCGGACCTGCGCCAGGTGGACATCGGCGCGGGGGTCGGGCTGCGCTATGATCTTGGCTTCGGGCCGGTCCGCATCGACCTTGCCACGCCCCTCGACCGCCATCGCCGCGACCCGATCGTGCAGATATATCTCAGCATCGGACAGAGCTTTTGAGGGGCAGACCCACCGAGGCGGGCGCGCCCGGCCCTGCGAAGCCCGCGCGTTCGCGACGCCTTGGCCGCTGGCTCGTCGGCGCGGCGCTCCTGCTTGGGGCGCTGATCGCCGCAGTGTTCGCGGTGGCGCGGTTCGGTGCGCTCACCGAGCCTGGGCGGCGGCTCATCGAGGCCGAACTCGATGGGGTGACGCTTGGGCGCGTTGGCCGGCTGCACGTCGATGGCCTTTCGGGTGACGTCTGGCGCGACTTTTCCATCGGGCGGCTGACGATCTCGGATGGCCAGGGCGCCTGGCTCGACGCCACCGATGTCCGCGTGCGCTGGGAGTGGCCCCAGCTGTTGCGCCGAAGGGTCCAGATCCAGGAACTGGCGGCCCGCCGCATCGTGGTGCTGCGCCGCCCCGTTCTCAGCGCCCCGACGCGCGGCGGCCCGTCGCCGGTGTCGGTCCACCTCGGCCGGCTCGGCGCCCGTGTCGAGATGGCGCCGGCCTTCAGTTACCGGTATGGCCTCTACGACGTCACCGCCTCGCTGGACGCGGCGCGCACGGGCGGCCTCGCCGGCCGCCTGGAGGCCGCCAGCCTCACCCACGCCGGAGACCGGCTGACGGCGAGCTTCGATCTTGGGCGCGGCAAGACGGTATCGCTCCGAGTGGATGCTCGCGAAGCGCAGGGCGGCGCGCTTGCCGGCGCTCTGGGCCTGGCGGTCGACCAGCCGTTCCTATTGTTGGCGCGGGCCGATGGCACGACGAGCCAGGGTCAGTTCCGGCTCGTCAGCCGCAGCGGCGCGCTGGCGCCCATCCAGGCGAGCGGCGCGTGGTCGCCAGCGGGAGGCGCGGCGCAGGGCCAGATCGTGCTCGACGCCTCGCGCCTGCTCTCAGGATATCAGGCGATGCTCGGGACCGACGCCGCGTTCCGCGTCAGCGCGACCAGGGCCGCCGATGGGTTCTTCGCCCTGACGCTCGCCGCCACGTCCTCGAACGTCGACCTCGCAGCTCGAGGCGAGGCGGATCTCGGCCGGCAAGTCACCGGCCCCGGGGGCCTCGCCGTCTCGCTCGAGGTCCGCAAGGCGTCGCGACTGCTCGCCTGGCCGGCGATGGGCGCGGCGCGCTTCTCCGGATCACTCGTCAAGACGCGGGATGGCTGGAGCCTTGCGGGGAGCCTCGCCGTCGACGGCCCCGGCGGGCTCGGGTACCGTCTCTCCCGGGTGCAAGGGCCGGCGCACCTGTCGTGGCGAGGCGGCGAGCTAGCGCTCGGGCTCGCCCTCGATGGTGACGGCGGCCAGGGCTCGGGACTCGCCGCGGCGCTGCTCGGGCCTCGCCCCCGTGCCGCGGCCGATCTCGTCTGGCTGGCGGACGGACGCCTGCTGATGAAGTCGCTGACCGTGGACGGTCTGGGACTGAGGGTCACCGGCCAGGGCGAGCGTGGGCTCCTGGGCGGCCTTGGCTTTCATGGTCGGGCCAGTCTCTCGGACCTCGCCGCCGCGCGACCGGGCGCCAAGGGCCTGGTCACCGCGGACTGGCGCGCCAGTCAGTCGGGCGCGGCGCCCTGGACATTCTCGTTCGATGCCTCGGCGCGGGACTTCGCCAGCGGCGCCGCCGATCTCGACAGGCTCGTCGGCGCGACGCCGCGGCTGAAGGGCGCAGCCACGTTCGACGGTCACGTGCTGCGGGTGGCCGATGCCGATCTCGCCGGAGCCGCGGGCGACATCAACGCCGCCGGGACGGTCGGCGCTGACGGCGCGCTCGGCCTGAAGCTGGATTGGCGCGCCAGGGGGCCCTTGGACGCGGGCCCGCTCGAGGTCGCAGGCGCCGGCAGCGGCGTCGGGAACCTCGGCGGCACGCTCGCCGCGCCGACCGCCGACCTCGAGGCGTACTTTGCCAGGGTCGATCTCCCCGGGCTCTCCCTGCAAGCCGCGAAGCTCTCCCTCAGCCTCGTCAAAGGTCCCGCCGACGTGAGTGGCGCATTCACTCTGGCCGCCGCCAGCCGCTACGGGCCAGCCACGGCCGGCGCGGGCTTCAGGGTCGCGTCCGCCGGGCTCGACGTGACCGGTCTCGACGCCGCGGCGGCAGGCGCGCACGTGCGCGGAGCGGTGTCGTTGCGCGGCGCCGCGCCATCGTCCGCCGACCTCTCCCTCAGCCTCGGCCCCGGCGCCTTTCTCTCGCACGGCCAGGCTTCGGGACGGCTGCGGATCACCGCCGCGCCGGGCGGGGCGCACGCCAGTCTCGTAGCCAGCGCCAGCAATGCGGTCCTGGCCAGCGGTGGCGTCATGGTGCAGGCGGCCAAGCTCACCGCAGAGGGGCCGCTGGCGGCGCTGCCCTATCGGATGGAGGCGGCCGGCTTCGAGACCCACGGGAGCTGGCAGGCGAGCGGGGCGGGTCGGCTCGCGTGGCGCAACGGCGTCTATGACGCGACTTTCTCGGGCTCTGGGCGTTTGCGCAACGCTCATTTTAAGACCTTGTCGCCGGCGCACCTCAGCTTCGGCGCAGCGGGAACGTCGCTCGAGATCCTGGCTGATGTGGGCGGTGGGCGCGCCCGGATCGACGCGCGCCAGGCGGGACGGGCGCTCCAGGCGAAGGCGGAACTGGCGGGAGTCAGCCTCGGCGCGATCGATCAGGACTATCAAGGTCGGCTGGACGCCAGCTTCAGCCTGGAAGGCTCGGGGGCGCGTCTGGGGGGCGATTTGACCGCCAGGATCGCGGACGCCAGGCAGCGCGGCGACAAGGGAGGTCCGTCGCTGAGCGGCGAGCTGAAGGCCATGCTCGTGCACGACTTGGTCACCCTCGACGCAGAGTTCGGCAACGCTCAGGGCCTGACGAGCCACGCCAGCCTTGTCCTCCCGGCTGCGGCGAGTGCGGCGCCGTTCCAGTTCGCACTGGTGCGAACTGCGCCGCTGCGGGGCGAATTCTCGGCTACGGGCCAGGTGAAACCGCTGTGGGACATGTTGATGGGCGCCGAGCGCAGTCTCTCGGGCGAAGTCCAGGCGCAGGGAACGGTCGGGGGCGATTTGGCCGACCCGACCGCTCAGGGTCTCGTCACCATCCGCAATGGCGAGTTCGCCGACTCCGACACCGGCCTGAAGTTGAAGGACGTGACCTCCAGTGCGCGGCTTGCGGACAGCGCCATCGACGTCAGCCAGTTCTCAGGCGCGGATGGGGCGGGCGGCTCGGTGACCGGGGTCGGCCGCATCAGCCTGATCCGCGGCGGCGCCAGCAGCTTCCGGCTCGACCTGAAGCGCTTTCGGCTGATCGACAACGAGGTCGCGACCGCTGTCGCGTCGGGACAGGCGACGATCAACCGCGGCGCGGATGGCAAGGTCAAGCTCGTCGGCGCGCTCGCCATCGACCGAGCCGACATAGCCGCCAATCCGCCAGCCGCGTCAGGTGTGACGCCGATGCAGGTCGTCGAGATCAACCGCCAGCCTGGCGGCCCGGGCGGCCAGCTCGAGGCGGCCAATGCACGCGCGCCGGCGGTCGATCTGGACATCGCGCTGAAGGCGCCGGGCAGGGTCTATGTGAAGGGGCGGGGCCTCGATGTCGAGCTCTCGCTCGACGCCCATGTCGGCGGCTCGACCACGGACCCTGCGCTCCAGGGAACCGCGCGGGTCGTGCGCGGTGACTATGATTTCGCCGGCAAGCGTTTCGAGTTCGGCTCGAGCGGTGTCGTCGATCTGGCCGCTTCGCCCGAACACATCCGACTTGATCTGAGCGCCACCTGGGAGGCGCCGACGCTCACGGCGGTCATCCGCATCCAGGGCACGGCGTCCAAGCCCAGGATCACGCTCACCTCGACGCCGGTGCTGCCCAATGACGAGGTTCTTTCGCAGGTTCTCTTTGGAACCTCGGCGGCGCAGCTTTCGCCGGCGGAGGGCGCTGAACTGGCTTCCGCCCTGGTGGAATTGCGGGGCGGCGGCGGCTTCGACGTGCTGGGCAATCTTCGCAATTTCGCACATCTGGATCGGCTGGCCCTGGGCGGCGCCGGCGCTTCGGATTTCAGCATCTCCGGCGGCAAGTACCTGACCGACAAGGTCTATCTCGAACTCACCGGCGGCGGTCGCGAGGGGCCTTCGGCAGAGGTCGATTGGCGGGTGCGCCGGAACCTCTCCGTGGTCGCGAAAGCGGCGGGCGCACAGGGCGATTCGCGCCTGTCGGTGCGCTGGCGCAAGGACTACTGAACGGCGGCGGACCTGGTCCTGGCGTACGCCTGCGTCCCGCGAGCGATCACCTCGTCGTTCGGGAGAACCGCCTCTATGGGAAGGTCCGCGGCGTGGGACACGCGCCTGTACACCGAGGCGAAATCCCTCAGCGTCGCCGCGCGCAGGGCCTGCAGCGAAGGGATCACGAAATAGAGCTGCTGGAAGTCGTCGATCCTGTAGGGCGTGCGCATCACGCGCTCCAGTTCGAAGCCGAGCCGGTTGGGCGAG
>DATKRO010000047.1:0-2688 GCA_035532115.1 Caulobacteraceae bacterium | reverse complement strand
TGCGGGAAAGTCTTACGACGCAATGGCGGGGATTCGTGTGGATGAACCCGCCATTCGGCGGTCGCAATGGGCTGCTGCCATGGCTCGCGAAATGGGACAGCCACGGCGACGGCATCGCCCTCGTCCCGGACCGGACGTCTGCGCCGTGGTGGCAGATCTACGCGGGAAGGGCGCAGCTGCTGCTCTTCGTGGCGCCAAAGCTCAAATTATTTCGCGGGGCGCCGCGGCCCGATATGGCCGACCTTTTCGGCAGCGTGCCAAGCGATGGTTCCCTTGAGCCCGGTGCTTCGCCGGCGCAAGGGACGACCCTGCTCGGCATCGGCGAGCAGGCTTGTGCGGCTCTGTGGAATGCGTCGGCGCGAGGTCTCGGGCTGCTGTCGAAGCCCGCGAGGCGTAGCGGAGACTAGGCCGGCGTCCCCGGGCTGCAGCGCCAGCCGACGAAGTGCCAGCCCGGGTGCGCCCTCATCCAGCCTTGCGCCAGCATCTGGCCGCGCAGCGCGCAGTCCACCGGGCCGCTCGGCTGTTCTACGGGCGTCACCAGCATGAAATCGCCGGACTCGTCCGTCACCATGAGCTGCAAGGTGGTGGCCGGCGCCGGCAGCTTCTCGCCGGCATGGGCGAGCGCCGCCAGCACCACCAGCACGATCACGGCCACACCCACATAGAACAGGAGGCGCCCTTCGCTCATTGCGGCGGCACCAGGTTGAGGGCGAGGTTTTCCAGCGGCAGCGCCGCGCCGGCGATGGCGAGGCTGATGGCGCCGATCGCGGTGGAGACCGCCGCGAGATCGCCGCTGGCGATGGCGGCCGAGGCCGCGATGAGCTGCGCCTGCGCCACCGCCAGCGAGCTCTTCGAGGCGGCGATCGAGGCCATGACCTGGTCCGTTTGGACGCTCATTCGTCGCGCTCCATGATGGCTTTGATCTCCGAATAGTCGCGGTGCGCCCGGTCGCAATGGTCGGGCCCCAGCAGGGCGCCGAGGACCCGGCAGCAGATCCGGCAGAAGACGCAGGCCGGGAGCGCCGCGCCGAGCCGCGCCGAGATGCTTTGCCAGGGCTCGCCGCCGAAGGCCGCGGACGCCGCGAGGTCGACCGCCACGAGGAAGGCGACAACCGCGTCCCGCAGCCGCCGCATCTCAGGCGCCCGACTTCGCCGAGGGCCTGGCCGCCTCGAGCTTCGCCTGCGCCGCGGCGAGCGTCGCCAGCAGCGCGGTCTGGGCGGAATGCCGCGCGGCGATGATGGCGTCCATCTCGCCTTGCGTGAGATCGCGGCCCTGGCTCTGCGCCGTCGCCACCATCTGGTTGATCTGCTGGACCACCTGCAGCCCGTTCATCGAGACCGCCAGGATGGCGCTTGCCGCTTCCGCCGCCGCGAGGATGGCGCCCATCACTGCCCTCCCTTGAGTGCGACCAGCGCCTGCTGGAGCGCGTTGACGGCGGTCTGCGCCTGCTGCAGCGCCGCCGTGGCCGGTGCCATGCTCGCGGTCGCCGGCTGCGTCGCCTCGGCCGCGTAATAGGCCGCGACCGTGCTGTCCGCCGCGTCGAGCGCGGCGCCGGCCTGCGTGACCGCGCTCTGGGTCGCGGCCAGCGCCGCCGCCGGGACGGCCGTCTGGCTCTTGAGCACCTGGTCGATCGACGTGAGCGCCGCGGTGTAGGCGGCTTCGAGCCCATAGAGCTGCTCGCGCGGCGTCATCTGCGCGACGTTGGCGACGGGCTGCCCTGGCGGGATCGCCGCCGCGCAGCCGCCGAGCAGCAGCAGACCGAGGAACGCCGCGCCCACCCAAGAAGACCGTCTCATTTGACCCCCGAGAAGAAGAGCTGGCCGCCCCACTGGCCGGTGTTCGTCGCGCCCGCCGCCCATGGGGGCTCGTGCAGGACCGAGTCGGGGTCGTAGTAGTGGGTGGCGCCCTGGGTGAAGTCCGCCTCGTTGGCCGCGGCATCGAGCATCATCCCGATCGAGAAGAGGATCGGGCTGTCCTCGGGCTCGCGCGCCAGGCGCAGCCGGTTCGGGTCGGACGTGTTCCAGCAGGAGAACTGCTCGGGCCAGAGACAGACGGCCGTGAGGTTGCTGCCCCAGCGCCCGGAGTGCAGCCGGTTCCAGAGGACGTGGCAGACCGCCTTCATGCCGGGCGCACCGCTGCCGGACGCCTCCATGAAGACGGTGCGGATCGCGATGTCGCGGGCGAAGCTCACGCCGCGCCCGGAGGGCTGGGCGCCGAAGGCGGCGGCATCTTCACCACCGTTGCGCTCTGCTGCTGCGCCTGCTGCTTGGCGAAGGCGAAGAAATTGGCGGCCACCATGTCGAGCAGCTTCAAGAGCAGCGGCGCCCGGCTGCCGATCGTCTTGCGGAAATTGGCGAGGAGCGAAGCGGCCTGCGACGTGCCGAGGATGCCGATGATCCAATAGAGGATCTGGCCGTTGTTCGAGCACGCGGCATCGACGAGGCTGCCGTAGCTGGCCGAGCCGTAGGGCTGCGGGGTCACCGCCGGCACCTGCGCGTGGGCGATGCCGATGAACGAGAAAGCCGCGTCCTGCAGGCCCATCAGCCAGATCACGAAGCCCAGTAAGGCCAGCGCGACGAGAAGAACGACGAGGAAGGCCAGGAGGGTATCGACGACCGCGTGGCCGAGATCTTCGAGGAAGAGAGCGCTGCGCCGCATGATGTTTCCTTTCTGGCCCGTGGGACATCT
>DATKRO010000046.1:0-35213 GCA_035532115.1 Caulobacteraceae bacterium | reverse complement strand
GGCGTGCAGAAGTTCGACGTCATCACCGGAAAGCAGGTGAAGAGCCAGTCGAACGCGCCCCAGTACCAGAAGGTGTTCGCCACCGAGCTGATCAAGCATGCCGAGCGCGACGATAAGATCGTGGCCATCACCGCCGCCATGCCGTCCGGCACCAGCGTCGACCTGTTCGCCGACCGGTTTCCGGACCGCGCCTTCGACGTCGGCATCGCCGAGCAGCACGCCGTGACCTTCGCCGCCGGTCTCGCCGCCGACGGCATGAAGCCGTTCGCGGCGATCTATTCCACGTTCCTCCAGCGCGGTTACGACCAGGTGGTGCACGACGTGGCGATCCAGCGCCTGCCGGTGCGCTTCGCCATGGACCGCGCGGGCCTCGTGGGCGCGGACGGGCCTACCCATGCAGGCAGCTTCGACGTCGGCTATCTCGGCCAGCTCCCCGGCTTCGTGCTGATGGCGCCCGCCGACGAGGCGGAACTGGCGCACATGGTGGCGACTGCGGTCGCCATCGACGACCGCCCGAGCGCCCTGCGCTATCCGCGCGGCGATGCCGTGGGCGTCGCCATTCCGGATTTCGCCGAACCCCTGGAGATCGGCCGCGGCCGCATCGTGCGCGAGGGAACCGCCGTCGCCATCCTCTCCTACGGCACGCGCCTCGCCGATTCGCTGAAGGCGGCCGACATGCTCGCCGCCCGCGGCTTTTCGGCCACCGTCGCCGACGCCCGCTTCGCCAAGCCGCTCGACCTCGATCTGCTGCTGCGCCTCGCCCGCGAGCACGAAGCCCTGGTGACGGTGGAGGAGGGCGCCGTCGGCGGGTTCGGCGCCTTCGTGCTCCAGGCGCTCGCCCAGCACGGCATGCTCGACCGCGGCTTGAAGATCCGCACCCTCGCCTTGCCCGACATCTTCCAGGATCAGGACAAGCTCGAAGCCATGTACGCCGCCGCCGGCCTCGACGCCGAAGGCATCGTCCGGGCCGCTCTGACGGCCTTGGGCGCCGATCGCGCGGTGAAGGGAATCAGGGCGTAGGCTGCTGCTCAGCCGATGGTCCCGGTTCCCGCCGTAAGCTCCAGGAGTCCCTCCGGCTCGCTGGCGAACCAAGCGTAGCTACCCCATGCGAGCTTGGCGACGGTCCTCCTGAAAGCGCCGCCGCTGCGGTCCAGGTAGGCAGTCACGAAGGCGGTGTGCCGCTCATCGTATCCCGCTGCAGCCACCAGGGCGGTGAGGGCGTGTTTACGGCGTTCGCTCATCGGGCCGTCGGTCGCGACCACCTCGACGAATACGAGCAGCGGCTGCCGCCGGGCCAGATCGACGAGGATGATGTCAGGCAAGTCTTTGTCGGCCTTGATCTCGAACCCAAGGCGCCTGGCGAGGTGATCGTCCCTGGCGACGACCTTCACGCCGCTGTCGCTGACGAGCAGCACCGCCGCCTCGCCCAGGAAGCGCTTGGCGAATACCCCCACGACCGCCTTGGTGATGATTGAACTTGGCCCGGGCTTCATGCGCCGGACCTCGCCGCTCGGAAACGTCGCCAAGATGAAGTCGCCCGAACTCGCCGCCCCGGCCCGCACCAGAGCGATGCGAGCGAGGGCGCCTGGGCTGAGATTGTGATCACGCCAGGATGTCGCCGCCGCGTGGAAGGCTTCGTCGTTGAGGCCGGGCGCAAACAATGCGGCGAAGGCTTTGGTCAAGGCGTAGCGCGGCCGGCTCGAGGTTGTCGCCAATCCAACGCGTTCAATGGCTGCGCCAACCGTCACGAGGCCCTCGCGCAGCGTCTCGTCGCGGATCGGCTCGCGCGTGGTGTCCTGGTACCAGCGCCGGCCCGGCGCCAGGAAACGGGCGCGGAGCACACCGGTTGCATAGGCGGACCGCGACGCCGCCGCGACGTTGAGCGATTGCTCGTCGGTCATCCGATAGACGTGCTTCGGCGCGAGGAACACGCCTTCGCCTTCGATGGCCCCGATGTACAGCGCTACGAAGACCGTGCTTGCCGCAAGTTCGCGCGTGAGCCAGCCGCGGTTGGCGCAGCCCTCCGGAAAGACCAGTCGCAGCCGTCGATGTATTTCAGAACGCGATGACAGATCTGGCAGGCTCATGGCGGCGCCAAGCCATAGAGACTGCGGAGTCTTGCGTTCAGGCCGGCCGCGCCCCCCCCCTCGGCCAGGAACTCTGCGATTTTGCGCATCTCGCTCGGCCCAGGCAACGGCAGCGATTCCAGTTCGTACGCGGAAACGGCGACGCTCCCGCTCATGCACCGGAACAGCTGATCTACGACATCACTGTTGAACAGAGCCACCAGCACGAGCGCCGGAATCGCTGGCGCGCGCTCGGCGATCAGCATGTTGAGGTGGTTCTCGACGACGACGCCACTGCTGGCGTCCACGAATGCGGCGGGCAATTCGGCGGCGATCAGGCGCCGCGCCTGTTCCTTCGCGGTCGTTCGCTGGACGAGCACGCATGGCCTGCGCAGAATCAGCCAGTCATCGCCCGCCCGGGGTTCGAAATAAAGCGCGTGCGAGCGCTTCTCGGCCCTGTGCCGGAACGCGCCGCCAGGCAGCACCGACTCCGCCCAGATCAGCGGCTTCGCACCCGTCGAGGCGGTATCCGTCAGCTGATCCTTGTGGCGGTTCCATACCAGCGGGCCCGTCGATACTCGGTATCCAAGGTGCGAGAGTCGCGTCTTCAGCGCGCGGGCGCCATGGATGAGTTCGCGATCGGCGGGCTTGCGCGGCGCCAGCCACGGGGCCGCTCCGTCCGAGGGCGCTTCGATCGTTCCGGTCGCGACGACATCGGCCTTCAGTTCACTCACCACGTCCAGACTGCTGACCTGTGGGCGAGCCGGGTGCGCGCGGTTTCTGGAGTAGACGGTGAGAAGCGTTTCCTGGAGAACATCCTCGAATACGCCGCTTCGCGCATGCACGAACTCGATGCTGACTGGACGGGATTCCAAGAGCAACAATCGACGCAGCGACGAGAAGTATTGTCCAGACAGGAAGCTCGTAGGTGTAATATACGCGACGACGCCATCAGGCGTCGACCACCTCAGCGCCAGATCGGTGAATAGACCATATAGATTAGCGTGCCCATACAGTCCTCGACTATAGCGGGCGCGCTGCTCTGCGGAGAGGCTGACTCTGCCGTAAGGCGGATTTCCAATCACCAGATCGAACGATTCGCTGGGCATGATGTTCAATGAGTCGCACCTGTGGACGATGCGCCCCAGTTTGCGCCCACGCTCGTTGGCGAGATCGCAGAGATAGACCTCGAGCGCCATCTGGCCGATCTGGGCCGCGCCCGGGTCCAACTCGAATCCGCACAGGCGCGCCTCGATCTCTTCCAGCACGGCGGCCGGATGCGCATCCCGGAGCGATCTTCGCAACAGCCGCGCAGCCTGGACCAGGAAGGTCGCGCCGCCGCAGGCAGGGTCGAGAATTCGTGCGCTCGTCCAGTCGACGCCAGCGCTGGCGGCCGCATTGAGCAGCCGAGCTGAAAGGACCGGTGGCGTGTAGTAGCTGCCGAAACGCGTGCGGTGCGTATGCGACTGAAGCGAGGGGTAGAGGCCGGTAATCCGATGCAGGGCTTCAACCGCAGGTAAGGCGCGCGCCAGGTTGCCTGCGCGCTCGGCCAGCTGAATGGCCGGATCGCTCAGCATGGGGTGAATGTCCCAATCGACGAGATGCGCGCCGCCGGGCCGAGCGTGGGTGCAGTAGGAGAGCAGCGACCGTCGTACGAAGGCGCTGGTCATGCTCACCCGACTTTCGTCGCAAAGGCCCTCGGCCCAGCATCGAGCGCGACGCCGCACGTCCTCCAATTGCGATCGTGCGGAGAGCGGGTCGAACGGCAGCGATCCGCGCAGCGTCCGCTCGGTCTCGACGTTCTCGCTCGTTCCGGGGTGGTCCACGTCCCCCAATCTCCCGAGTCCGCATCGCGCCGCAACAATCTGAGAGCGCCCCAGTCCGAGAGTTCACTGTACGTTCCTGGAGGTTGCGCCGCAACTGAGGAACGCAGAACCGTCGCAGTTGCGAAGCTGCACTCGGAATGGGTCGAGCCCTATCCGAAGCGATCCCTGGCGACCGCACTGCCACGCTGGGCGCCATAGACATGGATCGCCATTCCCACCGTCATCGGCAGGCTGAAGGCGGCCACGGCCGCGGCGCCGACGATGGCGCCCAGAAGGGCGGCGTCCGCGCTCCGGGTGAGCCAGGCGACCAGGTCGGCAAGTCCGAGCGCGATCTCGCCGGCGGCGAACTGGCAGGCGAAGATCACCACCAGGGCGACGAAGATCGCGCCGGCGGCGCCTCTGGTCAGGCCCCAGGCGCGGCCGAAGTCGAGCCGGCCGAGGTCGGCGGTCTGCAGCGCCAGAAGACTGAAGCGGACGCCGAGGTAGATCATCAGCGCCGCGGCGGGCGCCAGCACTGCGGCAGTGACGGCCCAGGCGGGGCCGGAGATCAGGTGAGCCAGTGCGGCCAGGCCCTGGCTCTGGGCGCCTTGCAGGGCGGCGATGTCCAGCTGGTGCGCCGCGGCCAGGGCGGCCAGACCGATCACCCAGACGATGAACGCCAACGCGGCCACGATGGCGAGCAGCAGGGCGACGAGCAGGTTGGCGCCCAGCACGCGCCATTCCAGCGCGCCCCACTGCAGCCCGCCCGGCCCGACCGCGAAACGCGGATCGTCCGGATGCTCGGCCGCCAGCACGCTGCGATAGAGCGCGCCGGTCGCGAGGGTCCCGATCAGCACCTCGATCAGCAGCGGCCAGGGCGAGACGCCCTGGCTGACGCTGCTGTAGCCCTGGAGCGCGGCGGCGCTGATCACCAGCACCACCAGCGCCGCTGGGGCCGCGGCCCAGCCGCGCCGCACGAAGATGAAGCTCTCCTTGAGCAGCGGTCCGATCTGCACCTTCGCCCCGATCTCCGTGTTGGACATGGGCCGATCCCTGGCGCGCGCGGCGCAGTCAGTAAAGCCGGAACTGCGCACCGCGGCTTAACGCGCCGGCGCCTGGGCCGCGAAGAACTCGTCGGGATCCTCCACCTCGATCAGCCGGCCGCGGCGGATCTCCAGGAAGCGGGTCGCGGCGCTGCGGGTGAAATAGCGGTCGTGCGAGACGATGAGGCACGAGACGTCGGCCTCGACGAGCTGGATCTCCAGGTCCTCCTGGCCCTCGATGTCGAGGTGGTTGGTGGGCTCGTCGAGCAGGTAGAAGTTCGGCCGCTCGGCCTTCAGGCGCAGGAACATCAGTCGCGCCCGCTCGCCGGCGCTGAGCAGGGCGATCGGCTGGTCCAGCCGCTTGAACGCAAACCCCGCCTTGATCAGCGCCTGGATGCTCTCGCGCTCGCTCATCGCCTGCGCCGCGCCCAGATAGGCGACGAGGGTCGAGCCCAGCGGCAGGTCGGCCATGGATTGGTCGAAGAACGCCAGCCGGCAGCCGGGATTGAAGCGCACTTTGGCGCGGCCGTCGTAATAGGGGTCCCTGGCGGCATAGGCGGCGGCGAGGGCGCCGAGCAGGGTGGATTTGCCGGCGCCGTTCACCCCCAGCAGCGCCACCCGGTCGCCGGTGCGGATCAGCAGACGCTCGATCCTGATCAGCGGCCGCGCGTCCGGCGTCGCCACCGTCATGTCCTCGATGCGCAGCGCCGCCTTGGCCTCGATGTCGCCGTCGGCCAGCTCCAGGCGCCGCTCCCGGGGCGCGTAGATCTGGGTCCTGGCCGCCTCGATCCGCCTGATCCGGGTCTCGACGACCTTGCGCTTCTTGTCGAAGAGATCGTTCTTCTGCGCCCACACCTTGTAGCGGGCGCAGACTTCCTCGAGCCGGCGGATCTCCTTTTCTTCCAGCGAGCGGCGGCGGGCGTCGGCGGCGTCGCGCGCCAGCAGCGCCTCGCGCGCGGCCAGGAACGGCGCCTTGAAGGCATGGGCGCCGTCGGTCCGCAGGAAGATGGTCCGGCTCGTCACCCGGTTCAGGAACTCGCGATCATGCGAGACGATCAGCATCGGCAGCTTGATCACCTGGGTGAGCCACTGCTCCAGGGTGGCGATGTTCTCGAGATCGAGGTGATTGGTCGGCTCGTCGAGGACCAGCAGGTCCGGGTCCTCCAGCAGCGCCGCGGTCGCCACCAGCACCAGCCTTTGCCAGCCGCCGGAAAGCGCCGCATAGGGCCCCGCCGCGGCGGGCGCGCTCATGCCGATTTCCGCCACTGTCATGTCGATGCGCCAGCCGTCGTTGATCGGGTCGCCGCCGCCGCGACTCAGCGCCCGCTCCATCACTTCGCGCACCGTGAGGTCCAGGAACGGGGCCGGGATCTCCTGGGGCACGTAGCCCACCTTGGAGGCCCGCGAACGCACGACGTGGCCGTCGTCCAGCTCCAGTTCCCCGGTCAGGCACTTCAGCAGGGTGGACTTGCCGGCGCCGTTCTCGCCCACCAGGGCGGTGCGCGCATCGTCCAGCATGAAGGAGACGCCCCGGAAGACGTTCGCGCCATGGACGTAGGCGAAGCGGGCGTTCTCGACGCCCATGACGGCGCCGCCGCGGGACATCGCCCCGCAATGCCGACGCGGCGGGTGCGTCGTCAAGCCTCGAAGGCAGCCGTCATGGCCGTGGTTGCGTCGCAGCGGACCGCGACGAGGGTTCCGGCCGCCTCACCCGGCCGCAGCCGGATCGGCTGGCCGACGAAGAGCGGCGCCAGGGCGCGAAAGCCGAACCGCCGGATCGGCGCCGCGGCGGTGCGCGCCGCCAGGTCGAAGAGCCGCGCCGCCGTGAACGGGCCGTGGACGACGAGATCCGGATACCCCTCCGCCTCGCGCGCATAGCGTTGGTCGTAGTGGATGCGGTGGCTGTTCCAGGTGGCGGCCGAGTAGCGGAACAGCTCGATCGCATCGGGGGTCCAGACCTCGCCATGTCCCGCCGCGGCGCCGGCATCGACGACCGGCGGCGTCGGCGCGCTGGCCTCGCGGTAGACGATGGTCTGGAACTCCACCAGGCGCACGGTCCGGCCCTGCGAGAGCCGCCGCTCCACGTCCACCAGGGCCAGTTCGCCGGTGCGGCCGGCGCGGCGGCGCGCGCCGGTAACGGTCGAGACGAGTTCGGCAGGCTCGCCCAGCGCCAGGGCGGCCTCGAAGCGCAGCTCGGCGGCGGCGAACATGCGCCTGGGCAGGCCGGCGGGCGCGGCGAAGAGGCCGCCCAGCGGATGGCCATCCGGCCCGAGGTCCGTGGGCTCGACCGCCTCGGCGAAGAAGGCCCAATGGCCGAGCGGCGGAAAATGCGCCTCCACGTCCAGCTCCGCCCCCGTGGCGGCGGCGTAGCGGCGGGCCAGTTCAGGCGCCAGCACCGCCTGTTGCCGGCGTGTGCGCCCGATCAGGGATTGCAGATCGTCGGAGGCCGGTTCAGCCGACATAGGCGCCGCCATTGGCGTGGATCACCTGGCCCTGCACGAACTGCGCGCCCGGGCCGAGCAGGAACTCGACGACGGCGGCGTAGTCGGCGTCCTCGCTCATCCGCCCGGACGGGTTGGACCTCGCCGCGCGCTGGTAGAGCTGTTCGGCCGCTTCCTCGCTGCCGAGCATGGCCGCCACCGAGCCGGTCCGCACCAGACCGGGCGCGACCGCGTTGATGCGCACGCCCCGCGGCGCGAGTTCCGGCGCCAGATAGCGAACCAGGCTCTCGGCCAGCGCCTTGCCGACGCCGAGCGCGGCATAGCCGGGCTGCGCCTGGCGCGCCCCGGCGCTGGAGATGAAGACGATGCTCGAGCCGCGCTGCAGCAGCGGCAGCGCCGGCTGGACGAGGTAGAGCAGCGAGAGCCCGTTGGCGTGCATCGCGGCGGTGAACGTCTCCAGGTCGGCGCGCAGCAGCGAGGTCGGATAGATCATCGCAGCGCCATGGACGATGTGCAGCGGACCCCCGCCCAGCGCCGCGACCTCGCCGATCAGCCGCGCCGCGGCCGCGATGTCGCCGACGTCCGTGCGCAGGGCGTGGACCTGGGCGCCCTTGGCGGCGATGCGCGTCCTGGCGGCCTCGGCAGCGGTCGTATCGCTGCGGTATGCGAGCGCCAGCGTCTCGCCCGGCCGCGCCAGCCGCTCGGCGATCGCAAGGCCGATGCCCTTGGTCCCGCCGGTGACGAGGATGGTCATGCCGCGCTCCTGGCCCTGCGCCCCGCCTTCGCAAAGGCGATCGGCCGCGTGGGCTTATAGGACGAAATCCCGGGCGGGCGTCGATGGTGTTTGCCGCCGGCGCGGGGGCCAGGCGGCGCCTGCTCCCGTCAGGTCAGTCCATCGAACGGCGCCCGCCAGGCATCGATCGCAGACAACTGCTCGTTCCATCGCGTCACGTTGGGGAATTCTTCCAGGGGCAGGCCCGCACCGGCCGCGAATGGCAGCGACGTCGCCACGCGAAAATCGGCATAGGAGACATGATCGCCGACAAGCCATGTCCTGGCGCCGAGGCGGGCGTCGAGAATGGCTGCAAAGCGCCGGAAGTCGTCCAGCGCAGCCTTGAGAACCGCCGGATCGGCCACCTCGTCCGAGAAGGTCGGGACGATGATCCGATGCCAATAGAGCACGCTGGCGGCGTTGGTCAGGTGATGCGTGCCCCAGCTGATCCACATGATCATTTCGACCTGTTGATCGCCCGTCCGCCAGAAGTCCGAGCCGGCCAGCGCCGAGAGTCTGCAGGCGATGGCGTCGGTCTCCCAAAGTGTGCGATCTGCTTCCACCAGGACGGGCACCAAGGTATTGGGATTGACGGCTCGGAAGGCCTCTTCCTGCTGCGGGTGGCGCGGACTGGCGCGGATATATTCGACCGGCGACCCAAGGTAGCGGGCCGTCGCCACCGCGACGCGGGGATTGAGGTTCTGGGAGTAGTAGAGCTTCACGCGCCAATCTCCTTCATGCTGGTCTCCACCAGGTGGCCCCCGCCCCTACGGTCGCCGGGCGAGGCCGCCGTTCGCCAGACTTTGTCACGCCGCGAAGATGGCGAACATCGGGGCCGCGAATGGCGCAACACAAGGACGTTGCACCCTATCGGCCTGGGTCGTGGGAAAGCCCGCAGCCGCTCGCCGGCGGATGGCATTCGCCATCGCGCGCCACCTCGCCGCCTCGCGCATAGGAGGTTCTTGGACGCACCCAGTCGGCCAGGCTGTAGTAGGGGCCGGTCTCGTCGCGGCCCTTGGGTGTGACGTCGAGCATCCTGTAGATGCCCATGAACGCCTCGCCGCCGCGGTCCTGGACCTGGAAGGTGTGGAAGATCTCGTCGGCCTCGTTCTTATAGAAGACGTCGTTGCCGCCGGGATGTTCGTCCGGATAGCTGGCCGGGGGCATGTCCAGGCTGAAGTCGTTTCCGAGGCTCGACACCCAGGGGAAGCGCCAGTCCATCCGACGGCGCATGGCCTCAATGTCAGCGATCGCCGCCGGCGCTACGACCGCGTAGGTGACGTCGTGGTTGTGGAGGTGCTCCAAAAGGCCGGCCACATCGTCGACCTCCAGGGAGCAGCCGACGCATTGACGGACTTTGCCAGGCCACAGCATGAAGTGTTTGATGAACAACTGGCTCCTGTCGGCGAACAGTTCCGCCAGCGTCACCGGCCCCGAGGGGCCTTCGAAGACATAGTCCTTCTCGATCCAAACCCAGGGCATCGCTCGCTGTTCGCGTCCGAGCTCGTCATAAGCGTGTGTCGCGGCCTTCTCCTTGGCCGTTAGGTCGGTGCGCGCCTCGATCCACGCTTCGAGCGAGACAACCTGATGCTGCATGGGTGGGTTCCTGCGGTCCGTTAGGGCCTTTTCGCCTCATAGGACGCGTTAGGCCGACCGGCGCCGACAGGCCCTCGCAAAATAGCTGCCGGGTTCGCGCTCGCCTCGAGCGGCGGCGCGCCGGCCCGGACGGCGCGAGGTTCTCTTGCCCGCAGGCGCGCAAAGCGCCTCGACAAGCGCGCGGCGCTTGACCAGAAGGGGCGCGCATTGCCAACCACCCGGGATTTGAAAACCTCATGGATCGCATTCTTCCGCAGCCCACGCCGGAGACCCAGCATTTCTGGGACGGCTGCAAGGCCGGCGAGCTTCGCCTGCAGCGCTGCACCGACTGTTCGAAAACCTACTTCCCGCCGCGCCCCTTCTGTCCGGCCTGCGGCTGCCGCGACGTCGAGGTGCTGAAGGCCAGCGGCAAGGGACGGCTCTACAGCTATGTCATCAACCATCGCCCGCGCCCGGACATGGGCAAGGCGCCGCATTCCATCGCCGTGGTCGAACTCGAGGAGGGGCCGAGGATGATGACCAACATCGTCGGCTGCCCGCAAACGCCCGAGGCGCTGGTGCTCGACATGCCGGTGCAGGTCGCCTTCGAGACGTTCGGCGACATCGCCCTGCCGCTGTTCGCCCCGGCGGGCGCCGCGCCGGCCCGCGTCGTCGCCGCCCACGCCGCCGAGAGGGTCTGAAAGCCATGAAGCGCAAATCAGTCGCGGTCGTCGGGGCCGCAGAAACCACCCAGATGGGCAAGATCCCGGACGTCTCGGTGATGCAGCTGCACGCCGATGCGGCCCTGAACGCCCTCGCCGATTGCGGCCTCAAGCCCTCGGACATCGATGGCGTCGCCACCGCCGGAGCCAGTCCGACGGAGCTGGCCTACTACCTCGGGATCACCCCCACCTGGGCCGACGGCACCAGCGTCGGCGGCTGCTCCTTCATGCTGCACGTGCGCCATGCGGCCGCGGCGATCAACGAGGGCCTGTGCTCCACCGTCCTCATCACCCATGGCGAGAGCGGCCGCTCTCGCGTGGGCGCCGGAGGGCGGTTCGGCGGCGGCGGCGGATCCAGCCTCGCCGGCCAGTTCGAGGCGCCCTACGGCTCGGCAGGTCCGCCCACCATGTTCACCATCCCGGTGCTGCGCTACCTCAAGACCTTCGGGCTCGGCGAGGAGGATCTGGCCTGGGTCTCGGTGATCCAGCGCGAATGGGCGGCCAGGAACCCGCGCGCCAGCTTCAAGGCGCCGATCAGCGTCGACGACGTGCTGGCTTCGCCGATGATCGCCTGGCCTTTCCGTATGCTGATGTGCTGCCTCGTCACCGACGGCGGCGGCGCCCTGGTGCTGACCAGCGCCGAGCGGGCCAGAGACTTCCCGCAAAAGCCGGTCTACATCCTCGGAAGCGGCGAGAGCGTCGAGACGCCGATGGTGAGCCAGATGCAGGACTTCACCTCGTCGAAGGCTTTCCGCGTCTCGGGCAAGAAGGCGTTCGAGGAGGCCGGCATCAGCCATGGCGACGTCGATCACCTGATGATCTACGACGCCTTCGCCCACCTGCCGCTCTATGGCCTGGAGGATCTCGGCTTCTGCAAGCCGGGCGAAGCCGCGGCGTTCATCCGCGAGCGCAACACCGCGCCGGAGAACGCCGGAAAGCGCGGCGCCCTGCCGCTCAACACCAATGGCGGCGGGCTCTCCTACATGCACTCGGGCATGTACGGCATGTACGCCCTGCAGGAGAGCGTGCGGCAGTTGCGCGGGCTGGCTCCGGCCCAGGTGCCGGGCGCGAAGATCTCCATCGCCCACGGGGTCGGCGGCATGTTCGCCGCGTCCGGCACCATCGTCTTCTCCAACGAGGCGCCTTAGCGGAAGGACTTGCGCCGCGGCCGCCGACGCGCTCGTATGACGAGGCGGCGGTTGCCCCGGGCGACCCGAGGCGGCGCGCGGTCAGCGGGAGACGGCTCATGAGCGACGGCTCGATCGATCTGCGGCGCGAGGCGCGGGCCAGCCTCGAGGCGACGCCGCTGGAGGCGCTCAATCCGGCGCAGCCCGACCTCTTCGCCGAAGACGCCATGTGGCCGCTCTTCGAGCGGCTGCGGGCCGAGGCGCCGGTGCATTTCACCGCCCAGAGCGACTACGGCCCGTTCTGGTCGGTGACCCGCTACAACGACATCATGGCCGTGGACACCAACCACGAGGCGTTCTCGTCGGCCGACGGAATCACCCTGCAGAGCCTCGAGTCCGTGGCCGAGATGGCCAAGCGCCCGCAGCGCCAGAGCTTCATTTCCATGGATCCGCCGAGGCACGACGAGCAGCGCAAGACGGTGAGCCCGGTGGTGGCGCCGGCCAATCTGCGGCGCATGGCGCCGGTGATCCGCGAGCGCGCCGGCGTGATCCTCGACGCCCTGCCGATCGGCGAAGCCTTCGACTGGGTCGACCTCGTCTCCAAGGAACTGACCGCCATGACCCTGGCGACCCTGTTCGACTTCCCGTTCGAGGAGCGGCGGCGGCTTACCTACTGGTCGGACATGATGACCCATCCGCCCGGCCACGGCCCGGTGAAGAGCTGGGACCAGAAGCGCGACGAGCTGAACGAATGCTTCTCCGTCTTCCAGGCCATGTGGAACGAGCGGGCTAACGCCGAGCCGAGATTCGACCTGATCTCGATGCTGGCCCACGGCGAGGCGACGCGCGGCATGGACCGCAACGAATTCAACGGCAACGTCGGCCTCCTGATCATCGGCGGCAACGACACGACGCGCAACACCATCTCCGGTTCGGTCTATGCGCTGAACAAGAACCCGCGCGAGTACGACAAGCTGCGGGCCGACCCCTCGCTGATCCCGTCCATGGTCTCCGAGACCATCCGCTGGCAGACGCCGCTGGCGCACATGCGCCGCACCGCCGCGCGCGACGTCGAGTTCGGCGGCCGCGCCATCCGGCAAGGCGACAAGGTGGTGATGTGGTACGTCTCGGGCAACCGCGACGATACGGTCATCGCCGATCCGACCAGCTACATCATCGACCGGCAGCGGTCGCGCACGCACCTTTCGTTCGGCTTCGGCATCCACCGGTGCGTCGGCAATCGCCTGGCCGAGCTGCAGCTCACCATCATCTGGGAAGAGATCCTGAAGCGCTTCCCATCCGTCGAACTCGTCGGCGAGCCGGAGCGGACCCACTCCGTCTTCGTCAAGGGCTACGAGACCCTGCCGGTGATGATCCCGCGGCGCAACTGAGCCGACCTAGTCTTACTGCGTCATATTCGTGGGTTGGGAGTGTTTTGGCGGGTTTTCTGGCCGCAGCAGGGACATCGCGGCAGTCGTTTGACGAGGGCGACGATGAGGCGGCGGGGCATGGTGGCGATGGAGTCTGGGATGTGGCGCTCGGGCCGGATCGGCGGCGCCGCGGGGTCGGTGACCTTTGGGTAGGCCAGCTTGCGGGCCTCTCCTGGAGGAACCAGGTCCTGAGGGGGAATCGTCTCCCGCTCGGAGATCAGGAAGCCGTAAGCGGCGATCGAGAGGCTGGCGTGGTGGTGGAAGCCTCGCCAACTTCGGCCTTCGAAGTGATCCAGGCCCACTTCCTGCTTGAGGTCCTGGTAGTCGCGCTCGATGCGCCAGCGCAGCTTGGCGAGCTCGACCAGGCGCTCGAAGGCGATGTCGGCCGGCAGGGTGGAGAACCAGTACTTGGCCGGCTCGGCGTCGTGCAGTAGTCCTTCAGCCCCGCCGCCCGGTGAGCATGGCCCAACACAGCCGCAAGCCCATTCGCATAAGCCTCGAAACGAACCTCAGTATCGTCCGACATCCCTACCTCCAGGCGATCCAATCCGAATCACCAAGGCTGAATCGTCAAGCTGCGCAGGTGGATGTGACGTGATGACTCAGTAAGACTAAAGCGCGTTCCGCAAAAGTGGAACCGGTTTTGCGACCCGAACGCGCTCCAGTGTTTTGAATCTAGAGCACGATTCAGCGATCAGACGATTCCGTCCGATCGCATCGTGCTCTAGGCGGCGCGTCGCAGATCGTCTCAGGCGTCGAAGGTGATCACGGATCTGGCGATCTGGCCGGTCTTCATCTCGGCGAAGGCCGCGTTGACGTCCTCGAGCCGGATCCGGCGCGAGATCATCTCGTCGAGCTTGAGGCGTCCGTCGAGGTAGAAATCGACCAGCCGCGGCATGTCGACGGGGAAGCGGTTGGAGCCCATCGAGCAGCCCTGGATGCGCTTCTCGCCCAGGAACGCCGCGCCCATCAGCGAGAGGGTCTGGCCCACGGGGATCATGCCGATGACGTTGGCCGTGCCGCCCCGGCGCAGCATCTCGAAGGCCTGCTCCGCGGTCCTGGCCAGGCCGATCGCTTCGAAGCTGTGGTGCACGCCGCCACCGGTCAGCTGCATCACCTGGGCCACGGGGTCGCCGACGCTGGCGTCGACGAAGTCGGTGGCGCCGAAATGCCGGGCGAGATTGGCCTTGGACGCAACAGCGTCGATGGCGATGATCCGCGCGGCGCCGGCGATGGCCGCGCCGTTGATGGCCGAAAGGCCGACGCCACCGCAGCCGATCACCGCGACGCTTTCACCGGGCTTCACCTGGGCGGTGTGGATCACCGCCCCGACGCCGGTCATCACGCCGCAGCCGATCAGCGCCGCGCGATCGAGCGGCATGTCCTTGCGGATGGCGACGCAGGCATGCTCGTGGATCAGCATCTGTTCGGCGAACGAGGAGAGGCTGGCGAACTGGTTGACCGGACCGGTGGCGCCCTCGAGCCGCGGCGGCCCGGCGCCGGGCCCGGGCCGCACCTCCGGATTGCGGCACAGCGACATGTGGCCGGTCAGGCAGTCCTCGCAGTGGCCGCAGAACACCGAGAGGCAGGTGATGACATGGTCGCCAGGCGCGACGGTGCGAACCTCGCCGCCCACCGCCTCCACCACGCCGGCGCTCTCGTGTCCGAGCACCACCGGCATGGGAAAGGCGTAGCTGCCCTCGACGAAGTGCAGGTCGGAATGGCAGACGCCGGCAGCCACGGTGCGGATCAGCACCTCGTGCGGACCAGGGTTGCGGATCTGCAGCTCCTCGATGGCGAGGGGCTTGCCGACTTCGCGCAGCACCGCGGCCTTCATGGCGAGCCTCCCATGGCTGGCGACCGGCTGCCCGTCAGGCGTCGAAGGTGACCACCGAGCGGGCGATCTGGCCCGACTTCATCTCGGCGAAGGCGTCGTTGACGTCCTCGAGCTTGATGCGGCGCGAGATCATGTCGTCGAGCTTCAGCTTGCCGGACATGTAGAAGTCCACCAGCCGCGGCATGTCCACCGGGAAGCGGTTGGAGCCCATCAGCGAGCCCTGGATGCGTTTCTCGCCCAGGAACGCCGCGCCCATCAGGGTCACCGTCTGGCCGAGCGGGATCATGCCGATGACGTTGGCGGTGCCGCCGCGGCGCAGCATGTTGAAGGCCTGCTCGGCAGTCTTGGCGAGGCCGATCGCCTCGAAGCTGTGGTGCACGCCGCCCTTGGTCAGCTCCATCACCGCCTTCACCGGGTCATCGTTGGCCGAGCAGATGAAGTCGGTGGCGCCGAAGCTGCGGGCCATGTTGTCCTTGCCGGGCGAAAGGTCGATGGCGATCACCCGCGCCGCGCCGGCGATGGCCGCTCCGTTGATCGCCGCCAGGCCGACGCCGCCGCAGCCGATCACGGCCACCGTCTCGCCGGGGCGCACGTTGGAGGTGTGGAACACGGCGCCGACGCCCGTCATCACGCCGCAACCGATCAGGCAGGCGCGGTCGAGCGGCATGTCCGGACGCACGGCGACGCAGGCGTGCTCGTGGATCAGCATCTGTTCGGCGAAGGAGGACAGGTTCAGGAACTGCTGCATCGGGACGCCGTTCTGGGTGAGCCGCGGCGCCTCCGACTGCTCGCGCCGCACCTCCGGGCTCTGGCACAGCGACATATGCCCGGTCAGACAGTAGTCGCAGTGGCCGCAGAACGCCGAGAGGCAGGTGATCACGTGATCGCCCGGCTTGACGGTCTTGACCTCGCCTCCGACCTGCTCGACGATCCCGGCGCTCTCGTGACCCAGCACGGCCGGCAGCGGATAGGGATAGGATCCCTCGTAGAAGTGGACGTCCGAATGGCAGACGCCGGCGGCGACGGTGCGGATCAGCACTTCGTGCGGCCCCGGCTTGCCGATCTGGACATCCTCGATCTGAAGCGGCTTTCCCACCTCGCGCAGCACGGCGGCCTTCATGAACGCGTCTCCCTGGCTGTGGCGATCGATCCGCCGGCGCGGACCACGCGGTCAGCTTATCGCCGTTAAGGCTTCCCGGCGCCAAGAGGAATTCGCGGCATGGATTTCGAGGATTGACTTGCATGCCCCGTTGACCTTTGCCTCAATCGGACTTTCAGGCACGGGACGGCGGCCATGAAGCGCACGCTCATCATCCTCATCGCGGCCTCGGGCCTCGTCGGTTGCGCGACCTCGGGTCCTCCAGGACCCCCGCCGCCGCCGGGGCCTGCGTACACGCCACCGTCCGCGCCCGGGGCTTTCCGGGATTCCGACTTCGCCTGGTCGACCAGGTCGGGCGCCGACAGCATCGATGGCGTCATGGACTACAAGCCCGGTCGCTACACCTGCAAGGGCACCAGCGTCATCCTGGCGCCCGAGACGCCGTGGAGCCGGGCGCGGATGCGCGTGCTCTACCTCTCGACCACGGCGGCGGCGATGCCGAAGGCCGACGTGGAGGCCAGGACGCCGCCGCAGAACGCCGCCGACTACGCCCGCTACGCCAGGCGCAGCGTCTGCGATGGCGCCAACCACTTCAGCTTCGCCGATCTGCCCGACGGACCGTGGTTCGTGATCACCGTGGCCACCCCGGTCAGCGGCGGCGAGCAGATCGCGGTGATGCGGCGCGTCGTCACCCACGGCGGCCAGACCCGGGTCAGGGTGCCCTGAGCGCCTCCGGGCCGACGCCGAAGGACGGCCGCCGGATGGACTTTCTGGACATCCGCTACGCGGCGGATGGGCCGGTGGGCGTGATCACGCTCGACCGGGCGCAGTACCGCAACGCTCAAAGCTATCGGATGCTGGACGAGATCGACGCGGCCTTCGATCTGGCCCGCGCCGACGAGGGCGTGCGCGTCGTGATGGTGCGCGGGTCTGGCGGCGTCTTTTCCACCGGTCACGACCTCGGCACGCCGGACGCCCTGGAATACCGGGAGGGGCTGGGCGCCAAGCCCGGCGTCCAGACCTATGACCAGTTCAAGAAGTACAACCTCGATCTCCTGCTGAAATGGCGCAACTTTCCCAAACCCACCCTGGCGATGGTGGAGGGCTACTGCATCTACGCCGGCTGGATGCTGGCGGCCGCCATGGACGTGGTGTTTGCCGCCGAGGATGCCGAGTTCCTCCCGGGCTTCGTGGAGTACATGTCCATCCCCTGGGACATCGGCGTGCGCCGCGCCAAGGAGGTGGTCTTCGAAAGCCGGTTCCTCAGCGCCGCGGAAGCGGCCCAGCACGGCCTCGTCAACCGCGTGCTGGCCAAGGGCGACCTGGAGCGCGAGGCCCTCGCCTGGGCGCGCCGCGTCGCCGAGAACAGTCCCGAGCTGCTGCGGCTGGCCAAGGTGCAGATGAACAAGGCGCAGGACGCGCAGGGCTTCACCCAGGCGGTCGAGGACAGCCTGGGCGACTATGTGGCGATGATGTACATGCCCGGCTCCGAACTGCGCATGCAGGGCGTGCGCCGGCTGCGCGCCGTGGATCTGGCGGTGCAGGGCAAGCGCGGCGAGCGATTCGGGCAGTGACAGCCAGCCTTGCGCCGGGCGTTCGGGCATGGTTCGAGACCTGACGCCGCCAGCGAGGCCGATGCCATGACCGACAGTTTCCGCGCCATCCGGCTCTTCAAGACCGACTCCGGACAGGAGACCCGTTTCGTCGAACTCGGCGAGGGCGACCTCGGCGAGGGCGACGTCACCGTGGCCGTTCAGTATTCGACGGTGAACTACAAGGATGGCCTGGCGCTCACCGGGCGGGCGCCGGTGGTGCGGGTCTGGCCGATGACGCCCGGAATCGATTTCGCCGGCGTGGTCGAGCGCTCCACCCATCCGGATTTCGCACCGGGCGAGGCGGTGGTGGCGAACGGCTGGGGCCTGGGCGAGACCCATCAGGGGGGCTACGCCGCCAAGGCCCGCGTCAAGGGCGAGTGGCTGGTCAAGCTTCCGGCGGGGATCTCCACGGCCGACGCCATGGCCATCGGCACCGCCGGCTACACCGCCATGCTGTCGGTGCTGGCGCTGGAGCGCCTGGGCGTCACCCCGGACGCGGGCGACGTGGTCGTCACCGGCGCCGCCGGCGGCGTCGGCAGCGTCGCGATCGCTCTGCTGTCGCGCCTGGGATATCGCGTCGTCGCATCGAGCGGGCGCAAGGCGAGCGAGGGCGACTACCTCATCGACCTCGGCGCGGACGAGATCATCGATCGCAACGAACTCGCCGGCCCGGCCCGGCCGATCGGACGCGAGCGCTGGGCGGGCGGCATCGACGTGGTCGGCAGCCACACCCTCGCCAACGTCCTTTCGATGACCCGCTATGGCGGCGCGGTGGCGGCCTGCGGCCTCGCCCAGGGCATGGATCTGCCCGCCAGCGTGGCGCCCTTCATCCTGCGCGGCGTGACGCTGGCGGGAATCGACTCGGTGATGTGCCCCAGACACCGGCGCGAGGAAGCCTGGAGGCGGCTGGCGCGCGACCTCGACCTGGCGAAGCTCGCCGCGATGCGGCGCGACGCGAGCCTCTCCGAGGCGCCGGACCTCGCCGCGGCGATCGTCGAGGGCAAGGTGCGCGGCCGCATCGTCATCGACGTGAATGCCGCCTGACCAGGCGTTCAGATCGGGTTCAGCCGGGCGCGCCGAGGCTGCGCGGGTCGGGACGGTCGCCTGCGGAGCCCATTGCGGCCCGCGGGCGTTCTAGAGACCGACACCGAATGAGCGATGCGCAACGCGTAGGAGGTTCCAATGCGCAAGATCCTGGCGGCCGGCGTGGCGGCTCTGACGCTCGGCGGCTCGATGGCCGCCGTCAGCGCGACCCCGGCCCTGGCCGCGCCTCACGGCGGCTGGCATGGCGGCGGCTTTCACGGCGGCTGGCACGGCGGCGGCGGATGGCATGGCCACGAGGGGTGGCGCGGCGGCGGCTGGGGCGGCGACGGCGATGATTGGGGCTGGGGCCTGGGCGCCGGTCTGGCCGGCTTCGCCCTCGGTTCGGCGCTGGCGACGCCCTATTACGGCGGACCGGCCTACTATGGCTACGGCTACCCGGGCTATGCTGAAGGTTCGTGCGTGGCGACGCGCCGGGTGTGGGACCCCTATGCCGGCGGCTATGTGCTGCGCCGCTACTACTACGCCTGCTAGCGGCCCATAAGCGGCCGGACGCCTCGTCTCCCGTCGCGAACGCCCGGCGGGCGCGGGACGCCGCCAACGCGCTTGCAATGGCGTGCGATTGCGGAGAAGTCGGCGGCATGCCCGGCTCCGACCCCGCGTGCCCGCCGCCTTCTCCGCCGGCCGGCGCGGTCGCCCTTGCAGAGCGCTACCTCGATCTCGTCGAGCGCTCGCTGATGAACGACATCCACGGCGAGTCGCGCGTCGAGGCGTGGCTGCAGCGCTGGGCGTTGCGGCTGGCCCATCCTTGGCAGACGAGGAAAGGCGGCTATTCCTGGCCGCCGCGCGCCCAGACCATGATCGGCCGGGCGCGGCTGGACCACCTGCGCCGTCTGGTCGAGATCGCCCTGTCCGAGGGCATCGGCGGCGACTTCATCGAGACCGGCGTCTGGCGCGGCGGCGCCTGCATCCTGATGCGGGCGGTGCTGGCGGCGCATGGCGCCGTCGACCGGCGCGTCTTCGTCGCCGACAGCTTCGAGGGTCTGCCGCGGCCCGACGCCAGGGCCTATCCCGCCGACCGGGGCGACAGGCTGTTCAGCTTTCGGGAGCTTGCGGTGTCGCAGGCGCAGGTGCGGCGCAACTTCGCCGCCTACGGGCTGCTGGACGATCAGGTCGTCTTCCTCGAGGGCCTGTTCAAGGACACCCTTCCGAGACTGACCGACGAGCGCTTCGCCCTGATCCGGCTCGATGGCGACATGTACGAGTCGACCATGGATGCGCTCACCGGCCTCTACGACCGGCTCTCCAGCGGCGGCTTCGTGGTGATCGACGACTATGGCGTCATCGGCGCCTGCCGGCGCGCGGTGCACGACTTCCTCGACGCGCGCGCTCTCTCGCCCAGCATCGAGGCCATCGACGAGACCGGGGTCTGGTGGCGCAAGCCCTGATCGGCCGCCTCGACCAATCTGAAACGATGGCGCTTCGCCCCGGCCCCATATCAAACGCGGGCATTATACCGTTTTGATCTGGGTGAAGCGGCCGCCTGGCCGCTTCGGCGACACGCGATTGACCGTCCGGCGGCGCGCGCGCAAGCTGGGCTGTTCGTCTTTGGGGGACCTTGGGATTGAAGCAGCTCGTAATCGCGCTCGCCGTGGCCGCGGTGCTTGCGCCCAGCATGGCCTCCGCGCACCGTGGCCGCGGGTCGGGTTTCCACCTGCACCATTTCAGCCTGCGCCACTTCAGCTCGCGCCATTTCGGCTCGCGCCACGGCCACCGCCATGCGGCCTACCACCATGCCCGCCGCCTGGGCGTCCACCGTCACCGGTAGGGGCCGATGCGCGCCATCTGGTATGATCGGCAGGGGCCGGCGCGCGAGGTGCTCCAGATCGGCGATTTGCCTACGCCCTCGCCGGGCCCGGGCGAGGCGCTGATCCGCGTGCATGCCTCGGGCGTCAATCCGTCGGACGCCGGCATGCGCCGCGGCGGCGCCGGTCCGATGGCCTATCCGCGCATCGTGCCTCACAGCGACGGCGCCGGAGTGGTCGAGGCGGTGGGCTCGCGCGTCCCGCCGGCGCTGCTCGGCCGGCGCGTCTGGTTCTACAACGGCCAGCGCAACGGCCGGGCGTTCGGCTCGGGCGCCGAATACATCGAGCTCGACGTCGACCTCGTCTCGCCGCTGCCGGACGAGGTCTCGTACGCCGAGGGCGCCACCCTGGGCATTCCCGCCATGACCGCCCACGTGGCGCTGTTCCGCGCCGGCGCGGTGCAGGGGCGCACCATCCTCGTCACCGGCGGCGCCGGGGCGGTGGGGCACTATGCGGTGCAGCTCGCCAAATGGGCCGGCGCGAGCGTCATCGCCACGGTGAGCAGTCCGGCCAAGGCCGAGCGCGCCCGCGCCGGCGGCGCCGGTTTCGTCATCGACTATCGCACCGAGGACGTCGCCGCCCGCATCGCCGAGATCACCGGCGGCGAGGGCGTCGATCACGTGGTCGACGTGGACTTCGGGGGCAACCTAGCCGCCACCCTGCCCTCGGTCCGTGCCGGCGGCGCCATCGCCTTCTACGCCACGCGCGGAGCCGCGCGCCCGGAACTCGCGGCCGGCGAACTGATGCGCAGGAACATCACCCTCGGCGGCGTCGTCCTGCCCACCTCGGCCCACGAGGGACGCCGCCGCGCCCAGTCCGACATCGGCCGCTGGATCGCCACCGGCCGGCGCATGCTGCAGGTGGCCTCGGTCCACCGGCTCGAGGACGCCGCCGCCGCGCACGAGGCGGTCGAGCGCGGCGACAAGGTCGGCACGGTGGTGGTGACCTCGGCCTGACGGCTCAGGGCCAGCGGCGGCGCCGCCGCGCCGGCGGCTTCAGCCGTTCGACGTTGATCTCGATGGCGTCCGTGAACACCCGACCGCGATCGCTGAACTGCACCACCAGCCGGTCGACGCCGGAGAACCCCGCGGCGGGAAGGTAGGTGGCGTCGCGCGTCGGCGCCAGCCGATCCGCACAGCGGGCGCGCGGATCGGCGCCCGGATAGATCGGCTCGCCGCCGCGCACCGGCGGCTGGCGACCCTGGCTGAACGACACCGATCCGTGCGCCGGCGGCTCGGTCAGGCGGATGCCGACGGCGCGGGCGCGGCAGTCGGCATCCAGGCTGAAGTAGTGGAACAGCGCCACCGGATCGCCCTCGGCCGTATAGACCACCTCGCCGCTCGCCTCGAGGCCGCCGGCGCCGATCACCGGCGTCTCGCCGAAGACGAGATCGCCGTCCGCGGGCTCGACCGGTGAGACGCCGGCCAAGGCTGCGCTGGCCAGAGCCCAGATCGCCACGACGCCAATCAGCGCAGTGGGGCGCATCGTCACCCCTCCCCGATCTTGCGTTGCCTCGAAACCCGAGTGTCGACCCTTTGCCGAGGCCGTCAAGGTGGCGCCGGCCTGGCGCTCGTCAGCGCGTCGTCCTCACCGCCGCTTCCCCGACGCGTTGGTCCCCTGTAGGAGCCTGGGTTCACCCCAATGCAGTGGACGCCGGAACGAAAATTGCGCGGTCTCGCGAGTGTTGCAGCCTCGATCGGCGTGCTCCTGGCGCCGCCGGCCCTCGCAGCGGTTTCGCGGGCAGATGCGCTGTATCGCTCGATGCTGGCGGCCGCCGTGGCGAGCCAGCCCTCCATCGATGGCTGGCGCGATCTGCGCTACGCCTATGCCGCAACGCCCGGCTACGATCCGCGGGCGGGAGCGCCGGACCGGGCGAGAATGCTGGCCGAGTTCCGGGCCGGCGACTGCACCGCCGCTCTGGCCGCCGCCCGCGCGGTCGAGGCGGCGGACTACGTCGAGGCCGCCGCGCACCTGGTGGCCGCCGCCTGCGACGACAAGCTGGGCCACGACGAGGACGCCGGGCGCGAACTGGCCGCCGGCAGGGGCCTCGTCGCCTCGATCGAGAGCAGCGGCGACGGCGCCTCGCCGGCCCGCGCCATGGTGGTGATCTCGACGCAGGAAGCCGCGAGCGTGATGCGCCTCGAGGGCCGCCGCATCGGCGGGCAGGCGCTGTTCCAGCAGAACGGCCATCGCTACGACGCCATCACCGCGCTCGGCGACCACGGGGCGCGGCAGATCTACTATTTCAACATCGATCGCGCCGCCGCTGCCCCGACGACGCCTGGCGCCCTTGCAACGCCCGGCGCCGTCAGCGAGGGCGGCCCGCCGCAGTAGCGGGCGGCGGCGATCGCGGCGCTCCGTCCGCCGCGGCCATGGCGAGGCGGCCGCGAAAATAGGCGAGCACGAGGCGCCTGCCCGGCGGCGTGTTCACTCCGAGTTCGGCGATCTGGAGCGCGACCAGATCGAGAGAGGCCTTGGCCGGTTCGTCCGTCGCCGCCCGCAGCGCCCGGCGAATCGCCTCCGGCACGCGCGCCCAGACCGCGGCCAGTTCGGCGTCGGACACGTCGTCGTCCGCCGCCAGCCGCGCGCTCGCCCAGGCCTCCAGCATCCGGCCGTCCATGGCGGAGCGCGCGGCCCGGACGAGCGCCGGGGGCGAGCCGGCGCCGCAGGCGGCCACCGCCGCGGCCACGGCCTCGGTATCGATGCGGCCCAGCGTCGCCAGATAGTCCTCGAGGCTCGGTCCGGCGCCGGTGATGGCGCGGCGCACCTGGCTCGGGGCGCGCCGCCAGCCGCAGTCGGCGAGGTCGGACGCAGTTGGCCCCGGCGCGCGTGGCCGGGTCGCCGGCTGGCCCGCGCCGGCCGTCGCCGAAGTCAGCGCAACCAGGGCGGCGAGAATGACGACAGGCGCACCCAGGCGGATTCTCCGTGCCGGCTTGCCCCGGGAGCGTGGAGAAGCAGCCCGCGCGCCGCAAGCCCTCTTCGGGATCGCCGGCCGGGCGAACCGGCTTTCGCCGCCGGGCCAGACGCGCCATGGTCATTTAACCTTTCGTTAAGGATGGCGACCGTGCAGGGAAGCTTCGAGGCGCCGCCGATCGTCGTCAGGGCCAGTCCGGCGCGCGGGGCGCTCGCGCTCGGCGGCGCGGCCCTCGTCGACACCGCCATCGCCGCCGCGGTGATCGGTGGGGCCAGGCTCGATGCGACGCTCGCGGTCTATCTCGGTTTCTTCGGGCTCTGCGCCGCCGCGGGACTCTGGATGCTGATGGCGCCGGCCAGGCTGATCGTCGGACCCGAAGGCGTCACCGAACGGGTGCTGGGGCGGGCCAAACACTTCGCCTGGTCGCAGATCCACGACTTTCGCCCGACCGTCATCGGCCTGGCGACCCGGACGGTGGGCTTTTCGTTCGTCGCTGAGCGCCGCGGCCACCAGTGGCTCGCCCGCCTGAACCGGGCGCTCTGCGGCGTCGAGGCGCAACTCAACGCTGGCTGGGAGATCGAGCCGGCGGCCCTCGCCCAGCTTCTCAACGGCGCCCGCGAGCGCTGGCTCCTCGCCACGCCAGGCGCTCGCGCCTCGCCGCACGCTCCGCCGCCGCTCGACGACGGCTTCGCCGGCGCGCGGATGAGCCGTTCGGTGTTCGCCGCCGCCTTCGTCTGGCTGATCGCCGGAGCGGGCGCGCTGACCTTCATTCCCGCGGTCGGCGCCAGCGCCTGGATTCTGGTCGCCCTGTTCGGCGTACGCCTGTTCGCCGCCCGGCTGCACGACCTCGGCCGCTGCGGCTGGTGGCAGATCGGCCTCTACGGCGCCCAGGGCCTCGCGATCGCCGCCGACCTGAGCTGGCGGGCTGGGGCGACGGGCGGGTTCGAGATCGCCGCGATCCTGGAGCTCGCGGCCGCCGCCGCGCTCGCCACGCTCCCAGGCGGCGCCGCCGCCAACCGCTACGGTCCTGCGCCCGGGCAGGCGTCGCCGCTGCAGATGTCCGAGGCGTTCCGCTGAACCGGCCCGGCCTCAATGCACGGCGGCGCGGCCGATCTCCAGCCTGTCGCCGCCGTTGGTCACCTGGATCACCGACCCGTCCTCCAGCTCGCCGGCGAGCAGCTTGCGGGCGATGGGATCGACCAGTTCCTTCTGGATGACGCGCTTCAGGGGCCGCGCACCATAGACCGAGTCGTAGCCCCTGTCGCCGAGCCAGTGCAGAGCGCCGGCATCCAGCAGGATCGCCATGCGCCGGTCGGCGAGCAGCTTCTCCAGCCGCTCGAGCTGGATCGTGACGATGGCGTCCATCTGCGCGCGGCCGAGGCGGTGGAACAGGATGATCTCGTCGATGCGGTTCAGGAATTCGGGCCGGAAGTGCTTCCTCACCATGTCCATGACCAGCGGTCGCACCGCCTCGACGCTTTCGGCGCCTTCGGCGACGCTCGGGGCCGACAGATATTCCGAGCCGAGATTGGAGGTCATGACGATGAGGGCGTTGCGGAAATCCACCGTCCGGCCCTGGCCGTCCGTCAGGCGCCCGTCGTCGAGCACCTGCAGCAGCACGTTGAAGACATCCGGATGGGCTTTCTCGATCTCGTCGAATAGCACCACCTGATAGGGCCGGCGGCGGACCGCCTCGGTGAGCGCGCCGCCTTCGTCGTAACCCACATAGCCGGGCGGAGCCCCGATCATCCGGCTGACCGAGTGCTTTTCCATGTATTCGCTCATGTCGAGCCGCGTGATCGCCTGCTCGTCGTCGAACAGGAACTCCGCCAGCGCCTTGGTGAGTTCCGTCTTGCCCACCCCGGTGGGGCCGAGAAACAGGAACGAGCCGATCGGTCGGTTCGGGTCCTTCAGACCGGCGCGGGCGCGGCGCACCGCGTCGGAGACGGCGGCGAGCGCCTCGTCCTGGCCGACCACGCGCCGGCGAAGATCGTCCTCCATGCGCAGCAGCTTGTCGCGCTCGCCCTCCAGCATCTTCTCGACCGGCACGCCGGTCCAGCGCGACACCACCGCCGCGATCTCCTGGGCGTCGACCACCTCGGGGCTGAGCGCCGCAGCGTCGCCCTTCTCCTCCTCGGCCAGACGCCGCTCCAGCGCCGGGATCTCGCCGTAGGCTATCTCCGAGGCGCGCTGCAGATCACCGCGCCGCTGGGCCGCGGCGAGCTCCGCCCGCAGCCGGTCCAGCGCCTCGCGGGCCTGGGCGGCCTGGCCCATCTTGTCCTTCTCCGCCTTCCAGCGAGCGGTCATCTCCGCGGACTTGGCTTCGAGATCGTCGAGTTCGTCCTCCAGCCGCTCCAGCCTTTGCCGGGAGGCGGTGTCGGTCTCCTTGTTCAGGGCCTCGCGCTCGATCTTCAGTTGCACGATCCGCCGATCGATCTCGTCCAGTTCCTCGGGCTTGGAATCCACGGCCATGCGCACCCGGCTCGACGCCTCGTCGACGAGGTCGATGGCCTTGTCGGGCAGGAAGCGGTCGGCGATGTAGCGGTGCGAGAGGGTGGCGGCCGCGACTATGGCGGCATCGCTGATCCGCACGCCGTGGTGGACCTCGTACTTCTCCTTGAGGCCCCGCAGGATCGAGACGGTGTCCTCCACCGAGGGCTCATCGACAAAGATCGGCTGGAAGCGTCGCGCAAGCGCGGCGTCCTTCTCGACGTTCTTGCGGTACTCGTCGAGGGTCGTGGCGCCGACGCAGTGCAGCTCGCCCCTGGCGAGGGCCGGCTTCAGGAGGTTCGAGGCGTCCATCGCCCCTTCGCTCTTTCCGGCGCCCACCAGGGTGTGCATTTCGTCGATGAACAGGATGATCGAGCCTTCGGCCGCGGTGACCTCGTTCAGCACCGCCTTCAGGCGCTCCTCGAACTCGCCTCGGTACTTCGCCCCGGCGATGAGCGCGCCCATGTCGAGGGCGAGCAGCTTCTTGTCCTTGAGGGATTCGGGCACGTCGCCATCGACGATCCGCAGCGCCAGGCCCTCGACGATGGCGGTCTTGCCGACGCCCGGCTCGCCGATTAGCACGGGATTGTTCTTGGTGCGGCGCGACAGCACCTGGATGGTGCGGCGAATCTCCTCGTCGCGGCCGATGACCGGATCGAGCTTCTCGTCCCTCGCCGCCTGGGTCAGATCGCGGGCATAGCGCTTCAGCGCATCATAGCCCTCCTCGGCCGAGGCGGTGTCGGCGGTGCGGCCCTTGCGCATGCCCTGCGCGGCCGCCTCGAGGCCGGCGGCGCCCACGCCCGCGTCCTTCAGCGCCTTGGCCGCCTCCCCGCCTTCCTTGGCCACTGCGACCAGCAGCCGCTCGGTGGTGATGAAGGCATCGCCTGCCTTCTTGGCGTCCTCCTCGGCCTTGGCGAAGACGCTCGCCGTCTGCGGTTTCATGTAGAGCTGGCCCGAACCGCCCTCGACCTTGGGCAGCTTGGCGAGCAGGCCCTCGACGGCCTGGTCGGCCTGATCGGGCCGGCCGCCGGCGCTCTGGATCAGCGCGCGCGAAAGACCGTCCTTTTCCTCGAGCAGCACTTTCAGCAGGTGTTCGGGCCCGAGCTGCTGATGTCGCCGCGCCAGCGCCAGCGACTGCGCCGACTGGATCGCCTGCTTGGCGCGGTCCGAGTAGAGGTCGATGTTCATGGATCCCCTTCTTTGGTCAGGCGGACTTCGTGGCGCGCCTCGATCGAGCGCGCGCCGCAGCTCCGATGTAGTGTGGCGCCTGGGACACACAAGGGCCGCTATCGAGCCGCAGCGGCCGATGGCGAAAGAGCCCTCCACGACCAGGCCTGGCGCGCCTCGCGCCACGAGGCGGCGGCCGCGACGGCGCGAAATGTCAGCGCCGAGCTGAACCTTGGACAACGGCCCGGTTCATCAGGTTTTCAGCGGCGCGGATGCAGGCTGGCGCTGTTCGCTGGTTCGAAAAGCGAACCGACCGCGGCTTCCCGCGTTCGATCCAAGCGCCAGGAAAGGAGGTCAGCCGTGGCGAGAAGAAGACCGAAAGGAGTCCTGGCGCTTGGGTGGGCCTGCCTCGAATGCGCCGCCGTGGGCCGGACCGAGCATGTGCCGACGGCCGCCCTTTATCCCGACGATGTCGTGCGCCGGGTGAGCTTCACCGCCGGCGGCGGTCTGATGTGGCGCATTTCCGCGCTGACGACCCCCCGTGAACGACCCTGCGCCTTGAAGATCGTGGTCATTCCGGGTGCGCCGTCCTGGTCCGAATACTGGGCGCCGCTGCTGGCCGCTCTGCCGCCCGACCGGGAGATGGTGGTGGTCGACCGGCCCGGTTTCGCGGCCAGCGAGCCGGACACCTGCGTCCCGGACATCCGCATGCAGGCCGCGGCGCTCGCCCCGCTGCTGGAGGCCGCGCCAGGCCAGAAGATCCTGCTCGTCGGCCAATCCTACGGCGCCGCCATCGCCACCTTGATGGCCGGGCGCAACCCGCGCAACCTGGCGGGCGTGGTGCTGCTCTCCAGCTACCTGGGGCGCCCCGGTCCGACGGCGCGCTGGCTGGTGGGCCTCGGATCGCACATGCTGACCCTGATCCCGCGCGACCTTCGCAACGCCATTCTCGAAGTGAGTGGACAGGAAGCCCAGCTCGGCCACATGCGCGCGGCGCTGAGACGGCTCAACGTGCCGGTGCACGTGATCCATGGCGATCACGACGACTTCGCGCCCATCGAGACGGCCGAGCAGCTGGTCAAGGAAGCCCACACCCGCGCGCCCATCCATTTCATCCGCGTACCCGGCGCCAACCACTTCCTCAACGATGGGCCGGTCGATCTGCTGATGAACTGCCTCGACCGCTGCGTGCCCGCCGCCCGGCCGGCGTCCGGCTTGCGGCTCCCGTCGCTCCCCAAGTTGAACTGGCCCAAACGCGCCGCTCCCCTGCACGGTCAGGCCGCGTGATCCCCAGCGTCCAGGCGGCGTGCGCGAATGGACGCGAGGGCGTAGTCTCGAGAGCCCAGGAGGTTCTCACATGAGCGCGCAACTCAATCACACCATCGTCTGGTGCCGCGATCGCGAGGCGTCGGCGCAGTTCCTCGCCGAGATGCTGGGCCGGCCCGAGCCGACGCGGTTCGGACCCTTCCAGGTGGTGGAGCTCGACAACGGCGTCTCGCTGGATTTCCACGACACCGCGGCGGCCATCGTGCCGCAGCACTATGCGTTCCTGATCGACGAGGCCGATTTCGACCAGGTGCTCGGGCGCATCCACGCCCGCAGGCTAGACCACTGGGCCAACCCCAGCCGCACCCGCGCCGGTCAGATCAACCGCAACGACGGCGGTCGCGGCGTCTACTTCCCCGACCCCGACGGCCACTTCCTGGAAGTGATCACCCGTCCCTACGGCGGCGGTTGACCAGGGGCGGCGGCGACGCGGCCCGGACGCGCCCGGCGCCGCCTCAGGCGAAGAGCTGACGGATGTCGTCCTCGGTAAGTGCGCCGAGCGTGGCGGCATCCTCGCTCCAGATGGCTCCCGCGAGATCGCGCTTGGTCGCCTGCAGGCGCAGCATCTTCTCTTCGATGGTGCCCAGCGCGATCAGCCGGTGCACGAATACCGGATTCTGCTGGCCGATGCGGTGGGCGCGGCCGATCGCCTGCGCCTCGACCGCCGGGTTCCACCACGGGTCGTAGAGGATCACCGTCTCGGCGCGCGTCAGGTTGAGGCCGACGCCGCCGGCCTTGAGACTGATCAGGAACACCCCGACCTCGCCCGCCTGGAAGCGCCGCACCGGCGTCTCGCGGTCGAGCGTGTCGCCGGTGAGCCAGACATGGCCCAGCCCGCGGTGCGTGAGTTCGGCGGCGATCAGCTTCAGCATGGAAGTGAACTGAGAGAACACCAGCGTGGGCCGGCCTTCGGCGCAGAGTTCTTCGACCAGTTCAACGAGGCGCGCCAGCTTGGAGGAGCCGCCGGCCCGGGCCGTGGCCGAAGCGGTGGGGACCAGTCGCGGATCGCAGCACACCTGGCGCAGCTTCAGGAGAGCGTCGAGCACCACCACAGAGCTGCGCGCCAGGCCGCGCCGGGACAGCGCCTCGCGCACGCGCTTATCCATGACGAGCCGGGTCGATTCATAGAGTTCACCCTGGGTGGGCGTCAGCTCGATGCGCTCCTCGACCTCGCTCTTGGCCGGCAGTTCGGAGGCCACCTCGGCGATGGTCCGCCGCAGCAGGAACGGCCGCAGGCGCCGGGCCAGCCGCGCCCGCGCCGCCTCGTCGCCGCGGTTCTCTATCGGCCGGCGAAAGCGCCGCACGAAGCTCTTGGCGTCGCCGAGCAGGCCTGGATTGAGGAAGCGCATCAGCGACCAGATGTCGCCCAGATGGTTCTCCATCGGCGTGCCCGAGAGCACGACCCGCTGGCGCGCGTTCAAGGCGAAGGCCGCCTGGGCCGCGGCGGTCGCGGGGTTGCGGATGATCTGGCCTTCGTCGAGCACCGCAACGCTGTAGCGTTGGGCGACCAGGACTTCCCGGTCGCGCGCCAGCAGCGGATACGACGTGATCACTAGGTCGCTGGCGGCGATCCTGGGGAAGTCGAGCGCCCGTTCCGGCCCCCTCAGCACCAGAGTCGCGAGAGCTGGCGCGAACCGCTCGGCCTCGACGCGCCAGTTGGGCAGCACGCTGGTGGGCGCGACCACCAGGGCAGGAGCGTCTAGCCGGCCCTGCGCCTTCTCGAGATCGAGGTGCGCGAGCATCTGCACCGTCTTGCCAAGACCCATCTCGTCGGCGAGCACGCCGCCGAAGTCGGCGCTGCCGAGCATCTGCAGCCAGTCGAGTCCGGTCTGCTGATAAGGGCGCAGGCTCGCCTTGAACGTCGCCGGCGCCAACGCCGGCGCGCGCGAGCGCCAGCCGCGGAAGGCCTCGGCGAGCCTGGTGATCGGCGCCTCGCCCGACCAGGCGGCGGCCTGGCCGACCAGTTCGCGCATCGTCCCGAACGACTCGGCCTCGAAGCGGGAGAGCCGGGCGCCGCTCTCGCCGATCTCCTCCGGCCGCCACACCTCAAGCAGGCCTTCGACGATCGGAAGCAGCCGCTCCAGGGGCAGCACCAGGAGCCGCCCGTCGGCGAGCGGCGCGGTGATATTGCGGGCGCCGGCGACGGACTGCGCCCGAAGCGATGCGATCGGGTCGGTCTCGGGCAGGGCCGCGATGAGGGCTCGGAGCACCGGCAGGATGTCCATGCGCTCGCCGTCGACGCGCACCCCGAGCGCCAGGTCGAACCAGTCGATCCTCCCGTCGGCCGGCTCGGCCGCATCGACCTCGAAACGCCAGTCGTCGTCGGGGTGGGCCAGGGACATCCCGAACTCGGGGTCGGTCTCGATGGACCATCCCTGTGCTTCGAGGCAGTCGGTCCCCAGCACCAGACCGGCGAAATCGTTCGGCTTGGCGTCGCGACCGAAGCTGAACCAGCGCCGCTGCGCCTCGTCGGGAAACAGCGGATGGATCACCTCCAGCCGCCTCAGCCGCCGCTTGTCGAGGCCCGCGAGCCAGCGTTGTTCGGCCTCAATGTCGCGGAGAACGCGCCGGGACGGGTCGTCCGGAACCAGGGCCGCGCGGCGGGGATCGCCCGCGGCGAAACGCACCCCGGCGTAGTCGAACCCAACCTGCAGGACCGGCAGCGGCACGTCCGCGTAACCGTGGTCGCGCCAGCCGTTCGGGGTGCGCACCTGCGCCCTCACTTTGGCGAGCGCGAGGCGCGCGACCGGCTTTGGCGCAACGCGCAGCGTCTCGAGGCCGCCCGCGGCCTTGGGCAACGGCGCGGCGAGCGCCAGAGGCGCGAGCGCCTTGGCGAGCCGTTCGGCGACGTCCTCCGCCACCGCGCCCGGCACCGGCGGCGCCGCCAGCAGCGCCTCGGCGAGCAGCGGCGGCAGGTCGCTGCGCGCCGCTCCGATCAATCCGGCGTCGACATCGAGATACATCGGCGGGCTGACATCCAGCATGACGCCCTCCGCCTGCTCGAGCTGAAGCACGAACCTTTGCCGGCCGGCCCCGTCGGCGGCCCACGCGGCTCGCACCTCGCGCTCCGGCCCGGGGCGCAGCACCAGCCCCTCCAGGGTGCGCCAGTGACAGCGCCCGGTGGCGACGAGGCTCGCGAGCGCCGCTCCGCTGCCGTCGCCCTTGAGGTCGTAGTCGTCGGCGCTCCAGCGGCGCGCGAAGGCGAGTTTGCCGAGCACGGCGAGGTCGCTGGCGCGCAGGTACTTGGCGGGCGCGCGATTGGCCACGGCCTGGCCGGCGTCGATCAGCTTCGGCCGTCCCGTGTTCCGGCCGGCGCTATCGAGCCGCACCGAAAGCGGCCGGACCCGCACCGCACCGCCTTGGACGTCGAGGGTGTAGAGCGCCCGCTGGCGCACGTCGCCCGGATAGGCGTTGCTGGCGCGCCGCGCGACGTCGCTCACCCTGGCGAGCCACTGCTCGACGTCCTGGGGGATCTCGAAGGGATCGACGCTCTTCTCGCGCAGCGCCAGCAGCGCGGCGGCGACGTGCTTGCAATCGAGGCCCATCGGGCAGGTGCATTCGCTTTCCAAGACGATCGGGACGCCGCCGCCCCTCGCCCGCACCTGGATCGCCTGGCGATAGGGTTGCGGGAGAGACCCGCGCACCTCGCTCTCGATCCAATGCGCCCCGCCGTCGAAGCGGTGCGAAAGGATGCGAGCCCGGCCCTGGGCGAAATAGGCGCGACCTCGCTCGAAGGCGCCGTAGTCGACCAGCGCCTGCCGGATCTGGGTTTCGGTTATCAGGCTCATGAGCGCGCTTCACATCGCCGACGCCGCGCCGAGTGGCAAGCGCGCCGGCGCCGTCCGCCTCAGTGCGCCGCTTCCGAACCGCGCCGCTGCATCAGCCTGTCGAACTCGCCCCAGACGCCGCGCTCGCCCTGCCACGCGCCCCGCGTCGCCGCCTTGGAATATTCGGTGGCGCGCGCCTCGAAGAAATTGGCGTGCTCGACGCCCGAGAGCAGGCTCTGCAGCCATGGGAGCGGGTTTTCGCTGACGCCGTAGACCTGCGGCAAGGAGAGCTGACGCAGGCGCCAGTCGGCGATGAAGCGGATGTAGGCCTTGATGTCCGCGGGGGTCATCCCGTGGACCTCGCCGGCCTCGAAGGCGAGGTCGATGAAGCGGTCCTCGAGGCCGACCACGGTCTTGCAGCAGTCGACGATGTCGTCGGCGACGGAAGCCGTCACCGCGCCGGTCTCGGCATTGAAGGCGTGGTAGAGCTGCACCATGCCCTCGCAGTGCAGGCTCTCGTCGCGCACGCTCCATGAGATGATCTGGCCCATGCCCTTCATCTTGTTGAAGCGGGGGAAGTTCATCAGCATGGCGAAGCTGGCGAAGAGCTGCAGCCCCTCGGTGAAGCCACCGAACATGGCGAGGGTGCGGGCGATGTCGGCGTTGCTGTCGACCCCAAACCTTTGCATGTAGTCGTGCTTGGCCTTCAGGGCCTCGTACTCCAGGAAGGCGGAGAACTCGCTCTCGGGCATGCCGATGGTCTCGAGCAGCAGAGCGTAGGCGGCGATGTGGACGGTCTCCATGTTGGAGAACGCCGCCAGCATCATCTTCACCTCGGTGGGTTTGAAGACGCGGGCGTAGCGCTCCATGTAGTTGTCGTTCACCTCGATGTCTGACTGGGTGAAGAAGCGGAAGATCTGGGTCAGGAGGTTGCGCTCGCGATCGTTGAGCTTGGCCGCCCAATCCTTGCAGTCCTCGCCCAGCGGCACCTCCTCCGGCATCCAATGGATCTGCTGCTGGCGCTTCCAGAACTCATAGGCCCACGGGTATCGGAAGGGCTTGTAGGCGAAGGACGGCGTCAGCAGACCGGGAAGGGCGCGGACGTTGGCGGACATGGCGGGCCTCCTCGAAGCCGAATCACCGGCGGACGCAGACCCGAGGGAACGCCAACCGCGGCCGCTCGGCAATGCACCGTCCGTCCCAATATATAGCGTCACGGCTTAGTGACATAGCGACATGTTGTGGACATGAGCGCGAAGACCGGTCTTTTGCGGTGAAGTTACTTGGCTGCGCCAGCGGCGGCGCCCTTGATGGCGGGCCGGGCCCGCCTCAATGTCCGCATGGTCCGCGATGCGGCTGGAGGCCGAGGCATGCGCGATCGATACGTCGTCCACGGCGGGGCGGGCACGGGCTCGGTGGCCGTGGAGGCGGCGCTGACGCTCATGGGGCTGCCCTACGAGGTGATCGAGACCGCCGCGCTCGCCGGCCGGCCGCGGGACGACGCTCTCGCCAGGGTCAATCCCATGCGCCAGGTTCCGGCGCTGATCCTGCCATCTGGCGAGCTGATGACCGAAAGCGCCGCGATCCTGATCTGGCTCGCCGACGACCATCCCGAGGCGCGGCTTTCGCCGACCATGGCGGCAGCGACGCGGCCGGCGTTCCTGCGCTGGATGGCGTTCGTGGCCTCGGCGATCTACGCCCTCTGCTGGATCCGCGACGATCCCTCGCGCGTGACGGCCGATGCGGACGAGGCGGCGCGGGTCAAGGCTCGCCTCGGCGCGCGCATCAGCCATTGCTGGGCGGTCATGGACGCCGGCGTCGATCCCGGCCGCTACATCCTGGGCGAGGAGTTGTCGGTGCTGGACCTCTACGTCACCGTGATCTCGCGGTGGGCCGAACGGCGGCGTCGCTTCTACGAAGTGGCGCCGAAGCTGGCCAGGGTCGTACGCCGCGTCGACGCCGAGCCGCGCCTCGCCGATCTGTGGGCAAGGCGCTTCCCGTTCGTGGACGGCTGGGAAGGCTGACTTCGTCCAAGTCGCCCCTCTGTCGTCGCGCAAATGGGTGATCGCCCGCACTCCGGAGCCCCGAGGCGCTCCACGACGCTATGGACCTTCGGGCGCGGATCGGAGACGCTGGCGACGACGCGGACGAATAGGTGATCATGCGGATCGGCGACCGCCCCATGCGCAGCATCTGGACCGGCGCAGACGGCGCGGTCGAGATCATCGACCAGACGCGGCTGCCGTTCGCAGTCGAGATCGTTCGCCTGGAGTCGCTCGGGGACGCCCGGCGCGCGATCGTCGACATGCAGGTGCGCGGCGCGCCCCTGATCGGCGTCGCCGCCGCCTTCGGTCTGGCGCTGGCGCTGCGGCGCGACCCCTCCGACGCCGCGCTGGAAGACGCGGCGCAGCAACTCGCGGCGACCCGGCCGACGGCGGTCAATCTCGCATGGGCGCTGGCGCGGGTGCGCGCCCTGGTGCAGCGCCTGGCGCCCGCAGAGCGGGCGCGGGCGGCGTTCGGCGAGGCCTGCGCCATGGCCGACGAGGATGTCGAGACCTGCCGGCGCATCGGCGAGGCGGGCGCGGGCTTGATCGAGGCGGTCGCGGCGCGCAAGCCCGGCGAGCGCGTCGAGATCCTCACCCACTGCAACGCCGGCTGGCTGGCGACGGTCGACTGGGGGACGGCGCTGGCGCCGATCTACCTGGCGGCGCGCCGCGGCGTCGAGATGCATGTCTGGGTCGATGAGACGCGGCCGCGCAACCAAGGCGCAGCGCTCACCGCCTTCGAACTCGGCCACGAGGGCATCGCCCATACCGTGATCGTCGACAACGCCGGCGGCCATCTGATGCAGCACGGGCGCATCGACCTTTGCCTCGTCGGCGCCGACCGCATCACGCGGCGCGGCGACGCGGCCAACAAGATCGGCACCTATCTGAAGGCGCTGGCGGCGGCGGACAATGGCGTCGCCTTCCATGTGGCGGCGCCGGCCTCGACGATCGACTGGGGGCTTGGCGACGGGCTCGCCGAGATTCCGATCGAGGAGCGCGATCCGGCCGAGGTGACTCATCTCGCCGGCCGGCGGATCGCCGCGCCGGGTTCGGATGCGGCTAACTTCGGCTTCGACGTGACCC
>DATKRO010000045.1:0-5016 GCA_035532115.1 Caulobacteraceae bacterium | reverse complement strand
TACACCGAGGCGAAATCCCTCAGCGTCGCCGCGCGCAGGGCCTGCAGCGAAGGGATCACGAAATAGAGCTGCTGGAAGTCGTCGATCCTGTAGGGCGTGCGCATCACGCGCTCCAGTTCGAAGCCGAGCCGGTTGGGCGAGGGATCGTCGAGGGCGAAGGCCGTCTCGGCGTGCGAGGAGACGATCCCCGCGCCATAGATCCGCAGCCCGGCCGGCGTCTGCATCAGCCCGAACTCCACCGTGTACCAGTAGAGTCGGGCCAGATGCTGCAGCTGGTCGAGATGCAGGGCGCGAAGGCCTCCCTTGCCATAGGCCTGCATGTAGTCTGCAAACACCGGATCTGCGAGCATGGGGACATGGCCGAAGACGTCGTGGAAGATGTCCGGCTGCTCGAGATAGTCGAGGTGTGCGCTGTCGCGGATGAAGCGCCCGGCCGGAAACCGGCGCTGCGCCAGGTGTTCGAAGAACACCTCGTCCGGGACCAGCCCCGGAACCATCACCACCCGCCAGCCGGTGAGGCGCCCGAGTTCGCGGTTCAGTCGCTCGAGTTCGGGGATGCCGCCGCGGCCGAGGTCGAGCGCCTCCAGACCCTCGAGGAACGCGTCGCAGGCGCGACCCGGCAACTGTTCCGCCTGACGATCGTAGAGTTGCGTCCAAACCCGGTGTTCAGCGTCGGAATAGGCGGTCCAGTCCTGGTTGATGCTCCAGTCGGCTCGGGCGCCAGCCGGCGGGCCATCTCGAAGGCGCGATGCGCTGCTCATGGTGGAGAGATGGCGTCGCCCGAGCGGGAGTTCCAGGCGTCGGCGCCCGCGAACTCAGTGCGTGATCCGTGGCCGCAGATGATAGCGGCCGTTCTGAAAGGCGTCGAAGATCAGCGCGGTGTTGGGGTTGCCGACGGGCTCGCCGGAGTCGTCCGTCACCAGATTCTGCTCCGAGACATAGGCGACGTGGCCGCCTTCCTCGCTCTCGGCGAGCAGATGATAGAATGGCTGATCCTTGCGCGGCCTCACTTCCGGCGGGATCGCCAGCCACCACGCGTCAGTGTTGGCGAACACCGGGTCGACGTCGAAGACCACGCCGCGGAACTTGTAGACGCGGTGACGAACCACCTGGCCGATACCGAACTTGGCCAGCCGAAACGGCGGCGGCTCGCCTGAGCCTGCGACCGTCGATGTGAGTCGCGTAATCATGGTGGGCACACTACACGCAAACCCCTGACCGGGAGATGAACGTAAGGGTTGGGATGGCTTCAGCAAGCGGGCGCCTTTTGATCGTCCGCGGGTGTTGCTAAGTTGCCGCCCCCGCACGCCGGAGCGCGGGGCCCGAAGTCCCCCAGCTTCGCACGAGGAACGGACCAGACCATGGCTGAAGCGCTTTCCGGCGCTGCGGACCTGAGAGGGCCGGCGTTGGAGTCCCGGGAGCCGATGTACTTCGCGGCGTTGGACCTGGGCACGAACAACTGCCGGCTGCTGATCGCCACCGCCACCGCGCGGGGGTTCCGGATCGTCGATGCCTACTCGCGGATCGTGCGCCTCGGCGAGGGCCTCGGGCGGTCGGGCAGGCTTTCGGAAGCGGCGATGGAACGAGCGCTGGCGGCGCTCGCGGTCTGCGCCGACAAGATCCGCCGCCGCCAGCCGGTGCGGGTGCGCGCGATCGCGACCCAGGCGTGCCGCACAGCCGCCAATGGCGTCGAGTTCCTGGCGCGCGTCGCCGAGCGTACCGGCCTGGCGCTCGACGTGATCAGCGCGCGCGAGGAGGCCCAGCTCGCCGTGGCGGGCTGCTGGAATCTCGTCGATCGGCGGGCGGATGCAGCCCTGGTGCTCGACGTCGGCGGAGGCTCGACCGAGCTCTCGTGGCTGGACCTGCGCGGCGGACATGGCGGCGCTCGGCAAGCCACCCGCGCCTGGGTCTCGGTTCCGATCGGAGTGGTGACTCTCGCCGAGCGTTTTCCGGAGGAAGAGGGCGCCGATCCGGCCTGGTTCCGGCGCATGGTGGAGGCGGTGCGGACGCCGATCGCGGCGTTTGCTGGCGCGGAACCCTTGAGGCCGCTCTTTGCCCGGCGACAGGCGCACCTGATCGGGACTTCGGGCGCGATCACCAGCCTCGCGGGCCTGCATCTCGGGCTTGAGCGCTACGAGCGCGCGAAGGTCGATGGCCTTTGGATGACGCGCGACGACTGCGAGCTGGTGGCGCGGCGTCTGGCGGCGTTGACGGCGCGCGAGCGCGCCGCCCAGCCCTGCATTGGACCTGATCGCGCCGATCTGGTGCTCGCAGGAGCGGCGATCCTCGAGGCCGTGCAGGAAGTCTGGCCTTGCGAGCGGGTGCGGGTCGCCGACCGGGGACTGCGCGAAGGCGTGTTGCTGTCGATGATGAGCGCGCGTCGCCGCGGGAGCGGCCGACGCGGGGCCGGCGGAACGCCATGACGACCGAGACGCCGCGCAAGCGCATGGTGCGCCCGCCGGTTGGCGGATCGGACGTGGGCCGCGGCCGGGCCGAACGGCTGAGGACGGCCAAGAGCCACAGCCCTTCGTCTCAGGCCTGGCTCGAGCGCCAGCTGAACGATCCTTACGTCGCCGAGGCCAGGGCGCGTGGCTATCGTTCGCGCGCCGCCTTCAAGCTCATCGAGATCGACGACCGGCTTCATCTCATCCGGCGCGGCGCCCGCGTCGTCGATCTCGGTTGCGCCCCTGGCGGCTGGCTGCAGGTGCTGGTCGAACGCGGCGCGGGTCTCGTCGTCGGCGTCGACCTGCTGGAGACGGCGCCGCTGGCGCCGGCGAGGGTCTTGCAGGGCGACTTCACCGAACCTGGTCTGCAGGCGCGCCTGCTGGCCCAGGTGGGCGGCGCGGTCGACGTGGTCCTGTCCGACCTCGCGCCCAATACCACGGGCCATCGCCGCACCGATCACCTGCGGATCGTGGGCCTCATCGAGGCGGCCGCCGATTTCGCCGAACATGGCCTGGCGCCCGGCGGCGCCTTTGTCGCCAAGGCGTTCCAGGGCGGCGAGACCGCCGCGGTGATCGCGAGCTTACGGCGCCGGTTCGGGCAGGTGCGGCTCGTCAAGCCCAAGGCGAGCCGCGCCGGGAGCGCCGAGATCTATGTCGCCTGCACCGGCTTTCGAGGATCCTCGACGTGCTCGCCTGCTACACCGACGCCCTGAGCCTGCGTCCCGGCGAGCGCTTTCGCCTGCGCGCCAGCGCCTCGGCAGGACCAGTGGCGCTCGAGATCGCCCGCGTCGGCGCCGGCCGCGACGTCGTGCTGCGGCGCGAGGGCCTGTCGATCGGCGCATATCCGGTCCCGGACCACGCCGATCGCGACGGCTGCGGCTGGCCGCCGGCTCTGGAGATCGAGGTCGGCGCCGACTGGAGCAGCGGCTACTACGACATATCTCTCGCGGACGCCGCCGGCGAGGTGGCGCATCACTTCGTTTGCGTGAAGCCCCCGGCTGGGTCGCCCAGGGCGAAGGCCGCCCTGGTGCTCTCGACCAACACCTATCATGCCTACAATCATTGGGGCGGGGCCAACGCCTATTGCGACGTCGCGGCGTTGATGAGTCGCCGCGCCGACCTCGCCACGGCCATGCAGGGCGCCATTGGCGTCCTCTCGATGCGCCGCCCCTTCCCGCCGATGATGATCGCACCACCGGCGGACGTGCCCCGGCTGGTCAATCTGCGGCGGCGCGACTTTGGCGAACGACCCTGGGCCGGCGACCGGGACTGGCCGCGCCGGCGCGAGCTTTCGCCCTACGACTGCGCCGCCGGCTTTCTCCACAAGTGGGAACACGCCTTCGCCGCCTGGGCCGAGGCCGAGGGCCTCGCGCTCGACTATTTCACCGACGAGGATCTGGATCGCGAACCGGACGCGCTGGCGCCCTATCGCGTCGCCGTCCTGGCAGGTCACAGCGAATACTGGACCGCCCGCCAGCGCGATCAGATCGAGTCGTTCGTCGACGCCGGCGGGCGCCTTGCGATCTTTTCGGGCAACACCGCCTTCTGGAAGGTGCGGCTCGAAGCCGGCGGCGCGCGGCTGGTCTGCCATAAATGGCGCGGTTTCGTCGCCGACCCGATCGCACGCGAGCGGCCCGAGGAAGCGACGCACCTGTGGTCGCACCCGGCATTCGGCCGTCCGGAGGCGGCGATCACCGGCCTCAGCTTCCTCTTCGGCGGCTACCACCGGCTTGGCCTTTGCGTCGCCAGGGGTCAGGGCGGCTACACCGTCCACGACGAACGCCACTGGGCGCTCGAGGGGGCCGACCTCTTCTACGGCGACGTGATCGGCGCCGAACTGCCCCTCATCGGGTACGAGAACGACGGGTGCCGCTTCAAATTCGACGCCGCCGGACGGCTGGCGGCGATTCCGATGCTGGGCGTGCCGCAGCACCTTGAGATCATCGCCGTCGCCCCGGCCGCGTTCGGCGAGGAGCCCGGTCGCGGCTACGCTGCGATCATCCCGCCGGAGAACCTGGAGATCATCTGCCGCGAGGTCTTCGGCGACGCGAGCCAGGAGGCGCAGCGCCGGCTGCTGCGCGGCCATGCGGTGATGGCCTCGTTCCGGCGCGGCGCGGGCGAGGTCTTCAACGGCGGGACGACCGAATGGGCGCACGCCCTGGCCGCTCGCGATCCTTTCATCGAGCGCATCACCCGCAACGTGTTGCGGCGGTTTGGGGCCTATTGAACGCCGACCGCGCCGGCGCTGCGCCGATCGCTCTTCGCCGCGCCCTTGCCCTGCGGCCGGCGCTCGGGCATAGGCGGCCCGCAAAACGGAGACTCCCCATGGAGATTCGCGAAGGCCTGACCTTCGACGATGTTTTGCTCGAGCCCGGTCCGTCCGAGGTGATGCCGACCCAGGTCGATACCGCCACCAGGTTCACCCGCGAGATCGCGCTCAACATTCCCCTGGTGTCCGCCGCCATGGACACCGTCACCGAGAGCCGGCTGGCGATCGCCATGGCGCAGGCCGGCGGCATCGGCGTGCTGCACCGCAATCTGTCACCGCAGGCTCAGGCCGATCAGGTGCGCG
>DATKRO010000044.1:0-46026 GCA_035532115.1 Caulobacteraceae bacterium | reverse complement strand
CGGGAGACGATTCCCCCCTCAGGACCTGGTTCCTCCAGGAGAGGCCCGCAAGCTGGCCTACCCAAAGGTCACCGACCCCGCGGCGCCGCCGATCCGGCCCGAGCGCCACATCCCAGACTCCATCGCCACCATGCGCCGCCGTCTCATCGTCGCCCTCGTCAAACGACTGCCGCGATGTCCCTGCTAGGGCCAGAAAACCCGCCAAAACACTCCCAACCCACGAATATGACGCAGTAAGACTAGGCCGCAAGCTGCGGCGGCACGGCCGCGATCAGTTCGCGCTCGGCCGAGTCAGGATCGTTCACGGCCCGGCTGGTCACGTTGAAGATCATGGTCGAGCGCGCCTGGGGGTCGTAGCGTGGCCAGGAGGCGAGGCCGGTGGCGTTGGGACTGCCGGTGTAGGCGAAGGCGATCCAGGCCGCCGACATCTGGTCGGCCACCTTCTGGGCCCGTGGCGCCGAGGCGCCCAGCAGCGAGGCGGATTTGTCAACCGTGTCGAACACCAGCGGCAGGTCGAGGGAATGCGGCGAGCGCAGCCGGTCCACCGGCGTCTCGAAGTCCAGCCGGTAGAGGTAGGCGCCGGCGGCGCCGAGGGCGGCCTTGCGTTCGGCCAGCGCGATCGAGCCCCTTCCCATCCAGACGTCGGTGGTGATCTCGAAATAGAGGTCGCTGGGGCTGGCGGCCGGCTGAAGCTGGCGGAACGCCGCGATCAGCTTGCCCACGTGCGCGCCGCGCGCCTGGGCGGCGAGCGCGCGCTCCAGACCGGGCCAGTCGAGATCGAAGGCGCTCCTGGGCGAGAAGATCGTGGTCTCGGTGGCGTTGTAGCCGACGATCACCGGCACGTCGGCCGAGACCGCGGGCGCATCTGGCGTGAACGGATCGCGCGGCAGGTTCTTGGCGTCCAGCACCGGACCGAAGCCGGTCGCGTCGTCCTTGCTCACCGTCTTCAGCGCCTCGCGCAGCCGCTCGACCGAGACGTGCTGCAGATCGCCGGGGCTCCTGGCCGAGACGCCGACGGCGGCGCAGACCTTGCGCGCGAGCGCAGTGGCGGCCGCTGGCGCGATCGCCGTCAGGCCAGGTCCGCTCTGGATCGCGGCGCGATGGAAGAGGCCCCGGGCGGCGGGCATCGCCATCAGGGTCGAGACCTTGCCGCCGCCGCCGCTCTCGCCGAAGATCATTACCCGGTCCGGATCGCCGCCGAACGCGGCGATGTTCTGCTTCACCCACTGCAGCGCGGCGATGAGGTCGAGCTGGCCGATGTTGCCGCTGTCGGCAAAGCGCGGCCCGCCCAGTTCGGCGAGGTAGAGATAGCCGAAGAGGTTGAGCCGGTGGTTGAGGGTGACCAGGACCACGTCGCCGCGCCGGCACAGCTTCACGCCGTCGTAGACCGGCGACGAGCCATTGAGCATCGAATAGCCGCCGCCGTGCATCCAGACCATCACCGGACGCTTCTTGCCGTCGGCGAGGCCCGGAGTGCAGACGTTCAGGACCAGGCAATCCTCGCTCTCGCCGGTGGCGAGCGCCCAGCTCGCCCATGCGGTGATCGGCGGCGGCGGCAGCTGCGGGCACTGGTCGCCGAAGCGCGTGGCCCGGCGTACGCCGCCCCAGGGTCTTGGAGGCTCGGCGGGCATGAATCGGTCGCCGCCCCCGGTCGGCGCCCCATAGGGGATGCCGCGAAAGACGTTGATCCCATCCTGCAGTTCGCCGCTCACCGCACCGTAGGCGGTCTCGGCCAGCGGCGCCGCGGTCGCGCCCCCGGCCAGCGGCGAACCGAGAGCCCCGCCCGCCGCGACCGCCGCCGCCAGTGCGGCCGCGCCGCCCAGCACCGCGCGCCGATCGGCGCCCTCGCCTTGCAATATACCGGTCATTGCGAACGCCTCCCCGCGCGCACCACTGGGCGCACTCTAGTCATCTGGACGGTTCTGCAAAGGCCGCCGCGCCGCTTCCGCCGCGAGGACCGCCAGGGGCGCTCAGCGCCGCTCGACCGGTTCGGTGAGGAAGTGGCGTCCCTGGGCGTCGTCGATCTCGACCACCCAGAGGTCCGGGTCGATCCGCGCGGCGCGGGCGATATAGGCGTCGAGCTCCGGCTCGGCGAGTGAATCCACCGGCTGCATCCAGACGCGTTCGCCATCGCCGCGCGTCGCCTCGGCAAAGAGCCTGGCCTCGCCGGCGCGCCGGTTCAGCGCCTTGACCAGCACCGCGCCGGCGCCGGCGTCGCCCTTGCGTTCGATCACCGCGCCGGCGCCGGCCAGCTGGGCGCGGCGCAGCAGCGCGTAGACCCAAACATCGGTGTTGACGAGCAAGAGCCTTGCCTGACCTTCCGCCGCGGGCGCCGGTAATGTTCGCGAAAGCATGGCGCCTTAGCCGGGCGTCAGCTCATCTTAGGGGTAGGCGCCATCATGGCGATCTGGGGCAGGTCGGCGCAAGCCTTGGTCGCCGGAGCCGCGATGGTCTTGACGGCGGGAGCGCCGCCGGCGGCAGCGCCGGCCGTCGATCTCTTCTATCAGCGGTCGGTGATGATGGCCGCCGGCTCGGTCTGCCGGCTCTTCGACGCGCCGCTCTCCGCCGCTCTCGCCGCCTCCAAGGCTCAGGCGCGCGGCGCGGCGCTGCGATCGGGCGTGGACGGGGCCACGCTGAACCGCGTGGAAGCGCGCGCCGCGACCGTGGCGCGCGGCGAAGGCTGCGCCTCGCCGCAGCTGGCCGCGGCGGCGGCGGCGGTGCGCTCGGCGTTCGCGGGCTATGCGAACCTCGACCAGATGAGCTTTCCAGGCGAGCTGCAGGGCTGGCTCGCCCAGCGCGCGCCGGACGACGGCTCAGGTCGCTGGCGGGTTTCGCAGCGCGCCCGCTTCGGGTGGGACGTGATGGTGTTCGGTCTCGTCGGCAAGGGGCCGGACCGGATGCTGATGGCGGTGGCGAACTTCGCCGACGCCGCCCGCCCCTATGGCGCACGACTGCTGCTGCGCGACGCCGCCCTCACCGATGGACCCTATCTCGACTTTCGCCAGGCCGATCTGAGCGGCCGCATTCCCCTGCAAGCGCGCCTGCCCCCCAGGTCCGAGGCGAGCGTGTTCAATGCCGAGGCCATGAGCCGCGCCGGGCGCGACATTCGCCCGCCCGATCTCGCCCGCGCCTGGGCCTTCCGGTTCCCGATGGCCGCCGCCCGCGCCCTGGGCGCCCTCGACCCGCGCGAGGCGGTCGCGGTGGAGTTCCTCTTCGCCGGCGAGCCCCGGCGCACGGCCTATGTGGAGGTGGGCGATTTCGACGCGGCTCGCGCGTTTGCGGCGGTCGCTCAACGTTGAGGTTTGAAGGCGACGACGTTCTCGCCCAGAGCCACGGGCCTGGATTCGGGCGCGGGCGGGGCGCGCGCCGGCGCCGGGGCGAGCACCGGCAGGCGCACGCTCACCACCGTGCCTTCGCCGACCACGCTGTCGATGCTGAGCCTGCCGCCGTGCAGCTCGGCGAGGGCGCGCGACAGCGAAAGGCCCAGTCCGGCGCCAAGCGCGCGCTGGTCGGCGGCGCCCGCCTGTTCGTAGGGTCTCCCCAGCCGCGCCAGGTCGGCGGGCGCGATGCCGACGCCGGTGTCGGCCACGATCAGCTCCAGTTCGCCGCCGCGCCGGCGCGCCACCACGTTCACCTGGCCGCCGGCGGGCGTGAACTTCAGGGCGTTGGAGACCAGGTTGAGCACGATCTGCTTCAGCGCCCGGCGATCGGCGTCGACCTCCAGAGGTTCGGGCGGCAAGGCGCCGCGCATGGCGATCCTGGCCTGGTCGGCCTGAACCCGGGTCAGCCGCAAGGCCGCGGCCACCGCTTCGCGCGCATCGAATTCCTCGCGGGCCAGTTCGAACCGCTCGGCCTCGATCTTCGACATGTCGAGGACGTCGTTGATGAGATCCAGGAGGTGGCCGCCGGACTCGTGGATGAGGGCGGCATATTCGCTGTAGCGCTCGGGCATCGGCCCGAAGAGGCGCGAGCGCATGATGTCGGAAAAGCCGATGACCGCGTTGAGCGGAGTTCGCAGTTCGTGGCTCATGTTGGCCAGGAATCGCGACTTGGCCGCGGCGAGGCCCTGGGCCTCGTCCCGGGCCTGCTCGAGATGGGCCTCGTAGGCGCGCTCGCGGCTGGCGTCGCGGATCAGGGCGATTGCGCCGCCGTCGGCCAGGGCGCGCAGCTCGACCGCCAGCCAGCGGTCAGGCGCCAGCGGCGGCGCGAAGCCGACGCTGGCCTCGCCGCCGCGGCGCACCAGGGCCAGCGCGGCCCGGGCGGCGCCGCGGTGCGCTTCGCAGGCCAGGTTCTCGAACGGCTGGCCGATCAGGGCGGCGTCCTGATCGTCGGCGGCGCCGCAGAAGACCTCGCGCGCCACGCCCGCCGCGTCGAGCCGGACGAGCAGCAGCGGCTCCGCCTCCAGCAGGCCCCTGAGCCGCGCCGCCTCGTCCGATTGCTCGGCCTCGCGCTCGGCGGCGCGGGCGCGCGCCATCAGGAGCGCGGCGGCAAGGCCGACGACCACCGAGCCGAGCGCGATCAGCGACAGCCATGGCGCGGGCGCCGCGAAGCCGGGCGCGAGGCCGGCCGCGTCCGCAAGCGCGACCGCGGCGATGCTGGCGACGCCGAGCGCGGCCCCCAGCGCGATCAGCCTGCGTCCATCGAGGGCGGTCATCGCCGCCGCGGGGGCGAGGGCCAGCGCGGCCAGCGGACCGGAAACGCCGCCGGACAGCGCCAGGGCCGCGGCGGTGGCGATCGGCCAGGAAAGGACGAGGACGACCCTGACGGCGCCGCCGCTGCGCCAGCGCAGCAGCTGGCCGACGAGGCCCGGCGCCGCCGCGATCGCCAGCGCCGTCGCCGCGGCCGTCTGGCCGGCCCCCAGCCACGCAACCGCGGCCAGGCCGAGCGCGACCGCCCAGCTGGCGTGCCATGCGGCCGCAGCCTGCATCGGTCGATCGGCGATGTCCGCCTCAGACGCCATCACGCCCTTTCGCTCGCGGGGGGTCGGGAGGCCCCGGTGCGGCAGGAGCCTAGCCGCCCGGCCGCCTGGCCGCGAGATGTCTCAATCCGCAGGCGATCGTGCAAGCACTGCCGGGCGCCCCGGGGCGGAAACGGAATCGTAAGTGCGGCGGAGCTAGGGTTGGCCTCCCATTGGGGAATTTGCGAGGCGGCCAGAGCCATGTCCCCGTCGGCGTCCGTTCTGAGGCGAGATCTCGGCGAACCGGATTTCAAGCCGCCCCGCGTGCGGCGGCGCTCGCTCGACGAGCAGAAGCGCTCGTTCCTGAGGATGGTCAGCCACGAGCTGCGCACCCCGCTCAATTCGATCATCGGCTTCTCCGAGATCATCTCCAGGGAGCTGGCCGGCCCCCTGGGCTCGCCGCAGTACAAGGAATATGCCGAGCACGTCCGCCGCAGCGGCTTGAAACTGCTGAGGCTCGTCAACCAGGTGCTGGAGATCGCCAGGCTGGAGGGCCGCGCCACCGATCTCGATCTCGTCGCCGAGCCGCTCGATCACGCCGTGGACGACGTGGTCGATTCCCTGCGCGAGGAGATCAATCAGCGGCGGGTCCGGGTGGAGGTGGCCGACCAGGGCCGGCTGCCGGGGGTCATCGCCGATCCGCGCGGCCTTCGCACGGTCCTGACCAACCTTTTGCAGAACGCCGTCACCTTCTCGCCCGAAGGCGGCCAGGTGCGCATCGGCGCCCGCCAATCGTTCGGGCGGGTCCGGATCGTCGTCGAGGATGACGGCGAGGGACTGGATCCGGCGGAGATTCCGCGCCTGCTGCAGCCCTTCGAGCAAGGGGAGAACGCGTTGACCCGCTCCACCGAGGGCGCTGGCCTCGGTCTGCCCATCGTCGCCCTGCTGTGCGAGGCCATGGGCGCGACCTTGCGCCTGGACAGCGGACCCGGGCGCGGGTTGAGAGCCGAGGTGAGCTTGCCGGCCGCCTGAGGCCCGACGGATCGTCGCGCGACGGGCCACGGCCGCCGCGGCCCGCAGCGTTGCGCGGCCCGCTGGCGCGCCCTACATCCAGCAGACCCCGACAGCCTGGAGGCGCTCCGCAGTTGAGCATCGCCGCGACCTTGGACGTGCTCGCCGACGAGTTCGAATTGCTGGGCGACTGGGAGGAGCGCTATCGCCACGTCATCGACCTCGGGCGCTCCCTGGAGCCTCTGAAGAGCGCGGAGCGGTCGGACGCGAACAAGGTGCGCGGCTGCGCCAGCCAGGTCTGGCTGGTCACCGAGATCGGTCCCGGGGGAACCTTGCGCTTCCGCGGCGACTCCGACGCCCATATCGTGCGCGGCCTCATCGCCATTCTGCTGCGGCTCTACTCGGCGCGCGCGCCCGCCGAGATCGTCGGCTTCGATGCGAAGTCCGCCTTCGCGCGCCTGGGCCTGACCGGAGCGCTCTCGGCGCAGCGCTCGAACGGCCTCTTCGCCATGACCGAGCGCATCCGCCGCGATGCCGGCGCCCAGATGACCTCCGCGGCCTGAGGCCAGCCGTGGCTCGTCTGGAGCACGATGCGCCCGGACGGAATCGTCTGATCGCTGAATCGGGCGCCAGATCGAAAACGCTGGAGCGCGTTCGCGTCTAGGCCGCGCGCACGCCGCCGAAGGCGTCGCCATGAGCCGTCAGCACCGCGTCGTAGCCCAGGATCACATCGACGTCGCGGCCGTTGCTGGCCAGGGGCAGGCGCAGCCAGAGCAGCGTCATGTGGGCCGCGCCGCGCCAGGCCATGCTGTGATGGCCGACGCGCGGCTTTGCCTCCTCGACCACATGGTCGAGTTCGCCTCGCCAATAGTCGCCGGCCGCGGCATTGTAGATGTCGCGCAGCGGCTTGCCGGTGATCTCGCCCCCATAGACGCCGTAAAGGCCGGTGCCGGCGAGGCGCAGCCGATAGTCGCGGGGATTTCGCCTCACCTCGATCAGGCTGACCGTCGGCAACAGGCGCTTGAATCCCGCCGGATCGAGATCGGCGCGGCCCGGCAACACGCCCTGGCGGCGCAGCCTCGCCCAATAGCCGAACAGCTCCTCATGCGCCCGCAACGCCGTCACGCGCGCGCTCAGTTGCGTGCTCATCTCCGGATTCGTTAACAAGCCACTGGAATCATGACGATTCAATATCGCGCATTCCGCGAATCGCGGAAAGCGCAAAAACCAACCCGCCGAAAGTCCGAGCCTCCCGCCCGATGAAGGGCCGGCAGGCTCGGCGTCCCGCCTTCCAGCGCCGTGCGGATCGCCCTAGCGGCGCTTGCGCGTGGCCTGGCGACCGCCCTGGCCCAGGCCCATCTGCTTGGCCAGTTCCGAACGGGCGCGGGCATAGTTGGGCGCCACCATCGGATATTCCTTCGGCAGGTTCCACTTGGCCCGGTAATCCTCAGGGCTCATGTTGTATTTGGTCCGAAGGTGCCGTTTCAACGACTTGAACTTGCGCCCGTCCTCGAGGCAGACGAGGTGGTCGGGCGTGATCGAACGACGGATGGGAACAGCCGGCTCCTTGGGCGCAGCTTCGACCGGCTCGGCCCCTCCGGTGATGTTCGCCAGCGCGCGATGCACGCTCTGGATCAGCGCCGGAAGATCGCCGGTCGATACGGTGTTGTTGCCAACGTAGGCCGATACGATGTCGGCGGTCATCTCGATGACTTCTGCTTTCTCGTCCATGTCGCTCCGTCCGTTCCACCCCTGTTGGAAGGCAATTCGATCTGAGTCCTAGGGTCAGTCGGGCGCGTCTTAACGAAGGCGGGCGGAAGTCACAAGTGCGCTTCGCAATCCTGAATTCACAATTTGCAATGCAGATCAGCAAAGTGAAGCCCTGGGCGCGGACGAATAGGGGCGCAGAGCACGCTCGGCCTTGTTGCGGCTCGCCTTCGCGTCAGTGGCCAAGGTCGGCGGCGAAGGCCAGCATTGCGGCGCGCTGCGGCGTCGAGAACTCATCCACTCTGGACTCGTCCCGCTCCCGGATCGCCTGCGCCAGCGCCGGGGACATTGCCGAGGAGAGCGCCCAGTTCCAATAGCGCAGCACCGTCTGGGCGCGGTCGACGGCGATCATGTCGTAGGTGGCGGTGACGCGGGCGAGCGCCGGGGCGAGCGCGCCGGAAGCATCGGTCATCGGACGGCGAAGGGCGCTCCAGAGCGAATGCAGCGCCGCCCGGGGAAGGCCGGCCGCCTTGCACATCACCGCAAGCGGCTCCCCGCCGGCGTCGGTGAGGATCTTGGCGCCGGTCATCGGTTTCAGGCCAACCAGATAGGCGATCTCCTCGGCCAGTTCGCGCGTCAGCCCCGCCTCTGCGGCGCTCACGGCCGCCTCGAGGCTGGCGTAGGGGCTCTTCTCGATGGCCGCCCGGTTGCGCTGGCGACGCTCGATGAACTGCAGCGCCTTGCGGGTCAGATCGTCCTGCCAGCCTTCCGCCGCGGCCATGGGAAAGACATCGCCGGCCGCTTCCTGCAAGACCTCGCGCGAGACGGCGAACCGCTGCAGGATGACCCGCCGCGCCTCGGCGCCGGCCCACCAGAACAGCACGTAGGCGTGACTGGGCCGCAGCTCCGGCCGGCGCAGCAGCATGGGCGTGAGCTGGCCCTGGTCGCGGCTCATCGACACCAGACTCTCGACCGCCGCATTGGAGAGCCGGGCCTGGTCGTTGCGCAGCAGGGCCTCGACCACCAGGGTCTCGCCGCCCGCGACCAGAGCCTCGCAGACCACCTCCGAGACGCCGCGGCGCATGGCGATCAGCCGCCGGTGCGCGCCGGTGGCGTGGCGGATGCAGTCGAGCAGGTCGGCGTCGTTCAGCGCGGCCGACTCGGCCAGGAGCGGGTAGGCGATGTCCAGCTCGTCGCGCAGGATCAGCCGCACGAGGATGTTGGGGATTTCGGCGAGGCTTGCGAGGCGCCGGGCGACGCGGGCGCGCTCGTCGAACTCGGCGTCGCGCAGGATTTCCACCAGAAGGTCGGCGGTCACCGCCCGCTCGAAGGTGTTGACGCGGCTGGACGGCAGACTGACCACGTCGGCCAGCCGCTTCAGCAGCGCCAGGCGGGCGCGGCGCTTCGGAGGCTCGGCCTCGAGCGCCGGCGTCTCGGCGCTCCCGAGCTGCAAGGTCTGGCTCATCGATTCGCATCGCGTCCGGTGTTCCCGCGATGACACCAGAGCGGCGTTAACCGGCGGTTAGTCAGGCCTCACCGGAACTGCGGCGCCGTCCAGTTGGCCCAGATGTCGGGCAGATCGGCCGTGACGGCGTTGGGGAACGCCGGCGGCCGCTTTTCCAGGAACGAGGTCACGCCCTCGCGCGCGTCGGCCTGGACGCCGCGGTACTGGATGGCGCGGCTGTCGGCCATGTGCGCCTGCATCGGATGGGCCGCGCCGGCCATGCGCCACAGCAACTGGCGGGTGAGGGCGACGGAGACCGGCGAGGCGTTGTCGATGATCTCGCGCGCCAGGGCGCGGGCCGCCGCGAGCAGATCGCCCGGCGCATGCAGCGAGCGCACCAGCCCCTTGGCGTGCGCCTCGGCGGCGGGGAACACCCGTCCGGTGTAGCACCACTCCAGCGCCGTCTGCAGGCCGACCAGCCTGGGCAGGAACCAGGACGACGCCGCTTCGGGCGTGAGCCCGCGCCGGGCGAAGACGAAGCCGTAGCGCGCCTCGCTCGAGGCCATGCGGATATCCATGGCGAGCTGCATGGTGGCGCCGACGCCGACGGCCGCGCCGTTCACCGCCGCGATCACCGGCTTCAGACTGTCGAAGATGCGCAAGGTGAGGCGCCCGCCGCCGTCGCGGACGATGTCGCCGACCCGCCCCTCCTCGCGCGCCGGCTCGCGGCGGGCATCGCGGTTGAAGGTGTCGGCGCCGGCCGAAAGATCCGCGCCGGCGCAGAAACCGCGCCCGGCGCCGGTGACGATCACCGCCTTCACCGCGTCGTCCGCGTCGGTGATGTCGAACGCCGCGATCAGGTCGCTCATCATCTGGGTAGTGAAGGCGTTGAGACGTTCGGGACGGTTGAGGGTGACGGTGGCGATGCCTTCCTGGACATCGATGAGGATGGTCTCGAAGCTGGGTGTCGTCATGGTCTTCGCTCCCCCGGCGTGGCGTCGCCGCTGCTTGCGACGGCGTCCTCGGGTGACGCGGCGACAGTCAATCAGCGGTGTTGCGGGGCTGGGCGTCGGCAAGGCCGAAGGGATCCGAGCCGTACTGGCCGCCGGCGTCGCCGCTGAAGCGTCCGTATTCTGTCCGTTGTCTACGGCCGCCTTCCCGGTGGACCGCCTCCCGGCCAGTCCTTTGAAGCGACCGTATTCGCACGGTCGGCCTTCCCGGCTGACCCGCTTGCGCCGGCGCAACGCCCTCGCAGTCTCCGCACGCGTGCTTCGACCCGCACCGTCCATGGCCGACGCCCTGCCGCCGCATCACCAGTATTGCCCCGGCCCGTGCGCCGAAGACTTCCAGGCGGTCGGCGGCGGCGTTGCGGCCGGCGTGGCCGCTATTTCCACCGTTGTATCGGTGGCGAGGTCCGGCGGACCGCCCGGGCGCGGCGCTTCCGACGCCGTAGATTCCACCGTTGTATCGGTGACGTCGGGCGCCGGCGCGCCATCGTCGTCCGTCTCGGCCGCGGCCGTATTTTCCACCGTTCTATCGGTGGCGAGGTCCGGCGGACCGCCCGGGCGCGACGCTTTCGACGCCGCTATTTCCACCGTTCTATCGGTGGCGGCGGGCGCCTCGGCGGCCGGTTCGCCGGCCTCTTCCCAGGCCGCGCCCTGGGCCTCCGGCGTCTCGCCGGCGGGCGCCTTGGGCAGCAGGCGCGAGAGCAGCCGCACGTAGTCGGGGAAGTAGAACCGGTAGAGCTTCTCGGGCGCCTCGTCCTGGTGGGCTTCGAAGTGGTCGAGCAGCGCCTGGGAAAACCGCCGCGCCTGACGGCTCGAGGCCGTTCCGGGCGGCCTTCCCGGGTTGCCGGCTCCGAAGCGTCCGTTCGCGCCCCGCGGCGCTGCGGCGGCCGGCGTCTCGATCATGCTCATGGCGCAAAGGTCCCCGCCCGGCGCCGCGCGACACCCGCGCGGCCGCCCCGGGCGCAGGACCATAGTAAGCCCGCGCGCGGCCCCGCTAGGACTGCGCTAGCGATCCGGCCGCCAACCCCGATCGGACGTGGCGGGCGGGTGTATTTCGTACAGTGTTACCGTAATCCCATGGGCCAACCGAATACAAGGTTGCGGTGCGACTATCGCGCCCGACAGCGAGCTCCCCTCGGATCGAGATTTGAAGACTGTCTATTGCAGAGGCCCCGGTCGCGAGCGGCGATCGTTACCGTCGGCCTGTGACGTCGGCTTTTCGCCTCGAAACCAACGGCAGAGTCCGACCCATTGCGGACTTCCCGTGCTAGGCCGCCAGCCTATCCTTCCGCATCCGCAAGGTCGCGACGAGGCCGCTTTCTTGCCAGTCGTAGGACAGCGCGCCGTCCAGATCGTGCGCGATGCTGCGCGAGATCAGCTTGCTCCCGAACCCATGCATGTCCGGGCTGCCTGAAATCGGAGGACCTCCGGTTTCGGCCCAGACGACGAGCAAATTGTCGTCATCCGTGGTGCTGGAGATGTCGAGGACCCCGCATTCGGCCGAGAGGGCGCCGTGCTTCACCGAATTGGTCGCCATCTCGTGAATGACCAGCGCCAGGGTGGTGGCGGTCCGCTCTCCGACCCCCATCCTCGGCACCGCGATCCGGATGCGGCCAGCGAATGCGCCGGAATCGTCATAGGGCGCGAGCAGGACCGAGAACAGGTCGCCCAGTAGCGCCGCCTTGCCCTCATGACCCGGCAACGGGCGAACCAGGTCGTGGGCCCGCCCCAAGGCCGTGAGGCGTTCGGTCAGGACCTGGGCCATGTCGGCCGCCGATGTCGTCGATCGCGAGGTGATGTGCGTCAAACCCGTGGCGATCGCCAGCAGGTTCTTGACCCGATGGCTCATCTCGCCGGCCAGTAGCTCGTGGCCTTCCTCGGCCTGCTTGCGTCCGGTCACGTCCAGGAAGATGCCGAACATCACCCGATCAATGATGCCTTCATCGGCCCCTTTTCCGCGAGCCGAGATCCAGCGCACCTCCCCGCCCAGCAGGATGCGAAAGTCGATCTCGTAAGGTCCGGCGACGGAGCGGGTCGCCGTAAAGGCCGCGCGCACTCGATCACGGTCGGCCGGGTGGATGTGGGCGGATAACTCCTCGAAGATGACCCCTTCCGACCAGGGCAGGCCCCACAGGCCGAAGGCGCGCTCGTCCATTGTGAAGCGGTTCGTGTCGACCTGCCACGACCAGAGCGCGACGTTGGCGGCGTCGACCGCTAGCCGCAAATGTTCCGGTCGCCAGACTAGGGAGGCCGCTTCCTGCGCAGACAAGCTATTGAACTCCCACAAAGACCTCACTGCCCGGACAGACGGCTGACGGGCATCTTAGTCACATCGGCAGCCTTTCGGCTATCGACACCTGTCGGCCCAGGCCGCGTCCGGCCGACCGCCTGCTTGCCCCACTTCTCGGACTTCAGAATGCTTGCTTGCAGGGGCTTGACAGAGAATTCCCCATACAAGGCCTTCCCCCGCCTGCGACCGGCCCAAGCGAGCCGTTCTCCGCCACCCCTTCTGCGGGAACACCGGTCGTTGGCGAGGTCGCAGCGGGAGGAAAGCGTCAGGGCGCGCGAGGTCCGGCGCGTGGTCCGGCCCAGCGCTTAGTAGGCGTAGCTGACCCCAGGTCCCGTGGGGCTGGTGAAGTTGGCCGAGACCAGGCGGCCCAGGAGATCGTAGCTGTAGAAGACGTCCGGGCCCGACCAGCTGGATTATGCCCAACTGCCCTTGCGGGCGCGAGGTCGGGCGCGCGATAACATTCATGATCGCCGTTAACTCCAGGAGGCGCGCATGAGCGAACCGATCACCGCCGACTACATCGTCGTCGGCGCAGGCTCGGCCGGCTGCGTGCTCGCCAACCGGTTGACCGCCGATGGCGCGACCCGCGTGCTGATGCTCGAAGCCGGCGGCGACGACCGGCCGACGAAGAACCTGTCCCAATTCATGTCCAATCTGATGATCCACGTGCCGGTGGGCTATTCGCGCACGCTGAAGGACCCGAAGGTCAACTGGCTCTATCCCACCGAGCCCGACCCCGGCACCGGCGGGCGCACCCACGTATGGCCGCGCGGCAAGGTGCTGGGCGGCTCGTCCTCGATCAACGGGCTGCTCTACGTCAGGGGCCAGCACGCCGACTACGACGGCTGGCGCCAGCTCGGCTGCGAAGGCTGGGGCTGGGACGACGTTCGGCCCTACTTCCTGCGCGCCGAGCACCAGGAGCGCGTCGACTGCGGCGAGTGGCACGCTACCGGCGGCCCCCTGAACGTCTCGGACGTCACCCAGAAGCACGCGGTCTCCGACGCCGTCCTCGAGGCCTGCGCCCGGGCGGGCATCCCGCGCAGCGACGACGTGAACGGGGCCGAGCAGGAAGGCGCGGCCTACTATCAGCTGACGGTGAAGAACGGCCAGCGCTGCTCGGCGGCCGTGGCCTATCTGCATCCGGTGATGCTGCGGCAGAATCTGCGGGTCGAGACCAGGGCGCTGGCGATGCGCGTGCTCATCGAGGGCGGCCGCGCCGTGGGGGTGGAGTATCGCCAGGGCGGCGAGATCAGGACCGCGAGGGCGCTGGCCGAGGTGATCCTGGCGGGCGGGGCGGTCAACTCGCCGCAGCTGCTGCAGCTCTCGGGCGTCGGTCCGGCGGCGCTGCTGGCCGAGCACGGCATCGCGGTCGAGGCCGACCTTCCGGGCGTCGGCGAGAACCTGCAGGACCACTACGTCATCGCCACCACCTATCGGCTGAAGGCCGGAACCGTCTCGGTCAACGAGCTGACCCGCGGGACCCGGTTCCTGGGCGAGACGCTGAAGTACGTCTTCCAGCGGCGCGGCCTCTTGACGCTCTCGGCCGCGCACATCGCGGTCTTCTGCAAGTCGCGGCCGGAGCTTTCCGGGCCCGACATCCAGTTCCACATCCTGCCCGCCACCATGGACACCAGGAAGCTCCTGGAGGAGCAGGTGATGGAGCTGGAGCGCGCGCCGGGCCTGACCATCGCCCCTTGCCAGGTGCGGCCCGAGAGCCGCGGCTCCGTCCGCATCAGATCATCCGATGCGACTGCATATCCGGCGATCACGCCCAATTACCTCGCCGACTCCATCGACCAGCAGGTCGCCGTCGCGGGGCTCAAATGGGGTCGCCGGATCGCCAGCCAGCCGGCGCTCGCGACCTGGATCGACCATGAGATGCTCCCGGGGCCGGAGGTGGCCACCGACGCGGCGCTGCTGGAGTTTGCGCGGATGGCGGGCACCACCATCTACCATCCGGTGGGCACCTGCCAGATGGGCCACGGGCCGGCCGCCGTCGTCGACCCGCAGTTGCGCGTCCGCGGCGTCGAGGGCCTGCGCGTCGTCGACGCCTCGGTGATGCCGCGCCTCGTCTCGGGCAACACCAACGCGCCCACCATCATGATCGCCGAAAAGGCGGCGGACCTCATCCTCGGCAAGGCGCCCGCCAGCGCGCTGGCGGCATGATCGCGCCAAGGCGCGGCACGGTCGCTGAGGTGCGGCGGCGCCGCGCCGCACGGGCGCCTGTCATCTAGAAATCCAAGGATTCCAAGGCTCGCCCATGCACCCCTCGATCCACGCCAGGACCAACCCGCACAAGCCCGCCTATGTCATGGCCGGCACGGGCGAGACCGTCACGTTCGGCGAACTCGACGCCCGCTCCAACCAGGGCGCGCACCTGTTCCGCTCGCTCGGCGTCCAGGCCGGCGACGCCATCGCCATCTTCATCGACAACAGCCCGCGCTATTACGAAGTGCTCTGGGCCGCGCAGCGCTCGGGGCTGAGGTTCACGGCGATCTCGTCGAAGCTGACCGCCGGCGAGGTCGAGTACATCGTCAAGGATTGCGGCGCCAAGGCGCTGATCGTCGGCCAGGGCGTCGCCGAGGTGGCGCTGCAGGTCGCCCCGCTCGTCGAAGGGGTGAAGCTGCTCATGGTCGATGGCGCGCAGGCGCCCTACGAGAGTTTCGAGGCGGCCCGGGCGCGCTTCCCCGCGACGCCGATCGCCGACGAGTCGGCCGGGGGGGCGATGCTCTATTCGTCCGGCACCACCGGCCGGCCCAAAGGGGTGCGGCGCGCCGGCGTCGCGGCGGCGGCGCCCATCGATGCGCCCAACGGCCTCGCGGTCATGGGCCAGGCGCTCTACGGCTGGACGCCGGATTCGATCTATCTTTCGCCTGCTCCGCTCTATCACGCCGCGCCGCTGGGCTGGTCCATGGCCATGCAGGCGCTCGGCGGCACGGTGATCCTGATGGAGCGGTTCGAGCCGGAGGCCGCGCTCGCCGCCATCCAGAACCATCGGGTGACCACCGCCCAGTGGGTGCCTACCCATTTCGTGCGCATGCTGAAGCTGCCGCCCGAGGTGCGGGCGAAGTACGACGTCTCCTCGCTCACCCAGGTGTTCCACGCCGCCGCGCCGTGCCCCATCCCGATCAAGCAGCAGATGATCGACTGGTGGGGCCCGATCATCAGCGAATATTACGCCGGCACCGAAGGCAACGGCTTCACCGCGATCAACTCGCACGAGTGGCTGGCCCACAAAGGCTCGGTGGGGCGCTCGATGATGGCCGAGGTCAGGATCTGCGACGAGGCGGGCGACCCGCTGCCGCCCAGGAGCGAGGGCACGGTCTACTTCTCGGGAGGCGGTCAGTTCGAATACCACAACGATCCGACCAAGACCGCCGAGAGTCGCAACAAGCACGGCTGGACCACCCTGGGCGATGTCGGCTGGGTGGACGAGGAGGGTTATCTCTACCTCACCGACCGAAAGAGCTTCATGATCATCTCCGGCGGCGTCAACATCTACCCGCAGGAGATCGAGAACCTGCTGATCACCCACCCGAAGGTCGCCGACGTCGCCGTGGTGGGCGCTCCGCACGAGGAGATGGGCGAAGAGGTGGTGGCGGTGATCCAGCCCGCGGAGTGGGCGCAGGCCGGCGATGACCTCGCCGCCGAGCTTTCCGCCTTCGCCCGCTCCAACCTCAGCCACGTCAAGGCGCCGCGCAGGATCGACTTCATGCAGGAACTGCCGCGCCATCAGACCGGCAAGCTCTACAAGCGCCTGATCCGCGACGCCTACTGGGGCAAGCAGGGCTCGCGGATCGTGTAGCGGCGCTACGCCCTGGCTGGAATCCTCACCTGCATGCTGCGGTAGCCGCGCAGGAAGCAGGACTTCAGCCGCACCGGCTCCTCGACGATTTCGATCGTCGGGAACCGCTTCAGGATCTCCTCCCAGACGATGCGAAGCTGCATCTCCGCCAGGCGCATGCCGACGCAGCGGTGGATGCCGAAGCCGAAGGCGACATGCTGCCGCGGCCGCGCCCGGTCGACCACGAAGGCGTCGGGCCGCTCGATGGCGCTCTCGTCCCGATTGCCGGAGACGTACCACATCACCACCTTTTCTCCGGCCTTGATGGTCTTGCCGCCGAGTTCGAAGTCCACCTTCGCGGTGCGGCGCATGTGCGCCACCGGCGTCTGCCAGCGGATGATCTCCGGGACCATGCTCTCCACCAGGGCCGGGTCGGCGCGGACCTTGGCCAGCTGATCGGGGTTGTGGACCAGGGCGTAGAGGCCGCCGGTGATCGAATTGCGCGTGGTGTCGTTGCCGCCGACGATCAGCAGCAGGATATTGCCGAGGAACTCCATCAGCGGCATCTCGCGGGTGGATTCGCCGTGCGCCAGCAGCGAGATCAGGTCGTTGGCCGGCGGAGCCTCGGCGCGGACGTCCCAGAGGTTCTTGAAATAGGCGGCGCAGGCCATCAGCTCGGCCCTGGCCTCCTCCATGGTCATGACGTCGCTCATGTCGGTGGTGGCGAGGTCGGACCAGTAGGTCAGCTTGCGGCGCTCCTCCCACGGGAAGTCGAACAGGGTGGCCAGCATCTGGGTGGTGAGTTCGATGGAGACGCGGTCCACCCAGTCGAACGGCTCGCCGAGCGGCAGTTCGTCGAGGATGCTGCCGGCGCGCGCGCGGATCAGCGGCGCCATCCGCGCCAGGTTCTCCGAGGAGACGATCGGCGCGATCACCTTGCGCTGAGAATCGTGCTTGGGCGGGTCCATGGCGATGAACATCGGCATGACGAAATCGTCCTGCTGGTCCTGGATCGAGATCGAGCCCTCTGACGAAAAGACGCCGTGGTTGGTCTCCACCGTCATGATGTCGTCGTAGCGCGTCACCGACCAGTAGGGGCCAAAGGCGCTCTCGGCGGTGAAGTGGACCGGGTCCTCGCGTCGCAGCCGCTCGAAGAATGGCCAGATGGTGTTGGTCTGGAAGCGCTCCTCCACGCTGACGTCGATCTGATCGAGCGGCGTCGAATAGGCCTGCGCGCGCGCAGCATCGAAGATGGCGTCGTCGGCCATGAGCGTCTCTCCGGTCTCGGCTGCCGCGAAGGTGACACCCGCGTCACGCATCGTGCAAGACGGGCTGGAATTAAACCTGGGTCAGGCTTGCGCCGGCGCGGCCGAATGGCGTCAGCGGCTGTAGGCGGCGTCCTCGGCGGTCATCAGGCCGGGGATGACTGTGGTCTGCTGGGCCGTGCGGCTCGGGGGCGGCAATGCCCGCGGGTGGTCGAGCAGCGCCAGCGTCTGGCGGATGAACTTGGCGTCGGTGACGATGCCGATCGAAAGGTTCTTGCTGTCCAGCTCCACCTGCTGGGTCAGCATGCCGGCGATGAACTGGCCGTCGCCGCTTCCCGCAGCGCCGGCCATGTAGACCGGGCCGCCGGAATTGCCCGGGAACACGGCGAAATCCAGCAGGAAGGTCGGAAACGCCGTCGATGGCTCCAGCGGGAACGAGGCGACGCGCCCGGACCTCAGGATCGGAAATCCCGCGGTGTTGGCCGAGAGCCCCTCGGGAAAGCCCAGGGCCAGCATCTCGTCGCCCGGCCCGACGGAATATTTGGCGAAGGTGGTGTCGGTGGCCAGCCAGTTCTCGGGCAGCGCCGCCCTGGCGAACTGCGGCGGCGCCTGGATCGCGATCGCCGCCACGTCGCGGTCGGGATGGTGGGTCCAGAGCTCCCTGGCGCCGTCGCGAATGCGCAGCGGCTCGGGATCGTAGCGCCACGAGCCATCGGCGTTTTCGACGCGGAATCCGATCGTGGCGATCGGGCCGGGCATCTTGGCGAACAGGTGGTTGGCGGTGACGAGCACGGTGCGCGGACGCCCGTCCGGGGTCGGGTCGGAGATCAGGAATCCCGTGCCCACCGTGCGCATGCCGTCACCTAGCGGCTGCTCCACCTGGACGGTGGCCTGGATGAGCTGGACGGACAGGTTCACGACCACCAACGCCCCCACTTTCGTGAAACGCTACAGACTCGCACCGAAGATGCGACCGGCATTTGACCAAACCGTTTACGCCGCACAAGCTGCGCTCATGCCGCAGCCGCCCGCGCTGGCCAGAGGGACGACCGCGGCAAGCGCGCCCGGCGGGGCGGCCGTGGCTAGGGCGCAAAGCAAGCTGGCGCTGGTCACCGGCGCTTCGGCCGGACTGGGCGCCGCCTTCGCCAGGGCCTACGCGGCGCGCGGCTGCGATCTGGCGCTGGTGGCGCGGCGCGTGGACCGGCTCGAGGCGCTGGCGGCCGAACTGGAGCGGGACCATGGCGCCCGCTCGCTGGTCATTCCCGTCGACCTCTCCGGTTGGGAGGCTCACGCAGAGGTGATGCGCGCCGTCGAGCAGGAGGGGCGTTGCGTCGATGTGCTGGTCAACAACGCCGGCTTCGGCATCGCCCAGAGCTTCGCAGGCGCGCCGTGGGCGCGCCAGCGCGACTTCCTGATGACCATGGCGGTGACCCCCTGCGGTCTCGCCCACGCCGTCATTCCCGGCATGCTCCGGCGCGGCGGCGGCGCGATCGTCAACGTGGCCTCGCTGGCGGCGTTTTCGCCGGGCGTCGCCGGCAACTCGCTCTATCCGGGGGTGAAGAGCCTGATGGTGAAGTTCAGCCAGGCGCTGGACGCCGAATATCGTGGCCGCGGGATCAGAGTGACGGCGGTATGCCCCGGGTTCACCAGAACCGAATTCGCCGAAGCGGCCGGCATCGCCCAGATCATCGAGCGCGAGCCGCGGCTCATGTGGCAGAGCGCCGGCGAGGTGGCAGAGGCGGCGATCCGCGCCAACGAGCGCGGTCGCGTCGTCGTCGTGCCGGGCTGGCACAACAAGGCCGCCGCAACGCTGATGCGCGCCTTGCCCGAGCCCCTGGTGCGCCGCATCATCGCCGCCGGCTCGGCGAAGTATCACCTGGAGGCTTGAGCCAGGATGCGGATCGAATTCGATTGGGATCCCGCGAAGGCCGCCGCGAACCGACTGAAGCACGGCGTGAGCTTCGAAGACGCCATGAGCGTTTTTCTCGATCCGCTCGCCCTGTCGCGCCTCGACGACGATCGTGAGGATGAAGAACGCTGGGTCACCCTGGGGATGGCGGTGTCGGGGCGGCCCGTGCTCGTCGTTCACACCCATGCCGAACTCGGGGAAGATGCTATGATCGTTCGGGTCATCTCCGCGAGGCGGCCGACTCGTCGTGAGGCCCGGCATTACGAAGAAGGACGTTCGACGTGAAGAAGGAGTATGACTTCAGCGGCGCCGAACGCGGCAAGTTCTTCCGGGCTGGCGCCGTTCTCGTTCCTCCGGTGCGGCTGGAGGCCGATGTGCTGCGATTTCTGCTCGAGCGGGCCAGCGCCAGGGGAGCCACGCTGGATCAACTGGTGAACGAACTGCTGCGCAAGGACATCGAACTCATCGAGGCGGCCAGCTAGTCCGGTCGACCCGTCGCGGCAAACAGGGGTAGGGGGCGATGAGCGCGCATTTCGACGTGGTGGTGATCGGCTCGGGCGCGGGCGGCGGGACCATCGCCCAGCGTCTGGCCCCGACGGGCAAGAAAATCCTGATCCTCGAGCGCGGCCAGCACCTGCCGCGCGAGGCCGAGAACTGGAGCCCGAAGGCGGTGTTCATCCAGCACCGCTACCGCACTCAGGAGCGCTGGCTGGACAGCCATGGCCATCCCTTCACGCCCAACACCCACTATTGGGTCGGCGGCAACACCAGCTTCTACGGCGCGGCGCTGCTGCGGCTGCGGCGCGGCGACTTCGAAGAGATGCGCCACGCCGGCGGCGTCTCTCCGGCCTGGCCGATCCGCCTCGCCGATCTTTCGCCCTATTACGACGAGGCCGAACGGCTCTGGAGCGTCCATGGGGCCCGCGGCGAGGATCCCACCGAAGCGGGCGACGAGCCGCCCTACGCCCTGCCCCCGATCGACCACGATCCCGGCATCGCGCTGCTGAAGAGCCATTGGCAGGCCCAGGGGTGGCGGCCGTTCTCGCTGCCGCTCGGGGTTCGCCTCGACCAGGATCGTCCGGTCACCTCGCCCTGCATCCGCTGCAAGACCTGCGGCGGCTATCCGTGCCTGGTGAAGGCCAAGGCCGACGCGCGCACGGTGGCGATCGAGCCGCTGCTCGATCTTCCCAACGTCACCCTGCTCACCGGGCGCAAGGTGGTGCGTCTGGAGACCGATCCCGCCGGGCGCAGCGTCACCGGGATCGTCTGCAGCACCGAGGCGGGCGAGGAGCGCTGGAGCGGCGACATCGTCGTCCTGGCCGCCGGCGCGGCCAATACCGCCGCCCTGCTGCTGGCCTCGGCCGGCCCTGCCCACCCGGGTGGCCTCGCCAACGGCTCCGACCAGGTGGGGCGCAACTACATGTTTCACACCTTGACGGCGATGGTCTCGATGACCGCGGCCCACGTCGACGTCACCTTTCCCAAGACGCTCGCGGTCAACGACTTCTACTGGAACGACCCGCGCGGCGGCTTCGATCTGCCGATGGGGCACATCCAGCTCCTCGAATACATGTCCGGCCAGACCCTGGAGGGCGAGATCTCCGACTGGCTGCCGCCGGCGCTGGCGCCGGAGTTCCTCGCCGACGCTCTGGCCCGTCGGCTGCTCTCGATGCTGGTGATCTCCGAGGATCTGCCGTTCCCGGACAATCGCGTGCGCCTGACCCGCGACGGGCGCATCCAGCTCGACTATCAGCACAACAACCTCGAGGGCCACGAGCGGCTGGTGGGCGCGCTGAGGCGGTCGCTCGACGGCTTCGTCGACAAGGCCCATCCGATTTCGCAGCACCACTTCCAGCTGGATTCGCTGCTGCCGCTCTATGGCACCGCCCATCAGTGCGGCACGACCAGGTTCGGCGCCGATCCGCGCTCCTCCGTGCTCGATCCCTGGTGCAAGGCCCATGAACTCGACAATCTCTACGTCACCGACACCAGCTTCTTCGTCTCCGCCGGGGCCGTGAACCCCACCCTCACCTGCGTCGCCAACGCCCTGCGCGTCGGCGACCATCTGATCGAGCGTCTCGGCGCACGCACGCCGGCGGCTGCCGTTGCTCCGACCGTCGCGCCGGTGCTGGTCTGATCGGCCGCGACCCGCACATGCGCGCCCGCACCTGTCTTGCAGCGGCCCTCGCGAGCCTGGCGCTCGCCGGTTGCGGCCGCAGTTCGCAGCCTGCGGGCGCCGCCGTCGGCCCGACGCCGGCGCTCGCCGCGCCGCATCACCGGCTGATCCCGACGGTGAAGATCGCCAGGCCGGTCGGCTGGCCGGCCGGGCGGACGCCGCTGGCGGCGCCGGGGCTGCGCGTCGAGGCCCTGGCGCGGGGCCTCGTCCATCCGCGTTCGCTGCTGGTGCTGCCCGACGGCGACGTGCTGGTCGCCGAGACCAATGGCCCCGCACATCCGCCGCCGACGGGGCTGCGCGCCATTGCCGAGAAGCTGGTGATGGGAATGGTGGGCGCGGACGTTCCGAGCCCCAACCGGATCATTCTGTTGCGTGGGCGCGGGCCGGACGGGACGGCGCAGAGCCGCAGCGTCTTCCTTCAGGGCCTGAACTCGCCGTTCGGCATGGCCCTGGTCGGCGACCAGCTCTACGTCGCCGACACCGACGCGCTGCTGCGTTTCCCCTACGTGACCGGCGAGACCCGGATCACCGCGCCCGCCGTGAAGGTGGCCGATCTGCCGGCCGGACCGATCGACCACCACTGGACCAAGACCATCGCGGTGGCGCGCGGCGGCGGCGCGCTCTTCGTCAGCATCGGCTCCAACAGCAACATCGGCGAGAACGGCATGGCCGCCGAGAAGGGACGGGCGCGCGTCGTCGAGATCGATCTCGCCGGCGGACGCATCCAGCCCTTCGCCACCGGCCTCAGGAACGCCGTCGGCCTTGCCGTCGACCCGGCGACGGGGGCGCTCTGGGCGGCGGTCAACGAGCGCGACGAACTCGGCGATCACCTGCCGCCGGACTATCTGACCGACGTGCGCCGCGGCGCCTTCTACGGCTGGCCCTACAGCTACTGGGGCCGGCACGTCGATCCGCGGGTGAAGCCGCAGCGGCCCGATCTGGTCGCTGCCGCGGTGACGCCCGACTATGCGCTGGGCGCCCACGTCGCGCCGCTCGGCCTGGCGTTCGCCCACGGCGCCGCCCTCGGGGCCCGCTTCGGCGATGGAGCGTTCGTCGGCGAGCACGGCTCGTGGAACCGCTCCGTCCTCAGCGGCTACGAGGTGGTCTTCGTCGCGTTCGCGAACGGCCGCCCCGCCGGCAAGCCGCAGGCCGTGCTCGGCGGCTTCCTGAACCGCAAGGGCGAGGCGATGGGGCGCCCGGTGGGCGTCGCGGTGGACGCCTCGGGGGCCTTGCTGGTGGCCGACGACGTGGGCGGCGCCGTCTGGCGGGTGAGCGCCAGATAGGCGCCTTGCCGGCCGCCGCCGCCGGCGCCATGAGCGGCGCCATGGCCAACGCTCCCCTCCCGCCGCGCCCGCCCAGGCGGCCCAGACGCATCGAGCAGCTCGGCCGCGTGCGCGTCGACGACTATGCCTGGATGAAGGACGAGGGCTGGCAGGGGGTGCTGCGCGATCCGGCCAAGGTCGCCCCCGAAATCCGCGGCCATCTGGAGGCCGAGAACGCCTATCTGGCGGCGGTGCTGGGCGGGACCGAGCCGCTGCAGGCGGCGCTCTTCGAGGAGATGAAGGGCCGCATCAAGGCGGACGACGCCTCGGTTCCGTCTGCGGACGGACCGTTCGAGTATTTCACCCGCTATGAGCCGGGGGCCCAGCACCCGCGCCACCTGCGCCGGCGGCGCGGCGCGGAGGACGGCGAGGAATTGCTCCTGGACGAGGCGGCGAGGTCGAAGGAAACCGCCTATTACCACGTCGGCGCGGCCGAGCACGCTCCCGATCACGGGCTCTATGCCTGGGCCGAGGACGTCCAGGGCTCGGAATACTACCGTATCCTCGTCCGCGACCTGGCGAGCGGCGACATCCTGCCGGGCGCGATCGAGAGCGCTTTCGGCGACTTCGCCTTCTCGCCGGATTCGGCCTGGTTGTTCTGGGTCTGGCGCGACGAGAACGCCCGCCCGGCCAAGGTCTTGCGCCGCCCGGCGCAGGGCGGCGAGGACGTGCTGGTCTACGAAGAGCCGGATCCGGGCATGTTCCTGGGGGTCTCGTGCACGGCCGATCGCAGCCACGTGCTGATCGTCTCGCAGAACCAGGAGACCAGCGAGGTGCGCCTGATCGGCGCCGACGATCCCACCCAAGCGCCCCGGCTCGCCGAGCCGCGCCGCGAGGGCGTGCGCTACGGCCTCGAACGCTGGCAGGGCCGCTGGCTGGTGCGCACCAACGCCGGCGGCGCGATCGATTTCAAGCTGATGCGCTGCGACGCCAGCATCCCGGCGGCGCAGGCATGGCGCGAGTGGATCGCCTGGCGCCCGGGCCGCCTGATCGCCCAGGTCCTCGCCTACGAGAACCACCTGGTGCGGCTGGAGCGGGAGAACGCCTGCGATCGGCTGGTGGTGCTGCAGGCCGACGGCGCCGAGCATGTCGTCGGCTTCGACGAGCCCGCCTACGCCCTTTCCCTCGAGCCCGGCTACGAGTACGCGACCGCGCTGACGCGCTTCGTCTACCAGTCTCCGACGACGCCGCGGCAGTGGTTCGATTACGACATGGCGAGCCGCGCCCGCACCTTGCGCAAGACCCAGGAGATTCCCTCCGGCCACGATCCGGCGCGCTACCAGACCCGCCGCCTCTTCGCCCGCGCCCCGGACGGCGCCGAGGTCCCGGTCACCGTGCTGATGGCCAAGGGAACGCCCCTCGACGGCTCGGCGCCGCTGCTCGTCTATGGCTACGGCGCCTACGGAATGGCGCTGGAGCCGGCCTTTTCGATCCGCAGTCTCAGCCTCGTCGACCGCGGCTGGATCTGGGCCATGGCGCACGTCCGCGGCGGTTCCGACAAGGGCTGGGGCTGGTTCCTCGACGGGCGCAAGGCCAACAAGACGAACAGCTTCACCGACTTCATCGCCTGCGCCGAGCGCCTCGTGGACGAGGGCTATGGCCGGGCCGGGCGGATCGCCGCCTATGGCGGTTCGGCGGGCGGGATGCTGGTGGGCGCCGTCGCCAATCTGCGGCCCGATCTCTGGGGCGCCGTGATCGCCGCGGTTCCCTTCGTCGACGTGCTGAACACCATGAGCGATGCGAGCCTGCCGCTGACGCCGCCCGAGTGGCCGGAGTGGGGCGACCCGCTGACCGATCCCGCGGCCTACGACTGCATCGCCAGCTACAGCCCCTACGACAACGTCGCGGCCCGGGCCTATCCGCCGATCCTCGCCACCGGCGGGCTTTCCGATCCGCGCGTCACCTGGTGGGAGCCGCAGAAATGGATCGCGCGCCTGCGGGAGAACTCGACCAGCGGCGCTCCGATGCTGCTCAAGATCAACATGGAGGCGGGTCACGGCGGCGCCTCCGGCCGGTTCGACTTCCTGAAGGAGATCGCCCTCGACTACGCCTTCGCCATCTGGGCGATCGAAGGGGAGGGGCGGGCGTGATCATCCGGCCGGCGACGACCGGGGACGCGGCCGCGGTGGCGGCGATCTATGGCCATCACGTGCTCGAGGGCCTCGGCACCTTCGAGGAGACGCCGCCCGCGGCGGCCGAGATCGCGGCGCGCATCGCCGCGGTGCTGACTCACGGCCTGCCCTATCTCGTGGCCGAGAACGCCGGCGCCGCGGCCGGCTTCGCCTACGCCGCGCCGTTCCGACCCAGGGCCGCCTACCGCTTCACCGTCGAGGACAGCGTCTACGTCCACCCCGAGCGCCTCGGCCGCGGCGTGGGCAAGGCGCTGGTCGCTGAGGTCATCGCCGCCTGCGAGGGGCTTGGCCTGCGCCAGATGATCGCCGTCATCGGCGATCGCGGCAACGCCGGCTCGATCGGGCTGCACCGCTCCCTGGGCTTCGTCGAGACCGGCGCCGGCCACGCCCTCGGCTTCAAGCACGGCCGGTGGGTCGACGTCGTCTGGATGCAGCGGGCGCTGAACGGCGGCGACGCGACCCTGCCGGCGGGGACGGGCCTGCGCCTTTAGCGGGTCTGGGCGCTGCTCACCGCGCCGGCGGCTCGCCGCTGGGCCAGGAGCTGGGCCAGCCGGCGCGCCAGTTCGGCCCTGGCGTAGGGCTTGGAGATCAGGTTGACGCCTTCGTCGAGACGGCCGTGGTGGACGATGGCGTTGTCGGTGTAGCCCGAGGTGAAGAGCACCGGCAGGTCCGGACGGGCCTCGGCCAGGCGCTGGGCGAAGTCGCGGGTGCGCAACGGCCCGGGCAGGACCACGTCGGTGAAGACGAGGTCGACCTCGGCGCCGGCTTCGATGATGGCGAGCGCGCTCTGCGCGTCGGCGGCTTCGAGGCAGCGATAGCCGAGGTCGCCGAGCATGGCGACGGTGGCGGCGCGCACCTCCGGCTCGTCCTCCACTACGAGCACGGTGCGGCTCGCGCCCAGGGCGGCCTCGTCGGGCGGCGGCGGCGGCCGCGACGTCGCTTCGCGCGATCGCGGCAGGTAGATCTTCACGGTCGTGCCGTGCCCGGGCTCGGAATAGATCTGGATGTGGCCGTTCGACTGCTTGACGAAGCCGTACACCATCGAAAGGCCGAGGCCCGTGCCCTTGCCGTCGGGCTTGGTGGTGAAGAAGGGCTCGAACACCCGCGCCTTGGTCGCCTCGTCCATGCCCTGGCCGGTGTCGGAGACCGCCAGCATCACGTATTGGCCCGCCGTCACCTCGCTCGCGGCGCGGGCGTAGGACTCGTCCAGCGACGCATTGGTGATCTCGACGGTCAGCCGCCCGCCCTCGGGCATGGCGTAGCGGGCGTTGAGGGCGAGGTTGAGCAGGGCGCTCTCCACCTGGGCCGGGTCGGCGATGGTGTTCCAGAGGCCGCCGCCCACCACGGTCTCCACCTCGATGGCCTCGCCGAGGGTGCGGCGCAGCAGGTCGGCCATCTCGCCCACCAGACGCGACAGGTTGACCACCTGCGGCGCGAGCGGCGTGCGCCGGGCGAAGGCGAGCAGCTGGCGGGTGAGCTGGGCGGCCCGATCGGCGCCGTGGATGGCGCTCTTCAGGCGCTGGGCGGCGCGGTCGTCGCCGGCCACGGCGCTTTCCAGGAGCTCGAGATTGCCGCGGATCACCTGCAGCAGGTTGTTGAAGTCGTGGGCGACACCGCCGGTGAGCTGGCCGATGGCTTCCATCCGCTGCGAGTCGCGCAGGCGTTCGTCGGCGCGCAGGCGCTCGGTGATGTCGCGCACCGCGCCGATGATGCGGTCGGTCGCTCCCCGGGGGTTCTTCACCGGCGCGAGGATCGATTCCCAGGTGCGCGGGCCGTCCGGCAGGCCGGGAATCTCGTCGCGCGTGGTCACCGCGGTTCCGGCGGCGCGCACGCGACGGTAGTGCGCGATCAGCCCCTGGCTCGCCTGTCCGGGCAGGAGCGCGTCGATGGCGCGTCCGCGCACCTGCTCGGCCTTCACGCCCATGGCCCGCGCAAAGGCCGGGTTGAGGTCGGCGAGGATGTAGCGCTCGTCGTCCTCGATGTTGATCACGAAGAGATAGTCGGTGACGTTGTCGAAGAGGGCGCGCGTCAGGGCGTCGGTGGCCTCGCGGGCGGCATTGGAGGCGCGCGCCTCATGCATCGCCGCCTCCAGCCGCCGATTGGCTCTGGCCAGCAGCCAGACGCCGGCGATCAGCCCGGCGAGGGCGACGAGGCTGAGCGCCAGCCCGGCGTCGAGGGTGAGGCTCTCCTGCTGGTCCGCCTGGACGGTTCGCTCGGCCAGCAGGCCGTCCTCGACCTGGCGAATCCGCCTGACCAGGCTGCGAATGTCGTGCATGCCCGTCCGCCCGCGCCCGGAGGCCACCTGGGCGCGCGCGCCGGCGAAGTCGCCGGCCCGGCCGGCGGCGACGATGCGGCCGACCAGCATCATGCGCTCATTGACGCTTCGCGCCAGGGCCTGGGCGCGGGCGACCTGGCCGGCGTTGTCGACGACGAGTTCGCCGAGGCGCGCCTCCTCGGGCCCCATGGCGCCGACCGCGCGCAGATAGGGATCGAGGTAGGCCGGGTCCCTGGTGATCACATAGCCGCGCTCGCCGGACTCGGCGGCCTGCATGGAGGCGTAGAGATCCTGGGTGGCCTCCTTCACCAGGTGCGAGTGCGCCACCCATTGGCGGGCGCTCGCCAGCGAAGTCAGGTGCGTGAAGACCAGAAAGAAGCTGAGGCCCGCCACCAGCACGGCGAGCAGGACGGACGCAGCGATGACGCGCTTGAAGCCCAACTGCGGCCTTCCTCGACCGGCCCGGAAAAACCGGCGCCACCGCTGACGCTAGCGCATCTCGGCCCGGCCGGGCAGGAGAAATGCGGCGGCCGCCGCCGCCCTCGAGGCTCGCCCTCGCTTAAGCCTCTGTTAACCAAGGATTGCCCAATCGGGCGCGAACGGGCAGGCTGGGGCGGGGAAAATCCAGCGCTTGCCTGTCATCGCCTTCATCAGCCCCAAGGGGGGCGCCGGAAAGACCACGGCGGCTCTGCTGCTCGCCCTGGGGCTGGTCGAGCGCGGCCGGCGCGTCGCGATGATCGATTCCGATCCCAACAAGCCGCTCATCTACTGGAGCAACCTGCCAAACCGGCCGGAGGCGCTGACGGCGCACCCGGCCCCGACGCCTCAGGACATCCGCGACGCCCAGCGCGATGCGCGCAGGCTCGACCCCGACTGGATCATCCTGGACACCGAGGGTTCGGTGCGCGGCGCCATGGCGTTCGCCACCATGCGTCCGGACCTGGTGCTGACGCCTCTCGCCGGATCGCAGCTGGAGGCGGTGCAGGCCATCAAGGCCGCCGAGATGGTCAGGGAGTTCGGCCGCCGCGGCGGCCGGCCGCTGACGCATCGCTGCCTGCTGACGCGGATACCTGCGGCGATCCGGTCGCGCTCGCTGCGATCGGTGGTCGAGCAGCTGCACGGCCACGGGATCGAACTCCTGCCTACGGCGCTTCTGGAGAAGGAGGCCTTCCGCGCCCTGTTCTCCATCGGCGGCGGCCTCGCCGGCCTGGAGGCCCACGGCGTCGGGGGCGTCCCGGCGGCGCGCCGCAACGCCGAGGCCTATATCGAGGCCGTACTGGAACTCGTCCGCGAAGACCGCCTGGAGACCATCTGAGCCCGGCGGCCAGACCAGGTGGGGTTTCGGCCCGGCGGACGATAGGCTAGTCGGGCATTGCGAGGGACCGCGAGCCTGAAGGACTATTCATGGCGACAGCCCACATCAACGCCATCGGTACGGCGACGCCCCCGCATGACGTCCACGCCGCCTTTCGCGACTTTGTAGACCAGCAGATCGGCGCGCCGCGCGAGCGGGTGCTGTTCGGGCGCATGGCCAGGCGCGCCGGAATCGACCACCGGTTCTCCTATTTCGCCCCGGTCAGGAAGGAGGGGCGGGTGATCGGCGATTCCGAGGGCTTCTATTCGCTGGCCGGCTCGCCCACCACCGCCGAGCGCATGGCCCAGTACCAGGCGCGGGCGCCGGGCCTGGCGCTGCAGGCCCTGGAGGATCTCGGCCTGGAAGGCGAGCGCGAGCGGATCACCCATCTGGTGGTGGCCTCCTGCACCGGCTTCGTCGCGCCGGGCCTGGATCAGCTGATCGTCGAGGCCCTCGGCCTCGATCCGGGGGTCGAGCGCACCGTGGTGGGCTTCATGGGCTGCTACGCCGCGGTGCCGGCCCTGAGGCTGGCGCACCATTTCGTGCGCTCGGAGCCGCGCGCGCGGGTGCTGGTGATCAACCTCGAACTCTGCACCCTGCATTTCCAGCAGGGCGGCGACCTGCAGCAGACCCTGGCGATGCTGCTGTTCGGCGACGGCTGTTCGGCGGCCCTGGTGAGCGCCGATGCGCGCGGCGCCGAACTCGTCGACTTCCGCACCGCCGCCATCGCCGGCACCGCCGGCGCCATCACCTGGAAGATCGGCGACCACGGCTTCGACATGCACCTCTCCGGCGAGGTGCCGGGCCGGATCGCGCGCGCCCTCGGGGCCGAGAGCGTCAGGAACGACGACGCCGGCCTCTTCCGCGGGACGAGACCCGGCGACTACGCCCTCTGGGCCGTGCACGCCGGCGGCCGCGCCGTTCTCGACGCCGTCGAGACCGGCTGCCAGCTCGCGCCCGGCGCGCTCGACTGGTCGCGCGGCGTCCTCAACGACTTCGGCAACATGTCGTCCGCGACCATCATGTTCATCCTGAAGCGGATCCTGGGCGGCGTGCGCCCCGCCGACGCATGCGCGTCCAGCGGCTTCGCCGTCGCCTTCGGTCCCGGCCTCGCCGCCGAGAGCTTCCGCTTCAGGGTGCTGGCCTGATGGCCGGCTTGGCGGAACGCTTGGAGAGGCCTGTGCCGAGCCCGTCCCCCTGCGAGCCTGCCAGGAAATCTCGCCGGCCAGGCGGGCGGAGTGGGCCTAGGAACCGCAGAGACGCCCGCTGGGGCGGGCTGCGCGGAGAAGACGCGAAGAACGCAGAGCCGCGCCCCATGGGGCGCGCGGGTACTCGCCAAGCGCCGGCGCATCGGCGATTGGCCGCCGCGCGCAGCGCGGCCTCCGCGTCCTCTGCGCCTGCCCTCGGCGTCCTCTGCGGTAAAAAGAGGTGGACGGGTGCGGCCCTGCCCCATCGGCCACCTGGCCCTCCGGGGCGCCGCTAGCCCATGCGCAGCTTCGCCCAGCGCTCGCGCGAGCCGGAGTGGATGGAGGCGCCCGACGTCGCCGAGACGGAGCTCGAGGCGACCCTGGCGGACCTCGCCAAGGTCAACACCCTTACCCTGGCGCGGCCGCCGACGCTGGCGTGGCTGGCGCGGGCGACGCGCCAGCTGCCGCGCGGCGCCAGCTTTTCGCTGCTCGACGTCGGCTATGGCCATGGCGACATGCTGCGCGCCATCTGCGCCTGGGCGCGGCGGCGCGGGCTGGAGCCGGCGCTGACCGGCATCGACCTCAGTCCCTGGAGCGCCACGGCGGCCGAGGCCGCGACCGACCCGTCCTGGCGGATCCGTTATCTCGTCGGCGACGTCTTCGAGCACGCGCCGCCGGCGCCGATCGACTTCGTGGTCAGCTCCCTGGTGGCCCACCACATGCCCGACGCCACGCTGGCGCGCTTCATCGGCTGGATGGAGGCGAACGCGCGCCGCGGCTGGCTCGTCAACGACCTGCACCGTCATCCCGTCGCCTACTACGGCTTCATGGCCCTCTCCACGGCCACGGGGATGCACCCGATGGTGCGCCACGACGGCCTCGTCTCGGTGGCGCGCGCCTTCACCGCCCAGGACTGGCGCCGCCTTCTCGCCGAGGCGAAGATCGCGCCCGGCGCGGCGGCCGTGCAGTGGCGCTTCCCGTTCCGCATCTGCATCGGGCGCCTCAAATGACGCAGGCGGTGATCGTCGGCGGCGGGCTGGCCGGCGCGGCCGCCGCCGCCCTCCTCGCCCGCGCCGGGGCGCGCCCGCTGGTCATCGAGCGCGAGCAGGGGGCGCGCGACAAGATCTGCGGCGAGTTCCTCTCGGCCGAGGCCCAGGCGCACCTGGGCGCGCTCGGCCTCGATCTGGGCGGGCTCGGCGGCGCGGCGATCACCGGCGCGCGCCTCGTCTCGGGTCGGCGCATGGCGCAGTCGCCGCTGCCGTTCGCCGCCCTCGGCCTGACGCGCCGGCGCCTCGACGAGGCGCTGCTCGCCCACGCCGGGCGCCTGGGGGCGCGCATCGAGCGCGGCGTCGCGGTGCGCAGCCTCGCCGGGGCGTGCCTGGAAACCAGCGCCGGCCAGATCGAGGCGGGCGCGATCCTGCTGGCCAGCGGCAAGCACGACGTGCGCGGCGTGCGGCGCGAGGCCGCCGGCGCAGACCGCGGCATGATCGGGTTCAAGAGCTATTTCCGCCTGACCACGGCGATGCGCGCCGCCCTCGACGGCTTCGTCGAGCTGGTGCTTTTCGATGGCGGCTACGCCGGCCTGATGCTGGTGGAGGACGGCGCCGCCAACCTCTGCCTGCTGGTGCGGCGCCGGCGCTTCGAGGCGGTCGGCCGCGCCTGGCCGAAGCTGCTGGAACACCTAATGGGAGAGCCGCACCTGCGCGCGCGCCTCGAAGGCGCCTGCGAGCTTTCCGCGCGGCCGCTGAGCATCGCCGACCCGCCCTTCGGCTTCGTGCACCGCGCCGCCGACGCTGCCACCGGCGGCGTCTTCCGGCTGGGCGACCAGGGCGCGGTGATCGCCTCGTTCACCGGCGACGGCATGTCCATCGCCCTGCACAGCGCCCGGCTGGCGGCGCGGGCGGTTCTCGCCGGCGCGGCGCCATCGGCCTATCACGCCCGCCTGCGCGCCGACGTCGCCAGGCCCGTTGCGCTGGCGAGCTGGCTGCAGCGCCGCCTGGAAGCCTGGCCCGGCCGCCGCGCCGCGCTTCTGGGTCTTGGCCTCTTTCCCGGCGTCCTCGCCCACCTCGCCGCCCGGACCCGCATCCCCGAACCGGCCCTGCGGCGCGCCGGGATCGCTACGCCGAGGCGCCCAGGGACCGCTACGCCGGCTGCAGGCGTAGCTGGCCCATGAAGTCGCGCTTGCCCAGCGGCGTCCCCTTCCAGCGCAGGATGTCGTAGGCCGTGGCGGCGTGGAAATAGAAGTTCGGCAGCGAGAACGAGGCCAGGAAGCCCTCCGCCTTGAAGGGCATCTCGAGGCTGCGCATCCGGAAGACGACGTCGCGCCCCTCCAGGGCGTCCACCTCGGCGCGATCCAGCCTGGCCAGCGCCGCGTGCGCCTCGGCCACCAGGGTCTGCAGGCCGGCGTAGTCGAGCGGGCCAAGATCGGGCGGCGGCCGGAACTCGCCCTGGGTCACGCCCTCGATGGCGCCGCGCGAGTGGTGCGCCACCGAGACGATCTGGAAGCGGAACGGCAGCATGTCGCCGGCGAGCCGCGTCTCGACGATCTGCTCCGGATCGAGGCCGGCGGCGCGGCAATGCGCCAGCCCCTTGTCGAGATAGCCGCTCACCGCGCCGAGCGTCTGCAGGTAGGAGGCGACGCTGAGGTCGTAGAGTGAAATCGCCATTGGTGCCTGGCCTTTGCCGGCGGCCGGCGCGGCCGCGCCGAGTCCTTGGCCGTCCGGCCGGGGCGATGCAAGCGATTAGCGCCTCGCGCCCGGCAGCTCCGCAAACGGATCGACCGCCCAGACGCCCATTGGCTCGAAGTGCCTGAGGTTGCGCGACAGGATGGTGAGCTCATGGCGCGCCGCCGTCGCCGCTACGGCGATATCGGCGAATCCCGGCGCGTGGCCGCGCGCGCGGGCCCTGTCCGAGATGGCGCCTGCGAGACGCGCCGTCGGCATGTCGAAGGCGAGGACGCGCTCCTCGTACAGGTGAAGCATTGTCTCCAGCCACGCGCCCAGCTCGGCGGCTTTCCGAGTCGCGCCTTCACGGCGCAGCTTGGCGATCCCATCCTCGATTTCAGCGATGGTTACGGCCGACAGGAACAGCATGGAGGAATGCGCCTCCATCCATCGCACCAGCCGTGGCGGCGCGAGGCGGGCGGGCGCACTCGACGAGATGACGTTGGTGTCGACCAGATACAACGCCTCAGAGATCGCCTTGCCGGAGCGGCGAGCGGTCGCGCGCCGGAAGCTCGTCGCCTGAGATCGGCGCCGCCATCAGCAGCCGGCCGAAGGACGGGACCTGCGATAGCCGCTCCCATTCGCTGAAGCTCAGGATCACCGCCTGCGGCTTGCCGCGGCGCGTGATCAGCGCCGGCTCGCCGCGCACCGCGTCATCGACGACCGCTGAGAGGCTGGCCTTGGCTTCGCGAAGCTGGATTGTTCGCATGGTCGCGCCCGAGTTCGTGACTACCATGGTCAGGTAGCGGCTGAGAGGCGCATCGGCAACAGGTTCGTCGCCCCTGGGGGCCGTGGCTGGGGAACTAGGACTCGAACCTAGAATAACGGTACCAAAAACCGCTGTGTTACCATTACACCATTCCCCAGCAGGAACGGCGGCGCCGACCGGGGCCGGCCGGGGCAGATAACGCAGGACCCGGTGCTTCGCAACGGCCGGTCGGGTGTGAAGGCCCCTCACCCGGCCGAAGGCTGGCGCCTTCGCTCGACCTCTCCCCGCCATGCGGGGCGAGGGCTACGTCACGGCCGCACGGTGATGCGGTCGGATTGCGAAAGGGCCAGTTCGCGGAGGTTCGGCCATCATCGCCTTCACCCCGCCGGCCCGAAAGGGCGATCCGGGGCCGGACCCACCGCTTCCAAGACGAATTCCAGCTTGGCCTCCGCCGCGGTTGCCCGGGGCCCGGCCCTCGCCTATATACCGCCCTCCCAATTTCGGAGTGTGGCTCAGTCTGGTAGAGCACCGCGTTCGGGACGCGGGGGTCGCAGGTTCAAATCCTGCCACTCCGACCATTGGATTTCAGGTACTTACGAGAGCCGGCGATGCGGCGCATCCCGGTATACGTCCCGAATACCTGGCCGGCGCGCCGCCGCCGCGCCGGCCCTGAAACGGGAAAAGTCCCCCGGGCCGGAGCCGGAGTCTGGAAGTGGGACGCGGGTACACTAAAGAACCCCGCGGCTGACACATCTGTCCATTATCGCTTGACCGCCAGACAAATGTGTCAGACACTTGGCGCGTGAACAGAGACGCCCTGATCCGCGACCTCCGGGCCTACGGCCGGGCCCATGGCCTGGAAGTTCGCTGGGAGCCGCGCCAGGGCAAGGGGAGCCATGGCCGGCTCACGGTCGGCGCGCGGTTCACCATGGTCCCTGCCGGGCAGATCAAGCGCTTCATGCTCGAGACGATCCTGCGCCAGCTGGGCCTCCCCAAGGACCTTATCCGATGAGGCAGCAAGCAGGAGAGCGAGCATGCGCGCAGTGACTTACGCAGCGAAGGTTGTCGAAGGCTATCCGGATGATTGGGTCCTGACCTTTCCGGACGTCCCGGAAGCCATCACCGGTGGCGACACCCGCGAGCGGGCAATCGAGCTGGCGTCGGACGCCCTGGCTGGGGCGCTCGAGGAGTACCTCAACCGCGGCTGGGACCTGCCGCCGGCGAGTTCGCCGGGTGATTTCGAGGTGGTGGTCGAGCCGGCCCTGGCGGCGCGTTTCCTGGTGCAGGCGGCTATGAAGGCCGAGCACTTGACCAAGCGCGGTCTGGCGCAGCGCCTCGGGCGCGACGAGCGGGTGGTGCACCGCATCCTCTCCGGCTCCAACGTGAGCCTGGACCTGGTGCTGAAGGTGCTCGCCCAGCTCGGGGTGCATCCGGCGCTGGCGGTTTGACGACCGTAAGGCTGGCGCCGCGGCCCTAGAAACGCGAGCAGATCGGCCGCCGCGCCCGCGACCGGCGCCGGGGCCAGCACCACCTTCGGCGTGGCGATCGGCGGCGTCGCCGGCGTCATGCTGGCGCAGCTCTTCCCGTTCGGCGATGCGGGCGCGCTGGAAGGCTTTGGCGCCTTCGAGCGGGCGGTCTATAGCCCCTGAGCCCTGGACGGGGGCGGGGCCGGCGGAGCACGCCCGATGAAGCAGTTCCTCCTCACCGTCGCCGGCGTGCTGGTCGGTCTCGTCGTCTTCACGGTGGCGCTGCCCTTCGCCCTCATGGGCCTAGCCGCCAGCCTGACGCGGCCGGCGCCGGTGGCCGCGCACACCGTGCTCGACCTCGATCTGCGCGGCCCGCTCACCGACCAGACGCCCCAGGGCGGGCTGGCGCTGTTCTCGGGCGGCGCGCTTTCGGTGGTGGGGGTGGAGCAGGCGATCGACGCCGCCGCCGCCGACCCCCGCATCGGCGGCCTCTTCGTGCGCCTGCCGGACGCGGGCATGGCGCCGGCCGCCGCCGACGAGCTGCGCGGCGCCTTCCTGCGCTTCCGCGCCGCCGGCAAGCCGATCCTCGCCTACAGCCAGGGCTTCTACCCGCAGGGCGTCTCGACCGCGACCTATGAACTGGGCGCCGCCAGCGGCGATCTGTGGATGCAGCCTTCGGCCTCGTTCCAGACCACCGGCATCGCCGCCGAGGACGTGTTCCTGAAAAAGTTCTTCGACCGCTACGGCGTCGTCGCCGACTACCAGCAGCGCTATCAGTACAAGACCGCGGTCAATCCCTACCTCTACGACGACTACACCCCCGCCCAGCGCCAGTCCGAACTCTCCTGGATGGGATCGGTGTTCGACACCTCGCTAGCCGCCGCCGCCGCCGACCGCAGGCTGCAGCCGGCCGTGCTCGAGGCGGCGATCGAGGCCGGCCCCTATTCGGCGCAGGACGCCAGGGCCAAGGGCCTGATCGACCGGACCGGCGAGGTGAAGCAGGCGCAGGACGCCATTCTGGCGGCGGCCGGCGCCGGGGCCAAGCTCGCGCCCTTCACCGGCTATCTCGCCCGCGCCCGCGCTCGCGGCGCCGGCGCCTCCGGCCCGCAGATCGCCCTGATCCAGGCCGAGGGCGACATCGTCACCGGCACGGGCGCGCACCAGAGCCTGGTCGCCGGCGGCCAGAACATCTATTCCGACGACCTCTCGCGGGCCTTCTACGCCGCCATCGCCGATCCGCAGGTGAAGGCGATCGTGTTCCGCCTCTCCTCGCCCGGCGGCGTCGACACCGCTTCGGAGCAGATCGCCGCGGCGGTGCGCGCCGCCAAGGCGGCGGGCAAGCCGGTGGTGGTCAGCATGGGCGAATATGGCGCGTCCGGCGGCTACTGGATCTGCGCCGGCGCCTCGCAGATCATCGCCGAGCCCTCGACGCTGACCGGCTCGATCGGCGTCTTCGGTGGCAAGTTCGCGCTGGGGCCGGCGCTGGCCAGGTTCGGCGTCGACATGCGCGGGCTCAGCGTCGGCGGCGCCTATTCCAGCGCGTTCGGGGCCGCCCAGGCGATGACTCCGGCCCAGAGCGCGGCCTTCGGCGCCTGGCTCGACCGCATCTATGCCAGCTTCGTCGGCCGCGTCGCCGCCGGGCGCCATCTGCCGGTGCAGCAGGTCGAGGCGATCGCCAAGGGCCGCGTCTGGACCGGCGTCCAGGCCAAGAGCCTCGGCCTCGTCGACGCCCTCGGCGGCCTGCCGCTGGCGATCGATCGGGCCAAGGCGCTGGCCGGCCTCAGCGGCCCGGTGCGGCTGAAGCCGTTCGGGGTGTCCACCAGCCCCTTCGCCGCGCTCGCCCGCCTCTTCGGCGCCGGCGCCGGCGGCGTGCGCCTGATGGCCGCCGCCGCCGACCTCGCCCGCGACCCCGACTCCCGCGCCCTGATCGGCACGCTGCACGACGCCCGCCTGCGCGAGGCCGGCGCGACGGTGCTGGCGCCGGAGGTGCTGGGGCAAGGCGGGTAGCGAAGAGCCGCGCCTCGCTCTCGAGTCGCGCCCGGATCCCGTCGGAGGGCGGATGAGCCTCTCTCTGGCACGCTCGATTGGCCCTTTACGCGCCGCGGACCGCTTCGATCCATTCCTCGGGGAGGTCCACGGTCAGCCCGACGCGCCGATCTCGCCGATTCAGCGCCGCGTGAACCGCGCGCTCCACGACTTCCGGTTCCGTGGCGATCACCGTCAACAGCACAGCGGCCGCCACATCGACCCGACGCCCTTGCTCCCATCCCTCCACCGTGCGGGCGGGCACGCCGAAGCGCCGTTCGAATTCTTTCGGGCTCTTGGCCACCGATTTGCGGATTTCCTTGACGCGCGCGGCCGGCATCGCCTCGGAGATGCGGACGGGAAGCTCGATTTCGCCCCGCTTCCAGGCGATCGCCTCACGCAGGCCGGTTTCGATTTCCCGACCAAGCTTACTCCTGACTGCCATCGGTCAGACCCTTTTTAGTTCAGCGAAGCAACGTCGGGAACTCATCAATCAAAACTGTAACCGAACGCGTCCACCCAGGTCTGCATCAGCGGCAGTATCGGCGCCAGCGGTTCGCGATATCTGCGCCATTGGCCGACGCTTTCCTGGTTCAGGCCGCGGGCGATCTGCGCGGCGCTTGGCGTCGCGATCCGACCGGCGCGCGCGGCGCCGCTGAAATCCGATGCGGCCCGGTTCCAATCCAGCCCGATGAATGCACCCAACGCGCGACCCTCGGCGGCGATGTCGGCGACCAGCGCCTCATAAGTCTGAACCCTCATATTGAGAGCCAGCCTTTCGAGACACTGGCCGGAAAAGCCCATCATGGCATCGTAGAAGCGCGCTGCGCCTGAAAGCGTGAGCAGTTCCCAGGTTGCGGCGTTCAGCACGAATTGGCGGCGAAATGCGCTCAGCACGGCATCGCGTGGATCGCGCCGAACGAAAATGATCGTCGCGTCCGGAAACATTTTCGCGATCAGCGGCAGCCCCAGGAGGTTCATGGGTAGCTTGTCCACGACCACCTTGCCGCGCGGATCGACCCCGGCGGCCCTGATGCTCCGCCAGTAGGCATCGCGATATTCTTCAAGTGCTCCGTCTTCGCTGCTGGCGAGACGCGCCAGGCCCCCTGGCCGGCCCAGAATGGCGTGGCTGGCGTGTGCCAGGGTCTCGGCCTCGTCGAGCGTGACCACCTCGGGATGGCTGGCCAGCACCTGCCCCAGCAGGGTCGTGCCCGAACGTGGAAAACCGACCACGAACACATGGGCTGCAGCCGGTGAGTTAGTGGCGGCGGGCGGCGACCTCGTCCAATCCTCGGCGGACGTCAGGGCCATCTCGTTCGTCAGGCGCTGTGCCCGAGCCAGGGCGCTCTCCAGCCCCGGCCCGGTGAAACGGCTCGCGTTGAGGGTGCGCAGGCCGGCATTGGCGCGGCTGTAGGCCTCGAACGCCGGTTGCGGCCGGTCCTGCCGGTCGAGGACATCCCCCAGCGTCGTCAAGGCGACGCTGCGGTCGAACAGCGTCGGCCGCACGCGATTAGCGAGCAGGCCGCCCAGTCGACGCTCAGCGCTCGCCAGCTCGCCTTTCGCGAACTCGACTTGCGCCAACGCGATCGAGGCGGTGGGCTGGGCCGGATCGAGGCTGAGCGCCCGGCGCGCCAGGGCGTGGGCCACCTCCAGGTCGGATCGGCGGACCGCCAGCGAGGCGAGATTGCTGAGGGCCTGCGCATGTCGTGGGTCGAGTTCGACGGCGCGTTCGTAGCCTGCTCGCGCCCCCACGAGGTTGCCCATGTTTTCCAGGGTCCAGCCGCGGTTGTAGTGGGCGGGCGCGTAGTGGGGATCGACCGCGAGCGCGGCGTCCAGCCGTTGCAGCGCCTCACCGAGACGCCCGGTCTTGGCCAGGCACAGCCCCAGCGCGTTGAGCACGCCGAGGTCCGTCGGCGCCTCGGCCAGCGCCCGCTCGAAGTCCGCCACGGCCAACTCGGGATTGCCCTCCTGCTCGCGGTGGATGGCCCTGAGCTTGAAGAAGAGCAGATGTTCCAGCCCTTGCGCCAGGGCCGATTCGGCGAAGTCGAAGGCAATGGGCCACTCGCCGCGGCCCACGGCGGCTTGCGCCTCCGCCAGGATCTCTGCGAGCCGTGCGCCGTCGGCGGCGGCGGATCCAGACGACGTCGCGGCGGCTCGTCGGTTCGGCTTGCCGGAGCGCTCCGCGTAGCCGAACCGCTCGACCCACGGCTCCAGAAGCGGCAGGGCAGGGCGCAACTCGTCGCCATAGCGACGCCATTGGCCGATGCCATCGCTGTTCAGGCCCCGCGCAACCTGCGCCACGCTTGCGGTTTTTGACCTGGCGCGCGCCCGCGCTGGGAACGACTCCACCGCAGAGTCCCAATCCAGCCCCATGAAACGCAGGACATCGGTGACCTGGTCGCGAAAATCCTCGACCACATGCTCGTGTCGGATGAACTGAACGCGCAGTGGCAGCAGAGCCAAGTAGATCTGCCCAAGCGTCATGACCCGATCATAGTAGCTTGCAGCCAACTCTGGTGAGGAGAACTCGTTGAACTCGGCCTTCAGGCTGACGCGGCGGCGAAAGCAGCTGAACACTACGTCCCTGGGATCGCGCAGCGCGAAAATGATCTTGGCGTCCGGAAAGAGCTGAGCGATCAGGGGCAGCGTCACCGTATGGAGCGGCCCCTTGTCGACGACGACCTTCCTGCCGTCGCCAAGATCGGCGAGTTCACGCACGCCACGCCAGTAGAGCGCGCGAGATCTATCCGCCTCTTCGAGGGTCAGGCGCGCCAACCGATCGAGCGCCTCATTGTCGCGCATCCACTCTTGCACGGATGCCGCGAGCGCACTCGTTTCCTCCAGAGACACGATGCCTGGATGGCTCGCCAGCGCCTGCTCGAGGAGCGTCGTGCCGGACCGTGGGAATCCAAGCAGGAAGATGTGTCCCTGGGCCGCCGCTGCGCCGACCGTGTCCGGCCCTGGGGAAGTCTTCCAGTCGGCGGGCGTCGCCGTCTCGAAATAGCGCAACAGGCGAGTGGCGAATTGGAAAGGCGTCTCTTCGCCCTGCGATGCGCGCATCGGATGAAGCGAGCGCAATCGATTTGCTTCCAGGTAGGCAGGGTACGCCTCGTCGGGACGGTCGAGGCCGTCGAGGGTGTCGCCCAGCAGCTTGAAGGCGAAGGGGCGGTCACGGACGGGCAGACCCGGCGCATCGAGCAGTCTTCTCAGGCGCGCCTCGGCGGCCGGAAAGGCCCTCTCGTGCAGATCAGCTTCCGCCAGCGCGAGGGCGGCGGGTAATTGGGCGGGATCCACGGCCAGCGCGCGCTTGGCGTGAGCGCGAGCGTGGACTGCGTCGCCGGATCGGGCCGCCAACAAGGCAAGGGCGGAAAGCGGCGCCGGCTCGCCCGGGTGGACGAGGCTGGCGCGCCGGTAGAGCCGCATCGCTGCCGGGCGGTCGCCCAACATCGCCGAAAGCGCGGCCTTGTTGCAGAGGGCCGCCAGCATGTCCGGCTCCAACGCCAACGCGGCGTCGAATGCCTGCATCGCCTGTTGCGCACGGCCAAGGTTGAAGCAGCAGTGTCCCACGTCGTTCAATATCTGAGCGTTCGCGGGGTCCAAGGACCGCGCCCGTTCGAGAAGGGTCAGCGCCTCGGAATAATTCTCCGCCTGCTGCATCCGCTCGGCGACGAAGTAGAGGACAAGCGGATGCTCTATTCCGTCCGGGAAGGATTCGTTGGCCAGTTCGCCCGCGCGGCTGAAGTCTTTTGCCTGCACGGCCGCTTCGATCGCCGCGATCGCTGGCCGATCACTCTCTATCATGGTGCGAAGCGTGGCGTTCATGCCGGTATCACGTCGAAGGCGATGGTGAGGCGGGGCTGATCGCCACCGAACGGCACGGTGCCATGCCACAGATACGATGGGAACAGCACCAGCCGCCCGGGCTGGGGCTTGACGAAATGTTGCGGTTCGAGCGCCGGCAGGGTCGGAACGCCCGGCTGCCCGAACTTCAGCCAGCCTTCGTGGCCCCGCTCGATGGCGCTGGGCAGATCAATGTAGCACGCCGAGGAAATCCAGCCCAGCGGGTGCAGGTGGTCGACATGATAGCCGTGCGGTCGCAGGCGCACTGACCAGACGCCGTTGAGCCGATAGTCGCCAGTGTTGCGCACCCTGTGGGCGTCCATGCCCTCGCCGATCGCCCGGAGGTGGCGCCGAATGGGTCCGTCGATGGCGGTGAAGAAGGCGGTAATGGCCGGATCGACGGATCGATCCAGGCCGTGCTGGGTCTGAGATCCCCCGCGCAGGGACTGGCCGAGCGGATGGCCTTGAAAAGGGTGCATCCGCACCAGACTCTCGCCCAGGTCGGACAGATAGGCTTCCAGGCTCTTCCATCCGTCGGGCGTATCGATCGGCTGTGAGCGGACCAGGCCCTCGTAATCCGCCAGGTCGGCGGCGCGCGGATCGTCGAGGAGGCGCCAGGCAGTCACCAGCAGCCCGAGCAGATACTGATCGAGCGGGGAACGCTCGCGCAGTGTCTGCGCCAGGCGCGCCGCGCTGTCGGCGCGGCCGACGGCCAGGAGGCTGGCGCACAGGGCCTGGCCGATGAACAGATTCTCGGGAGCGGTCGCAAAGGCGGCTTCGGCGTGCGCCAGCGCCTTTGGAGCATCGATCGCGGCCGCTACCTGCGCGGCCTTCAGGTGCAGCGCCGGGTCGGCGCCCGCCTGCGCGGCCAGATCGGCCACGGCCGCATAGGCGCCTTCCAGGTCGCCGGCGTATTCGAGGAGCTTCGACTTGGCGATCCTGAGCGCTGGCACGCTTGGTGCAGCTTGGATGGCCTCGTTCAGGGGCGCGCAGGCGGCGCCGACGTCCTCCGTTCGCATCCAGATCAACTGCGCCAGGTCTGCGACCGGTTCGGCATAGGCCGGCCGCCGTCTGATGGATTCCCGGAATGCGCCTTCGGCCTCGTCGAGCCTGGCCTGGCCCATCAGCGCACGGCCATGGACTAGCCAGGTCTCCGGCGCCTGGCCGCCCTTGGCGAAGGCGCGCCGCGCCGCCGCCTCGCTCTCGGCGAACCGGCCCATGTCGCCCAGGACGCCGGCGAGATTGTGCTCGGCGACAGCGCTTCTTGGGGCAAGCTCGCTGGCGCGCCGGTAGGCCGGGAGCGCCTCATCGTGGCGACCGAGCGCCTTCAGGGCGTTGGCGTGTACGGTCCAAACGGCGATGTCGGCGCCAGCCGCCGACACGGCCATAGAGGTCGCTTCCAGGGCGTCGGCTGCGCGACCGCCCTCGAGAAGCAACTCGGCCAGTCCGACCACCGCCGGTCCGAAGCCGGCGTCGAGAGCCAGCGCGCGGCGATACTGCGTTTCGGCCGCCTCCGGCCGGCGCGCCCTCAGCAGCACCTCCGCGAGCGTCACATAGAGGAGGGGCTGACGAGGATCGATCTCGATGGCCGCGCGTAGCTGAGCCTCTGCGGCGCGAAGATCGCCAAGCTCGCGCAGAGCCAGCGCATGCACCCTTAGCGGCTCGGTGTGCGCGGGAAACTCGGCCGCGAGTCGGCGGAGCAGCGCCGCAGCTTCTGCGGTGCGCCGCATTCGAAGCAGCTGCTCGGCCCGCCCGAGCGTCTGGCGCACTTCGGTGGATGGCCCGCTGATCATCGAGCCCCGCTAAGGTCGCGCTTCAACCTGCGGCCAGCCAAGCGTCGTCACCCTAGGGTCCCCGTCTCCGGTCACGATGATTCATGGCGATCATCGTGGCGCCGATCAACCCGCGTTCCAACTCGGCGAGAGAGGCCTCTCCGAGCGCAAATGAAAAAGGCGGCGGGTCTTGGCCCGCCGCCTTTGAGTTCGTATTGCCGCCGGTGACCTAGAAGTCTGCGGTGACGTTGAAGAATACGTAGCGGCCGAGCACGTCGTAGAATTGCGCGAACGTATTGCCGCTGCCGACCACCGCCGGCAGGTTCTTGGAGCCGATCACCGGCGGGTCCTGGTCGAGTACGTTGTTGACCCCGACGCGCGCGGTGTAGCCGGTCTTGATCCGCCAGCTCGCCTCCAGATCGAAGTAGTTGACGGCTGGCAGATGCGAGTCGGCCGCAAAGCAGTTCTTGGCCGGAGAGAGCAGCGGATTGCCGGTGCAGGCGTCCGACGTCAGCGAGCCGAGGTAACGCCACTGAGCCGAGAAGCCGAGGCCATACCACGGCGGCGTCCAGGTGATCCGGAACGTGTGCCGCCACTTCGGCGATGGCGCGGTCATCGGCGTGCCGGTGCCCTGGCAGACATCGCCGTAGAGCCCGACGCAGTTGAAGGTGCCGAGGCCCGCCGCGGTGGTCACGTCGTAGTTGATGGTATAGGTCCCCTCGAAATCGAAGTTCAGCGAGCCATAATTGCCCCAGTTCATGTCCTCGAAGGAAAGGCGGTAGGCGCCGGTCACGTCGAAGCCGCTGGTGCGGTAATCGGCGACGTTCTGAGAGGTGTCGGTGACGAAGCCGTTGGTGCCGAGCCAGAGCGAGCCGGTCCCGGGCGCCCTGTGGATCAGGCTGCAGTAGGTCGGATTCTGGGTCGCCACGCACTGGTTGATGATGGTCTGGGCGCCAATGCCGTTGATCGCGTTCTGCACGTCGATGTTGTAGTAATCGACCGTGGCTGCGAGGCCCGGCACGAAGTGTGGCGTCAGCACGATCCCGCCGGACCACGTATCGGCAAGCTCGGGCTTCAGATCGGGGTTGCCGCCGAGGAGGCCGTTGTACTGGCTGGCGGGATTGGACGCGATATGGCCGTATTGGGCCGCGGTCACGCCGGTTGCCTCGCATTGCGCCAGCGAGGGCAGGCCGGTAGAGCCGGCGCAGGGGTCCACGTTGAAGTCGAGCGCGACGACCTGCGGGTTGAACAGTTCGTCGAGATTCGGCGCCCGCACCGCGCGGTTGTAGCCGCCGCGCAGCATCACGTCGTCGTCGATCCGCCAGGTGGGCCCGACTTCGTAGGTGTTGGTGCTGCCGGAGATGCTGTAGTTCGAGTAGCGGTAGCTGCCGTGCAGCACCAGGCTCTTGAAGAACGGCGCATCTTCGATGAGCGGCGCCCGTACTTCGAAATAGGCCTCGCCGACTTCGTAGGCGCCGTTGGTGCCCCGCCTTGGGCCTCCCTGACCCGCAAGGTCGCCCGAGAGAAACTCCTCGTCCGTACGATAGGTCAGCGCTTCGCGGCGGTAGTCGGCGCCGACGGCCAGGCCGACGCCGTCCTGAGCCCATGGCGACTTGACGCCGTAGGCGCCGAGGTCGCCGTTGACCGAGCCTTCCACCACGGTTTCCGCGACCAGCGCGGTCTGGAATCCTGGGGTGGTGATGTAGTTGGTCGCGGCCGGGGTGACGCCGCCACCCTGGAAGATGTTCCAGGGAACGCATCCGCTGTCGAGACCGGTGGTGGGGGCGCCGACGCAATCGTTGAGGGCCAACTGAGCCTTGGCCAGCGATACATCGTTCTCATAGACGTCGCTGAAGACGCTGGCGTCGTAGAGGCCGTAGATGTCGTAGTGCCAGTTGTCGGTGATGTCGCCACGCGTGCCCAACACGAGCCGATAGTCGGTATGGCGACGATCGTCGGTCCGGGGGCCGCCTTCGACGTTGCGCCGGGCGATCGCGATGGGGGCAACGGCGGTGGTGCCGGCCGCGGCGCCGCAAATCGTGGAGGCTTCGGAGGCCGTCAAGAGCGGATCGTTGCAATTTAGATTGAACGTCTGGCCGAAGACGCCGCTGGGGGCAATCTGCGCGAACGTCTGGTCGTCCATGAACATCACTTGCGAGTAGACATCGAAGTGCTTGTTCACTTCATAGTGCGCAAACACGCCGCCGGTATAGGTCTCGTCGGCTACCTGAAAGTAGTTGAGCGGGCCGTAATTGTACTCGTCGGTCGCCGGATTGAACGCCCGGAACGACGTGCTGCTTCCGGTGCCGGTGAGCGTATCGACGAGCGTGGTCGATGGCGCACCAGCCGCCCCAAAAGGAAGGAGGAAGAATGTTCCCGTCGGCGACGTCGCCGATCCCGCGCAGGTGAAGTGATTGCCTGCCTCGCCAAGCGCGCATCCGCTGAAGTCCCGCGTCGCCTGCGTCACGGGATCGACGTGCCGGTACGAGATGTAGGCTGTGGCGTTGCCTCGGTCGTCCGGCGAGTTGACGCCGACAATACCGGTCAAGGTGGTGGTGAAGCCATCCGTGACGTCGCTCGCCGGCTCCTGGAAGCCATGCGCGGCGATGTCGCCGCGGATCGCGCTGTTCTGCTGGCTGTGATTGTAGAAGCCATAGTTGACGTCGGCTTCGGCTCCGACGAAGTTCTTCTTCATGATGAAGTTGACGACGCCGGCCACCGCGTCCGAGCCGTAGATCGAGGACGCAGCCGCGGTGTCGATCTCGACGCGGTCGATCAGCGGCGCCGGAATGAAGTTCAGATCGGCGGCCAGTTCGGTCGGGTCGCCCGCGCCCATGCGACGGCCGTCGATCAGCACCAGGGTCCGCGTCGGGCCCAGATTGCGCAGGTTGACCGTGGAGGTGCCCGTGGAGCCGTTGGCGATGTTGCCGCCGTAGCTGGCCGCCACCTGCGGCAGGTTGTTGAGCAGGTCCTCGACCTGGGTGGTGCCCTGGAGCTTGATCTCCTGGTTGTTGATCACGCGCACCGGCGCGACGCTGGTCAGGTTCGGCGTCGGGATGCGAGAGCCGGTGATTACCACTTCCTGCACGGCGGCGGCCTGGTCGGCGGCCGTCGCGGTGGCGGTGGCGGTCGCGGCGTGGGCCACCGTGCCCCAGGTCGTGAGCAGGGCCGCGCCTGTGATCATGGACGTCGCCATCAGGCGCGTGCGGGTATTTTTCAAAGTGATATTCCTCCGAGTCGCGAAGGCGCAGCGAGGACGGGGCCTCGCTTCACGGGTTCAACATTGTCCCGGGCATCAGTCCCCCCGGTTAGGGTGAGACTTAGAGTCGCGTCGGCGGCGCGGTCAATGATGATTACCGCCCCGTAATCTCGTTATGGTCAGGCTGTCGCATTCCGGTCACAGCTTGCGCCGTGGAAGCGGGAGGCGAGCATTTCCACCCACGAACGGCGCGCCGGATGGGCTAAATGTTGCGACTGGCTTGGATCGGGACGGGAAGGTCATGGGCATGCGGCGCGGCTCGATGGTGGGATTCGTGGCCGCGATCGGCGCCGCCACGGCGCCGGCGGCCCTGGCGCGGCCGCCGGCGCCGGCCCGCGCCCCCGTGGTCGAAGCCGTCGCCCGGTGCCGCGCGGTCCAGGCCGACGCAGCACGGCTCGCCTGCTACGACACGGCGGTCGCCGCCATGGTGGCGGCCGAGGCCAAGGGCGACCTCGTTTCCATCGACCGCGCC
>DATKRO010000043.1:0-7652 GCA_035532115.1 Caulobacteraceae bacterium | reverse complement strand
TCGTCGCCCTCGTCAAACGACTGCCGCGATGTCCCTGCTACGGCCAGAAAACCCGCCAAAACACTCCCCACCCACGAATATGACGCAGTAAGACTAGGCCATGAAGCCAGCCTCGGCGAAGTCGATCATCCGGGTCAGCAGCGCCTCGGTGTCGCTTTCGCGCGTCAGCCCGTCGGAGAGGGTGTGCAGGCGATCGAATTCGGCGAAGCGGTTGTTGTGGGTCATGCCGAGGCAGAAGTGCAGGCGCCAGTAGATCTCCTCGGGCGGCAGGCCGGGGCGGGCGGCCATCAGCGCGTCGGCGAAGCGGCGCAGGTGCGAGACGTCGGTTCGCAGCACCTCGCGGATGCCCTCGGCGCCCTCGCTGCGGGCGCGGATGATGAACTGCACGCTGACGCGCCGGTCGCTGCCGGGCTTCGACCAGCGCAGCGGCGGTTCGAAGAAGGCGCGCAGGATCTCGCGCATCGGCGGATCGCCGCCGGCCCGGCCGGCCGCCTCGTGCAGCATGCGCGCGCGCTCGCGGTTGAGCTCGGCCGTGCGGCGGTGGAAAATCTCGAAGATCAGGGCGTCCTTGGAGCCGAAGTGGTAGTTGACCGAGGCGAGGTTTACTCCCGCCTCGGCGGTGATGTCGCGCACCGAGACGTTCTGGAAGCCATGCAGGGCGAACAGCCGCTCTGCGGCGGCCAGCACCTGGGCCTTGGTCGCCGCTTCCTGGGCTTGAGCCTCGCCGAGCGTATCGGCGGCGGGATCGGGGGCGGTGTCGGCCACGGCTCTTTCGAGGTCAAACGATCATTTGACCAGCAAGTGTTAGAGAGTTGCGGACCGCGCGCAAGCTTGCTCGCGGCGCAAGCGGCCGCCTACGACAGCCGCGGCCGGGTGGAGGTCGGGCCGCCGCCGCGGACCAGTTCGCGCATGGCGCCGTCCAGGCCCTCGAGGGTGAGCGGAAACATCCGGTTGGAGATGAGTTCGCGCACGACGCCTATGGAGGGTGTGTGGTCCCAGTGCCGCGACGGCGTCGGATTGAGCCAGACGACGCTGTTCCAGGCCTGCACGGCCCGGTCGACCCAGACCGCCCCCGGCTCCTCGTTCCAGTGCTCCACAGAGCCGCCTGGATAGGTGATCTCGTAGGGGCTCATGGTGGCGTCGCCGACGAAGATCACCTTGTAGTCGCGCGCGAAGGTGTTGAGCAGATCCCAGGTCTCGATCTTCTCGGCGTGGCGGCGACGGTTATCCTTCCACACCGCCTCGTAGAGGCAGTTATGGAAGTAATAGAACTCCATATGCTTGAACTCGGTCTTGGCGGCGCTGAACAGTTCCTCGCAGACGCGGATGTGGCTGTCCATCGAGCCGCCGATGTCGAAGAAGATCAGCACCTTGATGGTGTTGCGGCGCTCGGGCTGCATGACCAGGTCGAGATAGCCCTTGTTGGCCGTCTCCTTGATCGTGCCCTTCATGTCGAGTTCGTCCGGCTGGCCGATGCGGGCGAAGCGCCGCAGCCGCCGCAGCGCCACCTTGATGTTGCGGGTGCCCAGCTCGACCTGATCGTCGAGGTTCTTGTACTCGCGCTTGTCCCAGACCTTGATCGCCTTGCCGTGGCGGCCCTTGTCCTGGCCGATGCGGATGCCTTCGGGATGGTAGCCGCCGGCGCCGATCGGGAAGTTGCGGCCGGCGCCGCGGGAATTCTCGTCGCCGTCCTCGTCGCCGTCCATGCCCTGCTGCTGCTGGCGCATGCGCTCCTGCAGCATCTCCATCAGCTTGTCGAAGCCGCCCATGGCCTCGATCTGCTTCTTCTCCTCCTCGGTCAGGAAGCTGTCGGTGAGGCGCTTCAGCCACTCGGCGGGAATGTCCTTGGCCTGCTCGATCTGCAGCAGCTCCAGGCCCTTGAAGACGTGGCCGAACACCACGTCGAACCGGTCGAGGTACTTCTCGTCCTTCACCAGGGCGGCGCGCGACAGATAGTAGAAGTCCTCGACCCTGCGGCCGATGACGGAACGGTCCATGCCCTCCATGAGCATCAGATATTCCTTGAGCGTCACCGGCACCTTGGCCGACTTCAGCTCGGAGAAGAAGCGCAGGAACATGGGCTCGGAATCTCGCGCGCGGAGTCTAACGACCGTCTGAACGAGGATGGGGGCGGCAGGGCTCCGTGTCCAGTCCGGATCGTCCGATCGTCGTCGGCGGATCGCCGGGTGCGCGGATCATCCCTCAGCCGCGCCGCAGGATCAGCTCGCGGTCGCGCGAGGCGCCGACGATGAACTCATAGGTTCCGGCCTCCTCGAAGCCGTGCCGGGCATAGAGCCGCCGCGCGCCGTGGTTCTGCGACCAGACCCCGATCCAGATCCGCCGCCGGCCCTTCGCCTCCAGCCAGGCGAGCGTCTCGCCGAGAAGGCGCGAACCGACGCCGCCGTTGCGGTGCGAGGCGTGCAGATAAAGACGCTCGACTTCGCCGCAGGCGGCCGTGACCTGCGGGTGGGGCAGCTTGCCGGGGCCGGCGAGGGCGTAGCCCACGGCGCGTCCGGCGGCTTCGACGAGCCAGGCCGCCTTGGCCGGATCGGCGAGGTCGCTTTGCGCCCGCGCGAGTCCGTGGGCCTGGGCGAGGAAGCTGCGCAGATCCGCCGGCGGGTAGAGATGGCCGAACGCCTCCGCGAACGTCGCCGCCCCGATCGCGGCCAGCGCCTGCGCGTCGGCCGGACCGGCGCGGCGGATGACGACGCCCGCGGCGGGCCTGGGGTCAGCGGTGGTCAGCTCCGGTATCCTTGCGCGCCATGTCGCGCCCGCCGCGGCGCCCATGCTAGACTGATGGCTTGTGTCCGTCGCGCTCTTCACCCATCCCGACATGCTGGAGCACGCGCCGCCGGGGCGCCATCCGGAATCGCCGGCGCGGCTGCAGGCGGTGACCGAGGCCCTGGCCGACGCCGGCGACCTGGCGCTCGAGGTCCATGATGCGCCGCTGATCGAGGCCGCCGATCTCGCCCGCGTCCACGGCGCGGACTATCTCGCCGCCCTCGCGGCCGCGGCGCCGGCCAGGGGCGCACGGCCCCTCGACGCCGATACCTGGCTCTCGCCCGGCTCGATCCGCGCCGCCCGGCGCGCGGCCGGAGCGGTGGCCGAGGCGGTGCGGATGGTCTGCGCCGGCGAGGCGCAGCGCGCCTTCTGCGCCGTGCGTCCACCGGGCCACCACGCCGGCGCGCAGGCGGCGATGGGCTTTTGCCTCTACTCGAACGTCGCCATCGGCGCCCGCGTCGCCCGGGCCGCGGGCCTTGGGCGCGTGGCGGTGGTCGACTTCGACGTGCATCACGGCAATGGCACCCAAGGCATCTTCGAGCGCGACCCGACCCTCTTTCTTGCCTCGATCCACCAGGCGCCCGGCTGGCCCGGAACCGGCGATCCATCGGAGAGGGGCGTCGGCAACATCGCCAACGCCACGGTCCCGCCGCATGCGCCGCGCGAGCTGTGGCGAAGGCTGTTCGAGGGGCTGATCGAGCGGGTCGAGGCCTTCGCGCCCGACCTCGTGCTGATCTCGGCCGGCTTCGATGCCCATGCCCGCGATCCTCTGGCCGAACAGCAGCTCGAGGCCGAGGACTATGCCTGGGCGACGCGGGCGATCGTCGCAGCGGCCAATTCACGCAGCCGCGGCCGGGTTGTCTCCTCCCTCGAGGGCGGATACGACCTAGCGGCGCTGGGCCAGTCGGCCCTGGCGCACGTGCGCGCCTTGCAGGGGGCTTGAGGGATCGATGGCGGGCTCGGACGGGGCGACCGCACCCGCTCATGGCTGACGACGCTGTGGGACGCTTCCCCGAGGCGCCCGAACGGCCTGGCGCGGTGATCCTCGCCCGGCACGGCGAACCGGCGCTGTCGCGGCGCTGCAAGCTCTCGGCCGATCAGTACCGCGAGTGGTGGGCCGACTACGAGACCGGAGGGCTCGCCGCGGACCAGATGGCGCCGCCAGATCTGGTCCGGGCCGCCGAACAGGCCGGCTTCATCATCGCCTCGACCCGGCTCAGATCGGTGGAGTCGGCCCGGGCCCTCGCGCACGGACGCGCCTTCGCCGAAGACCCGCTCTTCGTCGAGGCGCCGCTGCCGCCGCCGCACTGGCCCGGATGGCTGCGGCTCAGCCCGCGCTACTGGGGGTTCATTTCGCGGTTCTGGTGGTGGTTCTTCAATCATCACGACCAGCAGGAAAGCCGGGCCGGCGCCCAGGCCCGCGCCGACGAGGCCGCCAAGCTGTTGATAGACCTGGCCGCCACCGGCCAGGACGTGCTCGTCGTCGCCCACGGCTTCTTCAACGGCCTGGTGGGCCGCTCGCTGCGCGCCGCCGGCTGGCGCTGCACGCTCGACGGCGGGTTCAGGTACTGGGCGGCGCGGCGCTTCGAGGCGCGGCCGAGCGCAGGGAAGGCGGCGTGAGGGTCCTCGTCACCGGCGGCGCGGGTTTCATCGGCTCGGCGGTGTGCCGCCAGCTCGCCGGCGAGGCCGGTTACGAACTGCTCAACTTCGACAAGCTGACCTATGCGGCCAGCCTCGAGTCGCTGGCGCCGGTGCGGTCTCTCCCGAACTACCGGTTCGTGCGCGGCGACGTCGCCGATGCGGCGGCGCTGGCGGCGGCGTTCGAGGCGTTCGAGCCGCAGAGCGTGCTGCACCTGGCCGCCGAGACCCACGTGGACCGCTCCATCGACGGCGCCCGGCCGTTCATCGAGACCAACGTCCTGGGCGTCTTCACGCTGCTGGAGACCGCCAGCGCCTATCTGCACGCGAGGCCCGGTCTCGCGCCAGAGTTCCGGCTGGTGCACCTTTCCACCGACGAGGTGTTCGGCAGCCTCGGCGCCACGGGCCGCTTCGACGAGGGCTCGCCCTATCGACCGTCGTCGCCCTATTCGGCCTCCAAGGCCGCCGGCGACCATCTGGTCAGGGCCTGGGCGCAGACCTACGGCCTTCCGGCGATCGTGGTGAACTGCTCCAACAACTATGGTCCCTATCAATTCCCGGAAAAGCTGATCCCCCTCACCATCCTGAACGGGCTCGAAGGCCTGGAGTTGCCGGTCTACGGCCAGGGCTCGAACGTGCGCGACTGGCTCCATGTCGAGGACCACGCCCGCGCCCTTCAGGCGGTGCTGGAGCGCGGCCGCGTCGGCGAGACCTATGCCCTGGGCGGCGACAGCGAACGCAGCAACCTTGAGGTGGTCGAGGCGGTCTGCGCGCTGCTCGACGCCGCCGCGCCGGCGGACCAGCCGCGCCGCAGGCTGATCCGCCTGGTGGAAGATCGTCCCGCCCATGATCAGCGCTACGCCGTCGATGCGGCCAAGGCGATGCGCGAGCTGGGCTGGCGCCCACAGATCCCGTTCGAGGCCGGTCTGGAGCGGACGGTGCATTGGTACCGGGGCCGACAGGACTGGTGGCGACCGCTGCGCCAGCGTTACGCCGGCGAGCGGCTGGGACGGGCGCGGACCGGCGCGGCGCCCTGAGCCGGCCGGCGTTGCGGCGCCGGCGCCACATTCTCGGCGCCTTGCCGCGGCGCCCGGTTGCCGCAGCCCTGGGCGCCCACTAGGTTGGGTTTCCCCCGAGAGGCGATATGACCGGCGCGCAACAAATCGGCCCCTTGAGCTTCGAACAGGCGTTGGCCGAACTGGAGAAGATCGTGGCCGAGCTGGAATCGGGCAGGACGGACCTGGAGCAGTCCATCGCCGCCTACGAGCGCGGGGCGTTGCTCAAGGCCCATTGCGAGGCCAAGCTCAGGGAGGCCCAGCTTCGTGTCGAGAAGATCGTCATCGGACCCACCGGCCCCACCGGCGCCGAGCCGGCCGACTTCGCCTGACGCCTGCATGTCTGGGGGGCTGGCCCAGCGCATCGCCGAGATCGCCGACACGGTCACCGTCGCGCTGGACGAGCTGCTGCCGCGCGCCGATGGCCCCGAGCGCCGGCTCACCGAGGCGATGCGCTATGCCGCCCTGGCGCCCGGCAAGCGACTGAGGCCGTTCTTCCTGCTCGAGACCGGGCGCATGTTCGACCTGAAGGAGCAGTCGCTGCTGCGGGCCGCCTGCGCGCTCGAGTGCGTCCACGCCTACAGCCTGGTGCACGACGACCTGCCCTCGATGGACGACGACGACATGCGCCGCGGCCGGCCGACGACGCACAAGGCCTACGACGAGGCCACCGCGGTCCTCGCCGGCGACGCGCTGCAGACCATCGCCTTCGAGATCATGGCCGATCCCGACACCCATTCCGACGGCGCCGTGCGCGCCGAGCTGGTGCGCCGCCTCGCCGTCGCCAGCGGCGCCCGCGGCATGGCTGGCGGCCAGATGATCGATCTCATCGGCGTCCGCGGCGATCTGGGCGCGGTGGCGCGCATGCAGCGGATGAAGACCGGGGCGCTGATCGCCTGCGCCTTCGAGCTGCCCCTGGTCATGGCCCATGCCCAGGGCGCGGAAGCCCACGCGCTGATGGCCTTCGCCCAGGATCTGGGCCTCGCCTACCAGATCGTCGACGACCTCCTCGACGCCGAGGGCGACCCGCAGGCGCTCGGCAAGGCCGCGGGCGGCAAGGACGCCATCAAGGGCAAGGTGAACTACGTCACCCTGCTGGGTGTTGAACAGGCCAGGGAAAGGGTCCGGCTGCTGATCGGGCAGACGAAATCCCATCTCGATCCATTCGGTCCGCGGGCTCAGCATTTGCGGGCCGGCGTGGATTTCGTGCTAGATCGGAAGAGCTGACGGCTCAGCTTTCACGCGGGGGCCCTGCCCCCCAAAGGACCTTGGATCCGCTTCGCCCATGTCGCTCTCCACGCCGTTGCTAGACACCGTCAAGTGCCCCGCAGACACGCGCAGGTTCTCCGGCGCGGAACTTCGGCAGCTCGCCGACGAACTGAGGGCCGAGACCATCGACGCCGTGTCCGCCACCGGCGGCCACCTGGGTTCCAGTCTGGGCGTGGTCGAACTCACGGTCGCCCTGCACCACGTGTTCGACACGCCGCGCGACATCCTCATCTGGGACGTCGGCCACCAGGCCTATCCGCACAAGATCCTCACCGGTCGCCGCGCCCGCATCCGCACCCTGCGCCAGGGGGGCGGGCTTTCCGGCTTCACCAAGCGCTCGGAGAGCCAGTACGATCCCTTCGGCGCGGCGCACGCCTCGACTTCGATCTCGGCGGCGCTCGGCTTCGCCGTGGCTAGGGACCAGCGCGGCGACGACAACGCCGTGATCGCGGTGATCGGCGACGGCGCCATGAGCGCGGGCATGGCCTACGAGGCGATGAACAACGCCGCCGACACCACGCGCCAGCTGGTGGTGATCCTCAACGACAACGACATGTCGATCGCCCCGCCCGTGGGCGGCATGAGCGCCTATCTCGCCGGCCTCGTCTCCGGCGGCGCCTACCAGCGCGTGCGCCGGCTGGGGCGCGACATCGCCGAACACCTGCCGCGGCCGCTGAAGGTCATGGCCAAGCGCGCCGAGGAATACGCCCGCGGCATGGCCACCGGCGGCACCTTCTTCGAGGAACTGGGCTTCTATTACGTTGGCCCGATCGACGGTCATAATCTCGACCATCTTGCGCCGGTGCTGAAGAACGTGCGCGGCATCAAGGACCGGCCGGTGCTGGTGCACGTGGTCACCCAGAAGGGCAAGGGCTACAAGCCGGCGGAGAACGCCGCCGACAAGTACCA
>DATKRO010000042.1:0-8591 GCA_035532115.1 Caulobacteraceae bacterium | reverse complement strand
CCGTCGACGTGCGCCAGCGCCGCTACCTCTGGAGCGCAGTCGTGGACGAGCGATGAACGCCTCGCGACGCATCCACATCACCGGCGCCTCCGGAACAGGCGTCTCGACGCTCGGCGCGGAAGTCGCCGAGCGGACGCGACTGGCTCACCTCGATACCGACGACTTCTACTGGCGCCCGACCGACCCGCCGTATCGTGAGACCCGTGACCCAGCCGAGCGCGTGCGGCTCATCCGCGAAGCCTTCGCGGTCAATCCTCGAGGATGGGTGCTCTCGGGCTCGCTCGACGGCTGGGGCGATCCGCTGATTCCCGTCTTCGACTTGGTGGTGTTCCTGCGTGCGTCCACCAAGACGCGACTGGAGCGGCTTCGCCGACGCGAACGCGGACGTCATGGCGCAGCGATCGAGCCCGGCGGGCCGCTACGCACCCAGCATCTCGACTTCCTGGCCTATGCGGCTGCCTACGACACCGGCGTTTTCACCGGTCCGATGACAGGCCGGCATCTGGCGAGGCACGAAGCCTGGCTCGGCGGCCTTCCCTGCCCGACCCTCCGGCTCGACAGCGCGGCGCCGGTCGCCATCCTCGTCCGCGCAATCCTCGACCGCCTCTGCCACCCTGACGAGAAGGCGGTTTGACAAAAATTGACCTCTGAGGGCCGCCGCTTGCCCTCACGCACCGTCAAGGGCGCTAGCCTCGCTCGGACGGAGAGGAGGCGAGCCATGGCCCTGAAATCACCCGCAAGGTACGTGGATTCGCTCCGCGACGGCCGCGTCACCTACTGGGATGGCGAGCGGATCGACGACATCACCACCCATCCGCGCTTTGCGACGCCGATCGCCAACACCGCCGCCGACTACGATTACGACGATCCCGAGCGCGGACCGATCCTGTCGTACGAGACCGCCGACGGCGGCCGCGCCCACCGCATCTTTCAGATCCCGCGCTCGCAGGAGGATCTGGCCGCCCGCGTCAGGCTGATGCACGACATCTCCATCGGCACGGCGGTGAGCGGCGTCTTCATGGCGCTGATGAGCGCCAAGGACGCCGTGGCCGAGGTCAGCCCCCGCTACGCCGACAACATCGAGCGGATGTACCGCCATTGCCGCGACGAGGACCTGCGCGGCGCGGAGGTGATCACCGACCCCAAGGGCGACCGCAAGCGCCGCGCCCACGAGCAGGACGACCCGGACCTCTACGTGCGCATCGTCGACCGCTCCAAGGAGGGCATCGTCGTGCGCGGCGCCAAGCTGCACATCTCGGCCGCCTCGCTGATCCATGAACTGGTGGTGATGCCCACCAAGGGGATGCGCCAGGACGAGGCGGACTACGCCGTCTCGTTTTCGGTCCCGGTGAACGCGCCGGGCGTGAAGATCATCAACCGCAGCTTTGCTCCGCCCGGCGACCTCAACGCCTTCGACTATCCGATCAGCGGGCGGCGTAACTGCCCGGAAGGCTTCGTGATCTTCGACGACGTGTTCGTGCCCTGGGACCGGGTGTTCCTGGCCGGCGAGACCCAGCTCGCCAGCCGCCTCGCCCAGTCGCTCGGCCTTTGGGAGCGCACCGGGGGCGTGGTCGAGGCGGTCAACCAGTCGCGCCTCTTCGTCGGCCTCGCGCAGCTCGTCAGCGAGATGCAGGGCAAGGAAGGCGATGCGGTGGTGCAGGCTTCGATCGCCGAACTGATCGCCTACGCCGAAATGCTGCGGATGAGCCTCGACTACGCCTGCAAGAACTTCGAGCGGACGCCGTCGGGCATGGTCCACCCCAACATCCTGGCGATCAACACCGCCAAGTACTACTACGCCTCGAACTTCCATCAGATGGTGCGCAACCTGCACGACCTGGGCGGCGGCCTGGTGCTGACGCTGCCGAGCGAGGCGGATCTGCGCAGCAACGAGACCGGCCCCTACATGCGCAAGTACCTGCACACCAAGGCCGGCGTCGACGTCGAGACGCGCATGCGCGTCTACAACCTGATCCGCGACATGACCGCCGACTCGCTCGGCGGCTGGAACTTCGTGGTCGCCCTGCAGGCCGGCGGCGGACTGACGGCCCAGCGCCTGATGATGAACCGCACCTATGACATGGCTACGGCCAGGAGCACGGCGCTGGCGGCGGCGGGAGTGGACTGAGTTCGCGCAAACCGCCATTGGCCGGAAAACCAGAACGTGTTTTAGTATCCGCCAGGACAGGAAAGGACGCGATCGCGTGGCTGACGGTTCACAAATGCAAAGGCCGCCGATGATCCGCGAGGTCGATGCGGTGGTGGTCGGCGCGGGATTCGGCGGCATGTACATGCTGCACAGGCTGCGCGAGCAGGGCTTCAGCGCCCAGGGTTTCGAAGCCGGCGCCGACGTCGGCGGCACCTGGTACTGGAACCGCTATCCGGGTGCGCGCTGCGACGTGCCCAGCCTCTATTATTCCTACACCTGGTCGGAAGACCTGCAGAAGACCTGGCGCTGGAGCGAGAAATACGCCGCCCAGCCCGAGATCCTGCGCTACGCCAACCATGTCGCCGATCGGTTCGACCTGCGCGGCCTGATCGCCTTCGAGACCCGCGTGGTCTCGGCCAGGTTCGATGCGGCGGCGGACCGCTGGCGCATCGTCACCGATCGCGGCGACGAGGTTTCGGCGCGGTGGCTGATCATGGCCACGGGCTGCCTTTCGAGCCCGCGCGCGCCGGCGATCCCGGGCGCGGGGACGTTCACGGGCGAGGTGCATCACACCGGCGCCTGGCCGCACGAGGGCGTGGACTTCGCGGGCAAACGGGTAGGCGTCATCGGCACCGGTTCGTCCGGCATCCAGTCGATCCCGGAGATCGCGCGCGCCGCCGAGCACGTGACCGTCTTCCAGCGCACGCCGAACTTCTCGATTCCGGCGCGCAACACGCCCCTGACGGACGCGGACGTCGAGGCCTTCTGGAAGGCCTATCCGGACTACATCGCCCTGGTGAAGGGGCCGGGCATGGGCTTCGGCGGCCGGGGCGGCGAACTGCCGATTCCCGACGACGAGGCTCAGGCGCGCCGCTACGAGGAGCTTTGGGAAATCGGCGGCGCCGGCTTCCTGGCGGCCTGGGGCAATCTCCTCACCAGCCTCGAGGTCAACGAGCGCGCCGCCCAGTTCGTGCGCGACAAGATCGCCGGCGCGGTCGCCGACCCGGCCGTCGCCGAGGCGCTCGCGCCCCGCGATCACCCGATCGGGACCAAGCGCATCTGCGTCGATACCGGCTACTACGAAACCTACAACCGGGCCAACGTCACGCTGGTGAACCTGCGCGAGACCCCCATCGAGACCATCGAGGCCGCCGGGGTGCGCACCTCGGCGCGTTCGTTCGACCTCGACGCCATCGTCTTCGCCACCGGCTTCGACGCCATGACCGGCGCGTTGCTGGCCATCGACATCACCGGCGCGGACGGGGCGAGACTGCGGGACGCCTGGGCCGAGGGGCCGAAGGCCTATCTGGGCCTCGCCATCGCGGGTTTCCCGAACATGTTCCTGATCACCGGCCCCGGCAGCCCCAGCGTGCTCTCCAACATGATCAACTCCATCGAACAGCACGTGGAGTGGATCGCCGACTGTCTTGTCTGGATGCGGAAGAAGCGCCTGACGCGCATCGCCGCCGATGCGGACGCGCAGGAGACCTGGGTCGCGCACGTGGCCCGCGTCGCCGCCAAGACCCTCTTCCCGCGCGCCGCCTCCTGGTACATGGGGGCCAACATTCCAGGCAAGCCGCGCGTCTTCATGCCCTACATCGGCGTCGGCTACCGCAAGAAATGCGCCGACGTAGCGGCCGCCGGCTACGAGGGGTTCCAGCTCGCCGAGGAGCACGCCCATGCTGACGCTTCCTGACCGTTTCGAGTTCCTCTCCGATCCCTGGATCGACGAGGCGCGGCGCTTCCTCGAAAAGGCGGTCGAGCACCGCAAGCAGCAGCTCGGCGACGCCCCTTTCTCGCTCAGCGAGCGGTTCGCCGAGGCGCCGCCGCACCTGAAGCTGCCGGAGGGCGTCGCCGCCTGGACCGTCCGCTACGATGGCGCATCGGTCAGCGTGCGGCGCGGCTTCGAGGCTGCGGCCGATCTGCGGGTCGAGGGCGACTATCAGGCCGGCCTCGCCGGCGCCCAGTTCATCGGCCTCCTGGCGCCCGGCGCAATCAAGGCCATGCGCCGCGAGGTCGCCGCCATGCACGGGGCGGATGCAGTGCGCATGGCGGGCCGGATCGAGGACCCCGCCGCGGCCGAGATGCTGGCGCTGCTGCACGACCACATGGGCCGGCGCACGGTCGAGAACCCCGATCTCGCCCACCGCGCCGCCCGCCAGGGATTGACGTCCAAGATCGTCGAACTGGAGGAGCAGGGCTATGCGGTGATCGAGCGGGCGATCTCGGGCGAGTTCGCCGACGAGGTGCGCGCGGCCACCCTGCGCGCGCTCCTGCCGCACCAGAGCTTCTCGATGAACTGGATGCTCTACCATGGGCGCGAGTTCGAGCAGCTGATCCAGAACCCTCTGCTGATGACCCTGATCGACGCCTCGCTCGGCCGCGGCGCCGTGATCGCCTCGTTCTCCTCGATCAGGAAGGGGCCTGGGCCGGGGGTGATCCCGATGCACACCGACTACGCCCATGTGCCCGAACCCTATCCGGAGTTCTCGCTGACCGGCGTCGGCGTCTGGGCGCTGGAGGACTGGACGGTGGAGGCCGGTCCCACCTGGATCGTGCCGGGCAGCCACAAGCATCGCCGCCATCCCCGCCCCGGCGAGGGAACCAACCAAGGCGTGCCGATCGTCATGCCCAAGGGCTCGGTGGTCTATTTCCACCACGGCGTCTGGCACTGGCAGGGCGACCGCAGCCAGACCGGCGACCGGGTGACCCTGCACGCCCACTTCAACCGCGGCATCCTGAGGAGCCTGGAGCCGAAGAAGACCGACGTGCAGCTGCTGCACCGCAACTCGCCGCGCCTGGCCGAAATGCTGGGCGAGGACGACTGGTTCGACAAGATGAGCGCACAGGGCCGCGACCACGTGCGCTTCGCCTACATGCAGAAGCTGCTGGCCTTCAACGAAGCCCAGAAGCAGGCGATCCTCGCCGCCGCCGCGTAGCGCGGCCGGCCGCCTACGCCATCGCCTTCACCTGCACCGCGCCCAGGAAGTCGCGCTTGCCGATGGGCACGCCGCGATGGCGCAGGATGTCGTAGGCGGTGGTCACGTGGAAGAAGAAGTTGCCGTAGGAGAAGGTGAAGACCAGGTTGCGGGCCGTGAAGGTCATCTTGCCGCGGGGCGTCTGCAGCACGACATCGGCGTCGAGGTCGATGGTCAGATCGCCGGGACGCACCCCATCCAGATAGGCCAAGGCGGCGTCCACGGCCGCCCTGCAGCCGGCGAAGGTCTCCAGCCCCTCGGAGGCCGGATAGGTCTGGCCGCGCAGGGTCGCGACCGCGCCGGCCGAATGGAAGATCGCCAGAGCCACCTGGAACGTGAACGGCTGCATGTCCTCCACGAGCCGGCAGCTCGTCAGCTCGCCCTCCTGGGCCGAGCCGGACGCGCAATGCTCGGCCGCCTTGCCGAGCACGCCGGAAAGCGCCGCCAGATACTGCCGGTAGACCGGCACGGTGACGTCGTAGAGCGAAAGCGACATGAGGGTGCTCCATAGGGCTGCATGGGATCGGGGGCCGCTCTACCAGCCGGGCCGGGCGCACGTCGAGCCTGGAGCCGCCTTGGCGACAGCGCCGCGCCAACCGCCTTGAAGTTTCGGCGCGTCCCGACTAGGTTCCGCGCCCTCCGCTCCGGCGGACCCGAACGGCCTCGGGGCTATAGCTCAGCTGGTAGAGCGCTTGAATGGCATTCAAGAGGTCAGCGGTTCGACTCCGCTTAGCTCCACCAATCCCCTGATTTCCCCGAGCGAAATCAGGGGCGGTCGGCGGACCTCGCGGCGCCGCCCGCGCCGGGCGCAGGCTCAGCCCCGCAGGCTCAACATGGCGTCGCCCAGTTTTCTGGGAGGGGGGGAACGGGCCAGTTGGAATCGGCGCGCCATTTGGGCCAATCCTCGTTGAAGGGCGCGCCGCGGCGTTCGAGTCTCGCGATCACGCGCTCGCCTTCGCGACGCACCTCCGCCGCCCCTTCTTCGCTGATCCAGCCAAGCGCCGGCATGCGCGCCAGATGATCCTCGTCCTTCAGCCTCCAACGCAGGTCGGCGCCCGCGACGATGTCGAGCGCCAGGTCCCAGGTGGCCACCCCGCCGCCGGCGCGCCGAAAAGGCGTCTGGATATCGATGTACCAGCAGAGGAATGGCCCCCCGCCCTCGCGCCAGAACAGCGAGACCGCGTGCCCCGCGCCGGTCTCCATGATGATCAGGGCGTCGGTGGAGTGCCGTCGCTGCTCCCGCGGCGGCGTGATCCGTCCGCTCTCGAAATCGAAATGACTCCACTGCCGCAGCGCGCCGGCCGGTTCGTGCAGCACCAGTCGCCCGGGCGTATCCTCCACGACGGTCGCCGCGTGCGCGTACCACACCGTGCCGCGCCAGACGTGGCGAACCGGAATGACGTCGCCCGCACGCCACTTGGCCGACGGGGGCTGATCGGCGGCATGCCCTGCGCCGGCAGCGTGCTTGAGCGAGCCGTCGGGCGCCTCCTCGGCAGTGGGCATCTTCCGGCTCATCCTGGCGCTCTGTTCAGCTCTGAAAACGCGGGCGTGCGTCGGCGCGAGCAACTACAATAGCGCCGGCCCCAACGATCCGCGAGACAGGCCCGTGAGCGACGACGTCCCGGCGCTGGTGCGCCAGCTGCCCGACACCCCGGCCGGGCGCCAGCTCGCCTGGTGGCTGGCCATGCTGGCGGACGAGGGCGCCGGCGCCTCGGCCGCCGACTGGGACCGCTATGCGCCGGAGCTGCGGGCGCGTCTCGGGCCCCTGCCCACCGCCGAGGCGATGAGCGCGGCCTGGCGCGCCAACGCCGCGCGGCTCGGAGCGCCGGTCGAGCTGGCGCTCGAGTCCGCCGACGCACATTTCATCGTGGCGACGCTGGGAACCGCCAAGGACCGGCGCTGGATGCTGAGCCTCGCCGTCGAACCGGCGTCGCCACATCGGATGATGCGGTTCGAAATCGAGCGGCGCCACGACTTCAAGCTGGACGTGCGCGAGGCGACTGCGGCCGATGCGGCGATCCTGGCCGACATCGAGCGGCGCTGTCCCATCGTGCTGGGCGACACCGAGATCAGGATCGACCGCGGCCGCGACTACCTCGCCTCCACCCGGCTGATGGAGGACTGCACCATCGGCATCGCCTCGGTGGATGGCGTGCCGGCGGCGGTGAGCTGCGGCGCCGAACATCGGGTGCGGGTGGGCGGGGTGATGAAGCAGATGGTGACGGTGTCGCACCTGCGCGTACTGCCGGAGCACCAGCGCAAGGGCCTCTGGGGCGCGGCCAACCGGGTGCTGGCGAAATACTGGGACCACGTGGACGGCTCCAACGCCTACATCTCGGTGGACAACACCGGCATGCAGCACGGCTTCGCCAACACCCCGAACAAATGGAGCCAGATCGTGCTGAGGGCGCAGCTCGACTGCGCCGCCCTGGCCGGTCCGCCCGTGGGACGGCCGGCGGCGCCCGCCGACGCGGCGGACATCGCCGAACGCCTGAACGCGTTCCATGGCGAGGAAGAGATGTTCGTTCCCTACACGGCCGAGGCGTTTTCGGCGCGCATGACGCGCGCGGCGGACCTCTACGGCTGGGAGCGCGTCTGGATGACCGGGGGCGCCGTGGTCGGCGTCTGGCCGGCCGGCGAGGCCATGAAGGTGATCACCCAGAGGGCGGGGACCAGCACCCAGCAGACGTGCGGCGTCGTGCTGGACTACGGTTTCGAGCCCGGCGCCGAAGCCGAGTTCGAGGCCCTGCTGCGGACCTGGTGCGGCTGGATGGCGGAACGGGGGATGGACACGCTCTCGATCTTCACCTCGCCTGCGTCGCCGGGAGTCGGGCTGCTGCGTTCGCTGGCGCGCGCCGCCGAGGGTTTTTTCATGTGGACGCCGGGCATCGCCGAGCCCGAGGGCGCGAAGGACCGCGGGCTCTATGTGGACGCGGTCTATTTCTGATGGCCGACGACCCTGCGGCTACAACCATAGTTCCGGGCCCGTGGCGTAGCGGCGCTGGACCACCGCGCTGGCGTCGCCCTTCAGGACCTCAAGGCGCGTCGCCGTCCCGTCGCGGCACAAACGCAGGTCGAAGCTCTGATCGCCCAGGCGCAGGTCCGTGAGCGTGAGTTCAGTCATCCACTCTGGCAGGGCCGGATCGAGGTAGAGCTTGCCGCTGGGCGCGTCCGGCTGAAACCCCACCAGCATCTGCAGCATGGCGAAACAGGCGCCGGCGGCCCAGCCCTGGGGCACGTTGGCGCCCAGATACTGCACCGGGAAGTTGGTAGGTTCGCGCTGCAGGCCCGAATAGAGTTCCGGCATCTGATGCAGTGCGAAATAACCCGCCGCCCGGCTGATGTCGCGCGCGACGCGGGCCGCCTCCTCGGCGAAGCCATAGCGGCGGAATCCGAGCGCGATCAGGGCGTTGTCATGCGGCCAGACAGCGCCGGTCTGGTAGGCGTAGGGATTGTAGGCGGCG
>DATKRO010000041.1:0-5237 GCA_035532115.1 Caulobacteraceae bacterium | reverse complement strand
GCCGCGCCCTTCCCCGCCGTACTTCAGTACAGGGGAACTACGGTGATGGTGTGGTGATCCCGGCCGGCTCACGCCGCCGCCGCTTTCCGGACAACTGATGCGCCGCGAACGGCGTCTAGCCGCCCTGGAGACGGAGCCGCGCCATCGAGACAGCATCGACGTAAGCCCCGTCTCGCCAAGCGTAGGCGCGCAGGCGACCCTCGCGCTCGAAGCCAAATCGTTCGTAAGCGCGATGGCCCTCTGATTGTCCGCCCAGACCGTGAGTTCGACGCGCTTGAAGTTGAGCCAACGGTCCGCCTGCTCCAGCAGCGCGGTCAGGAGCGCGCGGCCAGCGCCTCGCCCGGCATAGGCGTCGTGGACCGCCATCCCGATGCTCGCCGCGTGCGCCCGGCGCCGATTCTCCACCGGGTGGAGGCCCGCCGTTCCGACGACCTTGCCCTCGATCACAGCCGCGAGCAGCGTCTGCCCGGCCGAATTGGCGGCGTGCCGCTTCTGCCGAGCCCCGACGCTCGTATAGGGGACCTGCAAGGTTCCCCAGACGGCGCGCGGCTGGTTCAGGACCTCGGCGATCGCCGGCATGTCCTCGAGTTCTACCGCTCGGACTAAAACCTCGGCGTGATCCATTGGCCATCTCCTGAGCGCCGGATCGGAGGGGCGGCAAAAAGCCCCGTCGGAGACCGGCGAGGCTGGTGATCGGACTGTCCTGCGAGTTGCCTTAGCGCGCGACATCCCCCACCGGCCCGGGCCGGATGGTGCAGATGTGCATGGGGGTCGGCAGGCTGCGCGTCTCTACCCAAATAGCAGAACAAGCGCCGCAGCGCCAGCGGCGGGTCGGCGGCTCGTGCCTGCGTGCTGGAGGGCGTCCGCCGATCCGGTTCGGCGCGCCTCGCCCCGCCGGCGCGCGGCCGTTCGCTCCCCCGGCGGGCTCCAGCGTGCGCCTCGCGCGTTATCCGCCTGCCAGGGTCAGTCAGGGAGCAGCGGGTGGCGGCGCGCGGACGGGACCCGCCGGGGCGCAAGGCGCTGGAAGCGCTCAGCTTCTTCATGGCCGACATGCAGGCGGGCATCGGTCCGTTCCTCGGCGTTCTCTTGCTGGCGCACGGCTGGCGGGTGGGGGCGATCGGCACGGCGATCAGCGTCGGCGCCGTGGCCGGCATGATCGCCACCGGCCCCTGCGGCGCCTTCGTGGACGCCACCTCGCACAAGCGCGGCTGGATCGCCGGCGCCGGCCTTCTGAGTCTGGCCGCCTCGGGCATGGTGCTGATCTCCCAGGCGCCCTGGATGATCGGCGCCTCGCAGATCATCGCCTGCATCGCCGGCGCGGCTCTGGGTCCGGGAATGGTGGGGCTGACGCTGGGCGTGGCGCGGCAGGCGGGCTTCAACGCCCAGAACGGCCGCAACCAGGCGTTCAACCACGCCGGCAACCTCGCCGGCGCGGCGCTCTCGGGCGTGCTCGGCTGGCGCTACGGCTTTTCGGCCGTGTTCTGGCTGGCGGCCGTCTTCTCCGCCCTCTCCATCGCCAGCGTGTTCGCGATCCCGAAGGCGATCATCGACGACGCCGAGGCGCGCGGCCTGCCGGACGCCGCGGGGGAGGCGGCGCGGCCGCGCGGCTGGTCGAGCCTCTTCGAATCGCCGCCGCTGCTGGTCGCAGCGGCGGCGCTGATGCTGTTCTATCTCGGCGACGCCGCCATGCTGCCGCTCTACGGCATGGCCGTGGTCGCCGCCCACCGCGGCGATCCGGCCGGCTTCGTCGCCATGACCATCGTGGTGGCCCAGGGCGTGATGGTGGCGACCTCGCTCGTGGCGATGAAGCTCGCCGCCCGGCGCGGCTACTGGCTGGTGCTGCTGATCGCCTTCGCCCTGCTGCCCCTGCGCGGGCTGGTGGCCGGCGCGCTGATCACCGGCTGGGGCGTCTGGCCGGTGGAGACCCTCGATGGCGTCGCCTCCGGCCTCCTGAGCGTCGCCGCGCCCGGGCTGATCGCGGCCATCATGGACGGCACCGGCCGGGTGAACGCCGCCCAGGGCGCGGTCATGGCGGCGCAGGGGCTCGGCGGCGCCGTCAGCCCCGCCCTCGGCGGCTGGATCGCCCAGACGCTGGGCTATCCGGCCGCCTTCGCCAGCCTCGGCGGCTTTGCGCTGATCTCGCTCGGGCTCTGGATCGGCTTCGCCCGGATCCTGCGGCCCGGCGCGGCGGGCCCGGCGGGATCGCAGGCAGGCCGCCACCGATGATGATGAGCATTGCGTCTACGCCATAGCGTCCCCGATCCGCCGGCCGCCGGCGATGCCTTCGGAACCCGCGTTGCATCGGTCCCGTGATGTGTATATTGTACTACGTTTATACACAACGCTGGATCGTCGGGATGCGAACCAATATCGAAATCGACGACGAGTTACTGGCCCGAGCCATGACGGCGGCTGGACTGTCGACCAAGCGAGCCACAGTGGAAGAAGGTTTGCGGCTGCTGGTTCGGGTGCGCGCGCAGGTCGAGGCGCTTGCCGAGCTCGAGGGATTGGGGTGGCAAGGCGATCTGGACCAGATGCGTCAGGGCCGATCGCTACGCCCGATATGATTCTCGTCGATAGCTCCGTGTGGATCGCGCATCTGCGCGGCCATCGAACAGCCGCGACCGTCAAGCTGGAAGCCGCCGCCAGCCGGGAGCCGCTTCTGATCGGCGATCTTATTCTGCTCGAGGTTCTTCAGGGCGCCCGCGATGACTCGCATGCTGCGCGCGTTGAACGCGGACTGCGCCGCTATGCCCTCGTGCCGCTGCTGGATGGCGATCTTGCCCCTCGTGCAGCCCGGAACTATCGCAAGCTGAGAGAGCTGGGCGTTACGATCCGCAAGACGGCCGACGTCATCATCGGTACTTTCTGCATCGAGCATCGTTATTCGTTGCTGCACGATGACCGCGATTTCGCGCCGATGGAGGAACATCTCGGCCTCATGGTCGTGTGAGACGGCGGATGGCGTGGGACCATCGCCGGATAGCGCCGCGCGCCCTGGCGCAGGATTGGCGGCCCAGGCGCGATGAGCCCGGCCCGATGGAACGGTCGGTCGAGGCGAGCACCGCTCTGGCGCCGCCGCTCGGCTAACCTGGCGCTCACCGGTTCTGGCTGGGGGTAGACTGGTGCTGTCGGCGGCGCTCGCGCGCCGGCCCAGCCGGAGCCGCCCATGACCCTTTCCTCGTCAGACGCACCCGCATCGCGCCCGCCGGCCCGCCTGGCCGCGGCCTGCCATCGGCCGTCGCCACGCCTCGGCCAAGGGCGCCCGCCGAGCCATTCCATCGCGGCGGCCACCGTAAACAACGATTCGAATACGGCGGGGGCCGCCGCGCCCGCGCCGGCCCGAGCCGCCCACGCCGTCCTCGCGAGCCACCGTAGACAACGGTATGAATACGGTGATTGGCGTCGGTCCGAGCCGACCGCGTCTTCCTCGCGAACCACCGCAAACAACGGTCGGAATACGGTGCGCGGCGCGGCGCCGGCGGCGGCCCGGGCCGGGCGCGCCTTTCTCGCGAGCCACCGTAAACAACGGTGCGAATACGGTGGGTGGCGGCCCGAGCCGACCGCGCCTTCCTCGCGAACCCCCGTAAACAACGGTCCGAATACGGTGGGCGGCGCGGCTCCGGCGTCAGCCCGAACCTGCGCCTTCATTGCGACGGGTTCGCGCCCCGAGCGCCAGGAGATCGCCGAGGGCCATCGCGGTGCGGCGCAGGTCGGCGCCGGCGTGCGCCAGGGCCTCGGCGAGGCTCGCAGGTCCGCGTGCGGTCGACAGCACCGCATCGAAGCCGCCGCGCAGGGCCGCGCCGCTCCCGACCTGGCCGGCGATGGCGACCACCGGCACGCCCCTCCCCCGCGCCCGCGCCGCGACGGCGGCCGGGGCCTTGCCCTCGAGCGTCTGGGCGTCGAGGCGGCCCTCGCCGGTGACCACGAGATCGCAGCGCCCAAGCGCGGCGTCGAAGCCGGCGGCGTCGAGGAAGTGCTCGGCGCCCGGCGCGAGCTCGGCCCCCAGCAGCCCGAAGAGACCGGTCGCGACGCCGCCGGCCGCGCCGCCGCGCGCCAGGCCCGCCACCTCGCGGCCGCTCTGGCGCCCGATCACCTCGCAGTAGCGCGCGAGGGCCAGCTCCAGCCGCTCGACGGCCGCCGGGCTCGCGCCCTTCTGCGGCCCGTAGAGCCGCGCCGCGCCGCGCGCGCCCAGGATCGGGCTCTCGACGTCGCAGAGCACGGTGAAGGCGCACTCGGCCAGCTGCGGCAGGGCGCCGGCCGCGTCGATCGCCGCCAGATCGGCGAGCGAGGCCGGCAGGCCGGTCAGCGGCGCCCCGACGCCGTCCAGGAACCGCACGCCCAGCGCCTGCAGCAGCCCGCAGCCGCCGTCGACGGTGGCGCTGCCGCCGACGCAGAGCACGATCCGCTGCGCGCCCGCCCGCAGCGCCGCCGCCACCAGCTCGCCCGCGCCGAAGCTAGTGGTCCTGAGCGGGTCGCGCTCGGGCGGGGCCAGCAGGCGCAGGCCCGCGGCGTCGGCCATCTCGACCACGGCCGTGCGGCCCGCATCGACCAGTCCGAAGCTCGCCCGGATCGGCCGCCCGAGTGGATCGTGGACCGCGGCGGCCCTGACCTCGCCGCCCAGCCGCTGCACCAGCAGCGCGCCGGTGCCATCGCCGCCGTCGCCCACCGGAAAGGCCTCGCAAGCGCACGCGAGCCGGCTGGCCTCCAGCCCCGCCACGATCGCCTGCGCCGCCTCGGGCGCGGAGAGGCTGTCCTTGAAGGCGTTGGGGGCGACGAGGATGCGCGGCACTGGCGTCGCGGCCTTTCATGCATCGGGCGGGCGGCCGATACTGGGCTTCCAGCGAAGGCGAGGCGAGCACCATGCTGAGCGGCGTGCACCGGCATATCCGTCAGGATCGGGTGGTCTATGGCAGGCCGGCGCCGGAGGTGCTGGGCGAGTTGCTGGACGCCTATGGCAAGGCGCGCGTCCTGGTGATCTCCACCGCCTCGCTCAGCGGTCCGGGCGGTCTCGCCAGCCGCATCGCCGCGGGCCTGGGCGGGCGATGCGCCGGGCTCTTCGGCGCCGTCTCGGCCCATTCGCCCCGCGACGCGGTGATCGCGGCGGCGGCCGAGGCCCGGCGGGCGGATGCGGACCTCCTCGTCGGCGTCGGCGGCGGCTCGGTCGCCGATGCGGCCAAGGTGGTGCAGCTCTGCGTCTGGCAGGGCCTGACCCGGGCCTCGGAGCTGGACGCCTG
>DATKRO010000040.1:0-43626 GCA_035532115.1 Caulobacteraceae bacterium | reverse complement strand
CCCGTGAAACGGGGGAGGTGGCGCCCGGCGCGGCAGCGTCGGGCGTCGGAGGGGGCGCGCGCGATGACTCTCGCGCGCCCCTTCCGCCCCGCGCCCGGGGGGAAGGCTCAGTTGAGCGCGCTCTTCAGGCTCTCGCCGATGCGGAAGCGGGCGGTCGTGCAGGCGGCGCGCTTGACCTTGACGCCGGTCTTGGGATTGCGCGCCAGGCCGGCGGGCCGCGCCACCGGCTCGAAGCGGCCGAAGCCGACCAGGCGGACCTGCTCGCCGCGCTTCAGGCTCGCCGTCACGGACGCGACGAAGGCGTCGAGCGCCCCCCTCGCCTGATCCGGCGACAGCTTGGTGCGCTGGGCGATGTCCGCGATCAGCTCGGCCTTGGTCATGCTCGCCTCCCCCGAGGGCGGGGCGCGCGAGACCTCCCCGCCTCTCTCTTTCTCTCTCTGCCTAGGATCGAACTAAAGGCCCAACCAAAGCCGCGCGTCCAGGGGGCTCGCGGGCTCGGACACGGCACAGCGCCCAAGTCGATGAGACGCCAATCATCGCCATCACCCCGGCCAAGCGAAGCGCGTGCCGGGGCCGGGCGCGCCGCAGCCGAGCTGGAAGTCGTCCCGGAAGCGGAACGTCCGGCCCCGGCTCGCCCTTTCAGGCCGTCCGGGGAGACGGCGATGGTGGTCAAGCCTCTGCGAATCGACCCTTTCGCCATCGGATCACATCGCCGTGCGGGCTCGGACGAGATTCCCCCCCGAGCCCGCGCCCGACCGGTCCGGACGGCCGCTACACCGCCGGCGGCGTCGGCGCGGGCCGGCCGGCGCCGGGGCTGGGGCGGCGCCACATGGGATCGACCTCCTCGTCCTCGTCGTCGTCGGTGACGAGCGTCGCCTTCTGATCGGCCTCGTTCCACTTGATCGGGATCAGCGGCGCGGTGAGGGCGCGCGCCAGCACTTCGTCGACCGTCGCGACCGGCACTATCGTCAGGCCGGACTTGACGTTGTCGGGCACCTCGGCGAGATCCTTTTCGTTCTCGAGCGGGATCAGCACCGTCTTGACCCCCGAACGCAGCGCCGCCAGCAGCTTCTCCTTCAATCCGCCGATGGCCAGCACCCGGCCGCGCAGGGTGATCTCGCCGGTCATGGCCAGATCCTTGCGGACCGGAACGCCGGTGAGCACCGAGGTGATCGCCACCGCCATCGCCACCCCGGCGGAGGGCCCGTCCTTGGGCGTCGCGCCTTCCGGCACGTGCACGTGGACGTCGGTCTTCTCGTAGACGGGTGGGGCGATGCCGAACCGGGTCGAGCGCGAGCGCACGTAGGACGCCGCCGCCGCGATCGATTCCTTCATCACCTCCTTGAGGTTGCCGGTGATCGACATGCGGCCCTTGCCGGGCATCTTCACCGCCTCGATGGTGAGGATGTCGCCGCCGAACTCGGTGTAGGCGAGGCCGGTGACGATGCCGACCTGGTCCTCCTCGTCGGTCTCGCCGTAGCGGAACTTGCGCACCCCCGCGTACTTGTCCAGCAGCTCGTCGTCGACGGTGATCGACAGCGGCAGCGTGGTGGGCTGAAGGGTGTTGTCGCCCCGGGCGCGGCGCTCGCGCAGCAGCGAGAGCTGGCCGACGGCCATGTCGCGCACCGCCTTGCGGGCGAGATTGCCCAGTTCGCGCTCCAGCGAACGCACGCCGGCCTCGCGGGTGTAGTGGCGGATCAGGTCGTGGATCGCCTTGTCCGGCACGATCCACTCGCCTTCCTTCAGGCCATGGTCCTTGGCGAGCTTGGGCAGCAGGTGGCGCTTGGCGATCTCGACCTTCTCGTCCTCGGTGTAGCCGGGCAGGCGGATGATCTCCATCCGATCCATAAGCGGCTGCGGCATGTTGAGGCTGTTGGCGGTGGTGACGAACATCACCTGGGAGAGGTCGTAGTCGACCTCGAGGTAATGATCGTTGAAGGTCGAGTTCTGTTCCGGATCGAGCACTTCCAGCAGCGCCGAGGAGGGATCGCCGCGCCAGTCGGCGCCCATCTTGTCGATCTCGTCGAGCAGGAAGAAGGTGTTGGTGGTCTTGGCCTTCTTCATCGACTGGACGATCTTGCCGGGCATCGAGCCGATGTAGGTGCGCCGGTGGCCGCGGATCTCGGCCTCGTCGCGCACGCCGCCCAGGGAGAGGCGCACGAACTCGCGCCCCGTCGCCCTGGCGATCGAACGGCCGAGCGAGGTCTTGCCGACGCCCGGAGGGCCGACGAGGCACAGGATCGGCCCCTTCAGCGAGCCGGTGCGCGCCTGCACCGCCAGATATTCGAGGATGCGCTCCTTGACCTTCTCCAGGCCGTAGTGATCGGCCTCGAGGATCTCGTCGGCCCTGGCGACGTCGATCGGCTTGGTCTTGGCCTTGCCCCAGGGGATCGACAGCAGCCAGTCGAGATAGTTGCGCACGACGGTGCTCTCCGCCGACATCGGGCTCATGTTGCGCAGCTTCTTCAGCTCTCCCTGGGCCTTGGCCTTGGCCTCCTTGGAGAGCCTGGTCTTCTTGATCCGCTTTTCCAGCTCGATCAGCTCGTCGCGGGAGTCGTCCTGCTCGCCCAGCTCGCGCTGGATCGCCTTCATCTGCTCGTTCAGGTAATACTCGCGCTGCGTCTTCTCCATCTGCCGCTTGACGCGCGAACGGATCTTCTTCTCCACCTGCAGCACGCTGATCTCGCCCTCCATCAGGGCGAAGACCTTTTCCAGGCGCTTGACGACGTTGAAGATCTCCAGGAGCTGCTGGCGGTCGGTGATCTTCACCGCCAGATGGGCGGCGATGTTGTCGGCGAGCGCGCCCGGATCGGCGATCTGCGGAATCGCCGCCTGGGCCTCGGGCGGGACCTTCTTGTTCAGCTTCACATAGTTCTCGAACTGCTCGATCACCGCGCGCGACAGCGCCTCGGCCTCGTGCGCCTCGCCGCCCTCCTCGCCGACGGACACCGCCTGGGCCTCGTAGAAGGCCTCCCGGGCGGTGAAGGCGACGATCGCGGCGCGCGACAGGCCCTCCACCAGCACCTTCACCGTGCCGTCCGGCAGCTTCAGCAACTGCAGCACGCTGGCCAGCACGCCGACCTCGTAGATGTCCTTCGGCGCCGGGTCGTCCTGGTCGCGGTCCTTCTGCGTGGCCAAGAGGATCCGCTTGTCGCCGCGCATCACCTCCTCGAGGGCGCGCACCGACTTCTCGCGGCCGACGAAGAGCGGGACGACCATGTGCGGGAAGACGACGATGTCGCGCAGCGGCAGCACTGGCAGGGTGTTGGTCTCGGACATGATGCTCTTAAGCTCCTGGCCGGCGCGGTTGTTGGAAAGCTCGAGAGGCGCGCCTGGCCTCAACGGACCGCGGTTACTCGACGATGCGCCGAGTCGGGCGGCCCGTCCGCCGAGCCCCGGCGGCGGTATCGGCGAATTATGTGGATGCTTGCCGCCTGCATTCAAGCGAGGCCGCGGCGCCGGCGGCAAGGCGCCGCGGGCGTGACCGCGAAGTTCGAACCCGATCCCACCGGCGCGCCGCGCGGCGCACGCTTCGTGCAGAGCAGCGCCAGAGGCGGCAATAAAAAACCTCGCAAGCCCGGAGCGCCGATCACCCGCGCCGCCCTCTCGCGTCGGCCGGCTGGGACGAGGGACGGCGTGCGCGTCAGGCCGAAGCCGCGCCGCCCTTCTTCTCGGCGTAGATCAGCAGCGGCTGGGCGCGGCCCTCCACCACCTCGGCGTTGACCACCACCTCCTCGACGCCCTGCATGGTGGGCAGATCGAACATGATGTCGAGCAGGATGGCCTCCAGGATCGAGCGCAGGCCGCGCGCGCCGGTCTTGCGGGCGATGGCCTTGCGGGCGACGGCCTTCAGCGCGTCCTCGGAGAAGTTGAGGCCGACGTTCTCCATCTCGAAGAGGCGCTGGTACTGCTTGACGAAGGCGTTCTTCGGCTCGGTGAGGATCTGCACCAGGGCCGGCTCGTCGAGGTCGTCGAGGGTGGCGATCACCGGCAGGCGGCCGATGAACTCGGGGATGAGGCCAAAGCGCTGCAGGTCGTCGGGCTCGACCTGGCGCAAAATCTCGCCGGTGCGCCGCTCGTCCGGATCGGCGACCTTGGCCGAGAAGCCGATCGAGGTGCCCTTGCCGCGGCTCGAGATGATCTTCTCGAGGCCGGCGAACGCGCCGCCGCAGATGAAGAGCATGTTGGTGGTGTCGACCTGCAGGAACTCCTGCTGCGGGTGCTTGCGCCCGCCCTGGGGCGGCACCGAGGCGATGGTGCCTTCCATGATCTTCAGCAGCGCCTGCTGCACGCCCTCGCCGGAGACGTCGCGGGTGATCGAGGGGTTGTCCGACTTGCGGCTGATCTTGTCGACCTCGTCGATATAGACGATGCCGCGCTGCGCCCGCTCGACATTGTAGTCGGCGGCCTGCAACAGCTTCAGGATGATGTTCTCGACGTCCTCGCCGACGTAGCCCGCCTCGGTCAGAGTGGTGGCGTCGGCCATGGTGAAGGGCACGTCGATGATTCGCGCCAGAGTCTGGGCCAGCAGGGTCTTGCCGACGCCCGTGGGGCCGACGAGCAGGATGTTGGACTTCGCCAGTTCGACGTCGTTGTTCTTCTGGGCGTGGTTGAGGCGCTTGTAGTGGTTGTGGACCGCCACCGACAGCACCTTCTTGGCGTGGTCCTGGCCGACCACGTAATCGTCGAGCACCTCGCGGATTTCGCGCGGCGTCGGCACGCCGTCCTTGGACTTGACGAAGGCGATCTTGTGCTCTTCGCGGATGATGTCCATGCACAGCTCGACGCATTCATCGCAGATGAACACCGTCGGTCCGGCGATGAGCTTGCGGACCTCGTGCTGGCTCTTGCCGCAGAAAGAGCAGTAGAGGGTGCTCTTGCTGTCGCCGCTCGCCGCTTTGGTCATCGTCGTCTCTCACTCTTCGACGGCGCTTGTCATGGCCGAACGCCGACCGTCACCGGGCGTTCCACCCTGCCAGGGATGCAGGATAGGCGCCGCGAGTTGTCTAATCCTTGACATTCCTCGATCTGCGCGAGGATCACAAGCCTGTCACGCCGGGGCCGCGGCAGGTAAGTGGACGCGATGTCGCTTTTTGGGCGCATGAGACAAGGAGCCCCACCCCGCATGGGAGCCCCACCCGGCATGGGAGCGCCGCCCGATATGGGAGGGACCGCGCCGGGGCGCCAGCCCCAGGCCGCGCGCCGGGATCTCGCATTCCGGCCGCTGGTGGCCTTCGATTTCGACGGCACGCTCACCTGGCGCGACAGCTTTCAGGCCTTCCTGATCTGGCGCTGCGGCATGCGCCGCTATGGCGCCGGGCTCGTGAAGCTCGCGCCGGCGGGGCTCGGGTACCTGCGCGATCGCGACCGCGGCAAGATCAAGGCCGCGGCGATCGCCGCGTTCCTGGCGGGTGCGGCGCGCGGCGAACTGGAGGGTCAGGCCCGGGCCTTCGCCGCCCAGCGGGCGCGCTCGCTGCTCAGACCCGACGCCGTGCGCGCCTGGCGCCGATGGCAGGGCGAGGGGGCGCGGCTCGTCATCGTCACCGCCAGTCCGCAGTTCCTGGTCGAGCCGTTCGGCCGCGGCCTGGGCGCCGAATGCGTCATCGGCACCCGGCTGGGCTTCGATGCGTCCCGGCGCGCCACGGGCGAACTCGACGGCCTCAACTGCCGCGGACCCGAGAAGGCCCGGCGCCTGCGCGAGGCGTTCGGCCAGGACGTGCGCCTGGAAGCGGCCTATGGCGACAGCGACGGCGACCGCGAGATGCTGACCATGACCGACGAGCCCGGGTTGAAGGTGTTCGGCGCGAGGCCCAGGGGCGCCAGACCATGAGACCGGCTCTCCCGGCGCATCGCCGGCCATGACCAGGTTCCCTGCCCTGCCGGATCTCGCGATCCGCGTCGACGGCGCCGTGGCCGAGGTGCGCCTGAACCGGCCGGCGGCGCGCAACGCCTTCTCGATCTCGCTGATGCGCCAGCTCACCGAGGCGGCCGCGCATCTCGCCGGCTCGACTCAGGTCCAGGCGGTGATCCTGGCCGGCGGCGAAAGCTATTTCTCGGCCGGCGCCGACCTCGCCGACCCCGAGCGCGCCGCCCGGCCGGGCGCCACCCGGCTGGAGCGGCGCCAGGCGGCGCGGCTGGGACCCGACATGTGCCAGGCCTGGGAGGATCTGGAGCAGGTCACCATCGCCGCCATCGAAGGCTATTGCATCGGCGGCGCGGCGGCCTTGGCGCTCGCCTGCGACTTCCGCATCGCCGGGGCGGGCGCCTATCTGCGCCTGCCCGAGGTGGCGCTGGGCATGAACATGAGCTGGCGCTCGCTGCCGCGGCTGGCCTCGCTCGCCGGCCCGGCCCGCGCCAAGCGCCTCGCCATCTTCTGCGAGCCCTGCGGCGCCGGCCAGGCGCTGGCCTGGGGCCTCGTCGACGAGACGACGCCGGCGGGCGAGGCGCTGGCGCTCGCCCGCGCCTGGGCGGCGAAGGTCGCCGCCCTGCCGCCGATCCCGGTGCGCATGACCAAGGAAGCCGTCAACGCCGCCGCCGGCGCCCTCAACCGCGCCACCTCGATCATGGACCGCGACCAGTGGATGCTGACCAGCGAGACCGACGATCTTCGCGAAGGCGCGCGCGCCTTCTTCGAAAAGCGCAAGCCGGCGTTCCGCGGGGACTGAAGGCGCGCGCGCGGAGTCCAGGACAGTCGGGTGAACGCGGTCATTCAACCACGAAGTGCGCGAAGGCGCTCGCCATCGATCGCCTGCTGATGGAAAGCGACGGCCTGCGCCCTGTCGGACCTCCTGCCTGGGTCCCGGCTTTCGCCGGGATGTGCGGGTTTGGGGATGAGTGGGTTGGGGGAACGACGCTGCGGCGGCCGATGCGCCAGGCGGGTGAAGCGTCGCTCCGTCGCTACCCGGCCGCGGCTTCGGCCTGGGCGCGGCTTTCGAAGATGTGGTCGACGATGCCCCACTCCTTGGCCTCCTCGGCGCTCATGAAGTAGTCGCGGTCGAGGGTCTTCTCGACCTCCTCGTAGCTGCGGCCGCAGTGCTTGGCGTAAAGCTCGTTCAGCCGCCGCTTGGTCTTGATGATGTCCTCGGCGTGGCGCTCGATGTCCGAGGCCTTGCCCTGGAAGCCGCCGGAAGGCTGGTGCACCATGATGCGGGCGTTGGGCAGGGCGACGCGCTGGCCGCTCTCGCCGGCCATCAGCAGGAACGAGCCCATCGAGGCGGCCATGCCCATGCAGACGGTGGAGACCGGGCAGCGGATGTACTGCATGGTGTCGTAGATCGCCAGGCCCGAGGTGACGATGCCGCCAGGCGAGTTGATGTACATGTCGATCTGCTTCTTGGGGTTCTCGCTCTCCAGATAGAGCAGCTGGGCGCAGATCAGCGCCGAGATGTTGTCGTCCACCGGACCGTTCAGGAACACCACCCGTTCGCGCAGCAGCCGCGAGAAGATGTCGAAGGCGCGCTCGCCGCGGCTGGACTGCTCGACCACCATGGGCACGAGGTTGAGAAAGGTGCGATCGGGCATGGATGAACTTTCGACGAGAGGGAGCACGGGGGCGCCTGCGAGGATCTATCCTATTCGGATTTGGCCTTGGCGGCCCTGGTTTTTGGGGGCGCCTTCGCCTTGGGCGCGGGCGATGCAGGCGCGGCGGCTCCGCGCTCGGGCTGGGCGGCCGCGGCCTTCCTGGCCTTGGGGGCCGTGGGTTCGGCGGCGGGTTCGGCGACGGATTCGGCTGGCGCGGCCTTGGCGGCCTTGGGCTTGGCGCTCTTTGCCGGCTTCGCCTTGGGCGCCGGCTCGGACGCGCCATAGCCTTGCGGCAGCTCGTCCTCGGCCATCAGTTCGTCCTTGGTCACCGCCCGGTCGACGACCTCGGCGCGCGCCAGGATGAGGTCGACCACCTTCTCCTCGTAGATCGGCGCGCGCAGCTGCGCCTGGGCGTTGGCGTTGCCGCGCAGCATGTCGAACATCGCCTGCGCCTGGGCGCCGTAGCGCAGCGCCTCCTGGCGCATCGCCTCGGTGAGTTCGGCTTCCGAGACCGCGACGTTGGCGCGCCGCCCGATCTCGGCCAGCACCAGACCCAGCCGCACGCGCCGTTCGGCGATCCTGCGGTATTCGTCCTTGAGCGTTTCCTCGGATTTGCCGGCGTCCTCGGGGGCGAGCTCGCCGCGCTCGCGGTCGGCGTCCACCTGGGCCCAGATGCTGGCGAACTCGGCCTCGACCATGCGCGGCGGCAGCGGGAAGACGTGGCCGGCGTCGAGCCTATCCAGCAAGGCGCGCTTGAGCTTGAAGCGCGAGGTCTGGCCGTAGCCGCTCTCCAGGTTCACCCGCAGGGCGTTCTTCAGCGCCTCCAGGTCGCCCATGCCGAGCCGCTCGGCCAGGGCGTCGTCGGCGGCGGCCTCCTTGGGCGCGCGCACTTCCTTGATCTCGACCTCGAACTGCGCCGCCTTGCCGCGCAGCCGCTCCACGGCGTAGCCGTCCGGAAAGGTCACCGCGACGGTGCGCGTCTCGCCGGCGCGGGCGCCGACGAGCTGCTCCTCGAAGCCGGGGATGAACTGGCCCTGGCCCAGCACCATCTGGGCGCCCTCGGCCGTTCCGCCCTCGAAGGGCCTGCCGTCGATGCGGCCGACGAAATCGACCGCCACCTGATCGCCGTCGCGCGCCGCGTCGTCCGCGCCGGCGCGCGCCTCGTAGGTGCGGCTCTGGGCGGCGAGTTCGGCCAGCGCCTCGCCGACCTCGGCGTCGGTGGGCGCATGCACCGGCCGCTCCAGCTTCAGCGAGGCGACGTCCATCGGCTCGAACTCGGGCATCACCTCGACATTGAGCTCGTAGGCGAGGTCCTGCTTGCCGGCGATCACCTCGTCCATGTCCGAGCGCGGCTGCAGATCGGGCTGGGCGGCGACGCGCAGGCCGTTGTCGGTCAGCACCTGCTGGCTGGTCTCGCTCAGCGTCTGCTCGACCACCTCGCCCATCAGCGCCTTGCCGAAGACGCGGCGCACGTGCGCGGGCGGCACCTTGCCCGGCCGGAAACCCTTCAGCCGCATCTGCGGCGCGATCTCGGCGATGCGGGCCTCGAGCTTGGCGCCCAGCTCGGCCACGGCCACCGTGACCCCATAGACGCGGCTCAGGCCTTCGCCTGATTTCTGAATGACTTGCATCGACTTTCCAGCTTGATCGCGGCCGTCGCCGGCGCGAAACGAGGCGCCCTTATGTCACGCCCTCTCCCCAAGCTTCAAGGGCGCCGCCTGGAAGCCAGCCGCCTTTGACGCGGACCTCCATCGTCGAATGGTCCGTTTCCAGAAGCGGGGCGACACGCTGATCATCCTGTTGTGCGGCGGCGACAAGAGCACTCAGGCGAAGGACATCAAGCGGGCCAAGCGCCTGGCCGCGACGTGGAGCGAGCAGGATGGCGGAGAAGCTGACCACCTTTGATCCGGCCGAAGGCCTGACCTCGGATGACGCCATCGCGGGCTTCATGGAGGCAGCCTTCAAGACCGAGGACGCCGGCTACATCGCCCATGCCCTGGGCGTGGTGGCGCGGGCCAAGGGCATGACCCAGATCGCCAGGGAAACCGGCCTCTCGCGCGAGCAGCTCTATCGCTCGTTCAGCGAGACCGGCAACCCGACCCTGAAGACGACGATCGCGGTCATGAGGGCACTGGGGATCGCGCTGACGGCGGCGCCGGGGAGCGATCGGACGATTTCCAGCGCGGCCTGAAGGCTCGACCTCCCGGCTCGCCGTTGACGAACCACGGCCCGCGGGCCAAGGCATGGCGCCTCGCGGATGTGGCGGAACTGGCAGACGCACCGGATTTAGGTTCCGGCGCCGCAAGGCGTGGAGGTTCGAGTCCTCTCATCCGCACCAGGGCGCGCCGGCGCGAAGGGCGCGCTCCAGTCCGCGCTTGCCGTATTTTCACCGTTGTCAACGGTCGGGGCCGGCCAAATCGCCCAGGGCGCGCCGCCGGAGATCGCGGAGGCGCACGGGCCGGTTTGCGCGTCCGGCGCCGTAGATTCACCGTTGATTACGGTGGCGGTCGCCTCGGTCGTGGGGCGCGCGCCGCCGGACATCGCCGCGGCGCGCGGGTCGGTTGGCGCGTCCGGCGCCGTAGATTCACCGTTGATTACGGTGGCGGCCGCCTCGCCGGGCTCGCCGCAGCCGCTCGCCTCGGCCCGGGGCGCGAACGCCGGGACGGGGCCGCCCTCGGCCGGCCCGGCATCCCAGTCGTCGTCACCGTCCTCAGTCCCGTCGTCGGGCGGCGCCGGCGGCAGCAGGCGAGCGATCAGCCGGATGTAGTCGGGGAAGAAGAAGCGCTCGAGCTTCTCCAGCATCTCCTCCTGGTTGGCCAGGAAATGCCCCAGGAGGCTCGAGGCCACCTGGCTGGAGAGCCGCTCGAACGCGCCGGCCTGGCGGTGATGATGGCGCATGAAAAGCTGTCCCTTCGCCGTTCGCCGCGCCCTGCGCCCGACGTTCCGGCGCCGGCAGCATGCACCCGCGGCGACCCCGGCTAGGGCGCAGTTAGCGATCGGCTGGGCCGACCCGCGATCCGCGCCCGGTTGCAATTCTGGAGGGCAAGCTGCTTAGCTGGCGCGGGGACCCGCATGCATCAGTCGTTCTTTGAACAGCCAATCCTGAATTCGCCCTACGAGCCGCCGCTGCGTCACCACGGACTGGACGCCAGGGGCCAACCCCTCGATGCGCCGCCGCTCGAGGGCCGGCGCAAGTCCGAACTGATCTCGCCGGTTCCGCCCTCCAGGAAACAGGGCAAACGGGCCAGGCAGGCCGAGCTAGACCTTGGTCTCTTCGCCGAGGAAGACGAGAAGGATCAGGCGGCGGAGCCAGCCATCCGGGCGATGACGCAGGAGCCCGATCCCGATCAGCCCTCATGAAGGGCGTCTTCCTGACCAAGGTCGAGCCTGCGTACGACGACCTGCCCGAGCAGCGCTATCATTTCCCCCGCACCTATCTGCGGCAGGCCGAGGCGACGGTCGGCGATTGGATCGTCTATTACGAGCCCCGCCGTATGGAGGCCTCCGGCTCGAAATCGGGGGGGCGGCAGGCCTACTTCGCCGCGGCGAAGGTCATCGGCATCCGCCGCGACCCCGGCCGCGACGACCACTTTTACGCCGACGTCGCCGACTTCATCGAGTTTGACCGCGCCGTGCCGTTCCGAGAGGCGGGCCGATATTACGAGGCCGCGCTGCAACGTGAGGATGGGGGGACCAGCAAGGGCGCCTTTGGCCGAGCGGTGCGCAACATGCCCGTCCGCGAATTCGACGCGATCCTGACCGCCGGCTTCGCGCCCCTCGTCGGCCTTCAGGAGCACGTCGGGCAGGCGCCGGCGGCGGGGTTCGACGAGGAGCCGGCGACGTTCGAGCGGCCAATGGTCGAGCGTCTGACGGTGAGGCCGTTCCGAGACGCGGCGTTCGCGGCGTCGGTGAAGCGGGCCTACAGCGATACCTGCGCCCTGACAGGCCTCAAGATCGTCAACGGCGGCGGCAGAACCGAGGCCCAGGCCGCACATATCCGACCGGTGGCTGACGATGGTCCGGATTCGGTGCGAAACGGCCTCGCCCTTTCGGCCACGATCCATTGGATGTTCGATCGAGGCCTGGTGTCCGTGGACGACGATCTGGCGATCCTCGTAGCGGCGGATCGATTGCCTGATGCAGCGACGAGGCTGTTGCTGCCGGACCGGCGGATGATCGCGCCTTCGCGCCCGGAATGGCGACCACATGCACAGTTTCTGCGCTACCATCGCGACCGGGTATTCAAGGGATAAGAATACCTGGCCCGGGCTTCGACTGAACAATGGCCTTCCGCATCGCCGACACTTTCACGGACGCGCTCTCCCGGCTCCCGTCCGCGGACCGGAAGGCCGCGAAGGTCGGCGTGCAGCGGCTGATGGCCGGTCGGGCGCCCTCACGTGGAGGATGGCGACGTCGCGCTCGGCGCGCCAGGCGGCCACCGCGGCGATGTTGGTCCTGGGCGCGCGCGCGGCGATCAGGCTGCGCGCGTCAGCGTGAAATCGACGTGCACGGCGTCATACGCAAAGACGATGCCGGCATCGGTCCGATCGATCACCCCGGCCTTGACGAGCGCCTGGACGTCGGCATGCACGGCCTTGATGTCGCGACCGACGCGCCGGGCCGCCTCGCGCATCGACATGGTCCCCTGTCCCGTCATGGCGCGCAGCAGTTCCCATCTTTTCCGGGTCGGCGTCTGCCAGAGCAGCTCGGCCGAGTCGAACGAGACGTGAGCGCCCTGCTCTCGCCCGTCGAATGCGGCAAGCGCACGGTGCGTCACATCCTCGCGGGAGGCGACGGAAAGGGTCACGGTGTTCATTTTGGCCTCCATTCATCGACGTGCCAACGATCGCATTTTCCGGCCTCGCTGTCGCGACGCACCACGCAACCGTCCAAGTCGACGGCTCCGCGGCAAAGCCCGCGCCGCGCTTCCGGCGCGCGGCGGGCCATTCTAGAGTAGGGCGTGGACGGCGCGGGCGCCGGCCGATCCGGTTCAGGTGCGTTGCGTTTGTACGTCGTCGAGAAGATCCGCGAATTTGCCGAAAGGACCCCCGATGCGCCGGCGCTGATCGCCGATCTGCAGCCGGTCAGCTATCGGGCGTTCGATCGGGCGATCGGCGCGATGCGCCGGCGCCTGGCCGCCGAGAGCGGGCTTGGCCCTCGCAGCACGGTCGTCTGCCTGATCGATCCGCTGCCGCTCGCCTGGATCGCCGACCTCGCCCTGCGCAGCCTCGGCCACGCCACCATCGCGCTGCGCAGCGCGAGCGAGCTGGCGGCGCTGCGGGGGCTTCGGATCGCCGCGCTGGCGACCGGCGAGGGCCAGGCGCGCGTCGAGGCGGGGGGCGTGCTCGGGCCGGACGTGGCGCGGATCGAGGTCGGTCCGGACCTGCTCGCGGCCGGCGACGGCCCTGCGTCCGCGGCGGCCGAGCCGGACGCCGGCGCGCCGGGCGCCCACGTGCTGCTGACCTCGGCCACCACCGGCCGCTACAAGCTGGTGCAGCTTGCGGTGGAGAGCGAGGACAGCCAGCGCGAGGAGCACCGCCAGCTCTATCTCAGCTCCGGTGCGAACCTGCGCGACGACCGGGACGCGCTCTGCGTGCACCTGATGAATCTCGGCCTCTGGACCGCGGGCGGCTACAACACCCCGCTGCTGGCCTGGTCGCGCGGCGGCTGCGCGGTGTTCCACCAGGGGCGCGAGGCGCACCGCTCGTTCGCCCTGCCGGCCCTCACCCACGCCATCGCGACGCCGGCCTATCTGGCCGAGCTGGTGCGCTCGGCGCCCGGCGCGCTGGCTCGCAACGACGCGCTGCAGATCATCACCGTCGGCGGCACGCCCTCTCTCAGCCTGCTGGGCGAGCTGCGCGCGCGGCTGACCTCGCGCATCGCCACCGCGCTCGGCTCCACGGAATCAGGAACCTGGGCCGTCACGGCGATCGAGACGGCGGACGACCTGCGCTGGCACCGGCTGCATCCGGCGCGCCGGATCGAGGTGGTCGACGACGAGGACCGGCCGGTCGGCCAGGGCGTCCTGGGGCGGGTGCGGGTGCGGCTGACCAACGGCGTCACCGGCTATCTGAACGATGCGGCCGCGTCGGCGGCGGTGTTCCGCGACGGCTGGTTCTATCCGGGCGACCTCGGCGTGCTCGACGGCCGCGGCCGTCTGGCGCTGATGGGCCGGACCACCGAGGTGCTCGAGGTGCTGGGCGAAAAGCGCCCCGCCGCGCCGCTGGAGGAGGCGCTCGGCCGGGCGCTGGGGCTGGACGGGGTCTGCGTCCTGGCCGAACGCGGCGCGAACCTCGAGGACGAGCTCCACGTGGTGCTGGAGACGCCGACGCCGATCGAGCCGGCCCTGCTCGACCACGCCGCCCAGGCCCACGTCCGCGGCTTCGCGCGCGTCCACTTCCACTTCCTGGAGCGGCTGCCGCGCAACCACATGGGCAAGATCGAACGGCTGAAGCTGAAGCAGAGCCTGCTGCGGCGGCGCGCGGCGGCGGACCCCAGGGCCGCCGGCTGAGCGGGGGAGATCCCCCCGTGCGCGCCCCTTCCACCCCCGCGCCTCGCGGCGCGGCGGTCCCCCTTCCCCGCCACACGGGGAAGGAGCGAGGACGCCTTCCTCCTCACCCGTGCAACGGGGGAGGTGTCGCTCGGCGCGGCAGCGCCGGGCGACGGAGGGGGCTGCGGGCGACGACTCTCATGCGCGCGCCTTCCCGCGGGCGCCTCAGCCGCCGAAGTGGCAGCGCTGGACCCATTCGCCGTGCAGGCGCACGCTCTTGCAGACGCCGGCGGCGTCGCGCCGGACGGCGTGGACGTGGCGATGCTCGTGGCGGCGCTCGAGGCTGCGGCGGGCGCTCTCGTGGCGATAGATGCGGCGATAGCGGTGGCGCCGCGTGGCGACGACGTGGCGGCGGCGGTCGCGATGATGGACGACGTGGCGATGGACGACGTGGCGATGGACCACGTGGCGATGGACGACGTGGCGATGGACGACGTGGTGGACGCGCGCCTCGGCGCCCGAGCCCAGCATCAGCATGGCGGCGACGGCGCCGATGATCAGGCCGCGGAAGCTTTTCGTCATCAACGCCTCTCCGATCTCGAGAATCGCGCCCGCCAACTCCCCGACCGGAGCGTCACTGCCGCAGCGCGCGCAAATCGGCAAGCGCCTTGGGCACGAGGCCTGGCAAATCCTCGCTGATCAGGCCCGGGCCGAAGCGGCCGGCGCAGTCGGCGTGGATCCAGGCGCCGGCGCAGGCGGCGGCGAAGCTCTCCATGCCCTGGGCCAGCAGGCCGCCGATCAGGCCGGCGAGCACGTCGCCCGAGCCGGCGGTGGCGAGCCAGGGGGTTCCGTTGAGGTTGACCGCGGCGCGGCCGTCGGGCGCGGCGATCACCGTGTCGGCGCCCTTGACCAGCACCACCGCGCCGGCGCGCCTGGCCGCCTCGCGCGCCGCCTCGACCTTGTTGGCGCTGCGCCTGGCGAGGCCGGGGAAGATGCGCTCGAACTCGCCCGGATGCGGGGTGAGGACATCGTCGCGGTCGAGCAGGGAGAAGAGCTCGTCCGGGTCGTCGCGGAAGACGGTGAGGGCGTCGGCGTCGAGCACCAGGGCCGCGCCGGTGCGCGCGAGCGCCAGCACGTTGGCGAGGGTGGCGTCGTTGACCCCCGCCGCCGGACCGATCACCGCCGCCTCGGCGCCGTGGCCGGCCTGCTCCAGCTCCTGCTCGGTCTCGAAGGGCGCGAGCATCACCGCCTCGAGGTGCGCGGCGTTGACCAGCAGGGCGTCGGGCGGCGAGACCAGGGTGACGAGGCCGGCGCCGATGCGCAGGGCGCCGCGCGCCGCCAGCCGCGCCGCCCCGGTGCGCCAGGCCTCGCCGCTGACCACGATCAGCCGGCCGCGCGCATGCTTGTGGGCGGCCACGGCGGGCCAGGGAAACCGGGCGAGCCACAGCTCCGGCCCGTTCTCGAACAGGCTCGACGCCGCCGGGCCGAGGCCGATGTCGGCGACCACCACCTCGCCGCAGAAGCCGCGGCCGGGCTGGAGCACGTGGGCGAGCTTGCGGCGATGGAAGGTGACGGTGAGGCCGGCCTGGAAGGCCGCATCGCCCACCGGGGCGCCGGCGTCGCCGGAAAGGCCGCTGGGAAGATCGATGGCGACGATGCGCTCCCTGACCGGGCCGGAGGCGCGGGCGAGCCGCAGCGCCTCGCCGGCGAGCGGCCGGTCGAGACCGGCGCCGACGAGCCCGACGACGATGAGGCCGGCGTCGCCGAAGCCGCCGCTCAGCGGCCCGACCGGCCCGTCCCAGGCGGCCGCGGCGCGGCGGGCCGCCTCGGAGCGCGGCGGCGCCAGCGCCTCGACGCGCACCGCAAAGCCGCGCGCCTGCAGCACCCGCGCGGCCACGTAGGCGTCGCCGCCGTTGTCGCCAGGGCCGGCGAGCACCAGGGTGCGGCAGGGGGCGAAGCGGGCCGCGGCGGCTTCGGCCACCGCCGCGCCGGCGCGCTGCATCAGCGCCTCGCCGGGGGTTCCGGCGGCGATCGCCGCGCGGTCGGCGGCGGCCATCTCGGCCAGCGTCAGGATCTGCCGCGGCGCGTCCATGGGCGCTACAGCACCCCGGTCGCCGCCTCGGCGCCGCGCTCGATCAGCTTCAGGCCGTCCGCGCCAAGCTCCAGGATCGAGATCGAGGCGTGGTCGGGGCGAAAGCCGATCATCCGCGCATCGCCGGCCATGAGCGAGAGCACCGCGTTGATGGCGACGAAATGGCTGAACACCGCCGCCCCGGGACGCTCGCGCACCGCGGCGGCGACGGCCAGGCGCCAGGCCTCGTAGTCGAGATCGCCTTCGACATCGCTCCAGCGGCCGGCGAAGGCCTGGCGCAGCCAAGGTCCGCGGGCGGCGGGCGCGAGGCCGGCCGGCGTCGGGATCTCTCCCACCCGCGGATCGATCGCCACCTCGGCGCCGATGGCGTTCGCGAACGGCTGGGCGGTCTCGCGACAGCGCCGCAGCGGCGAGGAGACGACGCCCGTCGGCCGAAGCGCGTCCGGCAGGGCGGCCAGCAGCCTCGCCGCCGCCTGCGCCTGCGCCTTGCCGGCATCGTCCAGCCCGGGATCGTCGTCGGCGCCGCCCCAGCCGGCGGCGGGCCTCGCATGACGGATGAGGTAGATGCGGCTCATGGCGCCCCCAGCCGCGCGCGACGGCTGACCTCTCCCGCGCCGAGCGGCGCCTCGTCGCGCATGCTCATGCTTCGCCTCTTCGAGCCGATCCTGGCCGATCCTAAGGACTCGCCGGCCAACAAGCCAACCCGCGCGCTCGCAGCCCCCTCCGCCGCCCGGCGCTGCCGCGCCGAGCGCCACCTCCCCCGTTTCACGGGTGAGGAGGAAGCCTGCTTCACTCCTTTCCCGCTTGCGGGGAAGGAGTGACCGTCGCCCCGCCAGGCGCGGGGGTGGAAGGGGCGCGAGGGCGCCGGCATCGACGCCCAGGCTTTCGGCGCCGGGCGCCTGGGAAATAGGCGCCGGGCGGGGCGGCGGGCGCATTGACAAGGCCAGCCCCGATACGGCTCTTGTCGCGCCCGGCGCGGCCATGCATGACGCGCCGCGACGCTAATGGCTCCGGCGCTGCGGGGCCGGTACGGTCGGGGTCGATGAAGAAGATCGAGGCGGTGATCAAGCCGTTCAAGCTGGACGAGGTCAAGGAGGCCCTGCAGGCGCTGGGCATCCAGGGCATGACCGTGCTCGAGGCCAAGGGCTACGGGCGCCAGAAGGGCCACACCGAACTCTACCGCGGCGCCGAGTACGTCGTCGACTTCCTGCCCAAGATCAAGATCGAGGTGGTGGTCTCCGACGATCTGCTCGGCCCGGCGCTGGAGGCGATCCAGGCGGCGGCGCGCACCGGACGCATCGGCGACGGCAAGATCTTCATATCCGAGATCACCGAGGTGGTGCGCATCCGCACCGGCGAGACCGGCGCCGCGGCGATCTGACCCGCACGCCGGCGCCCGCACACGTCATTCATTCAAGGGGACGCAAGAGAGCACGATGACACCGAAAGAAGTCCTGGCCCAGATCAAGGAGAAGGAAGTCAAGTACGTCGACTTCCGCTTCACCGACCCGCGCGGCAAACTGCAGCACGTCACCTTCGACCTATCGCTCGTCGACGAGGAGTGCCTGGCCGACGGCCAGATGTTCGATGGCTCCTCGATCGCCGGCTGGAAGGCGATCAACGAATCCGACATGAAGCTGCGGCCGGATCTTTCCACCGCCTACGTCGATCCGTTCTACCAGCAGACGACGATGTTCCTCTTCTGCGACGTGCTCAATCCGGACACCAACCAGCCCTACAACCGCGACCCGCGCTCGATCGCGCGCAAGGCCGAGACCTTCGTGAAGGCCTCGGGCGTGGGCGACACGATCTATTTCGGGCCCGAGGCCGAGTTCTTCGTCTTCGACGACGTGCGCTGGTCCACGACCCCGGAGAAGATGGGCTATCAGTTCGCCTCTACCGAGCTGCCCACGAGCGCCGACATCGAGTACGCCGAGGGCAACATGGGCCACAGGCCCGGCCCCAAGGGCGGCTATTTCCCGGTCAATCCGGTCGACTCGGCCCAGGATCTGCGCTCGGAGATGCTGGCGGTGATGGGCGAACTGGGGCTCGAGCCCGAGAAGCACCACCACGAGGTCGCCCCGGCCCAGCACGAACTGGGGCTGAAGTTCGCCCCGCTGTTGACCATGGGCGACCGGCTGCAGCTCTACAAATACGTGATCCACAACGTCGCGGCGGCCTACGGCAAGACCGCGACGTTCATGGCCAAGCCGATGTTCGCCGACAACGGCTCGGGCATGCACTGCCACCAGTCGATCTGGAAAGGCGGCAAGCCGCTGTTCGCCGGCGACAAGTACGCCGGACTGTCGGACATATGCCTTTGGTACATCGGCGGCGTCATCCGGCACGCGCGCGCCATCAACGCCTTCGCCAACTCCACCACCAACAGCTACAAGCGCCTGGTGCCCGGCTACGAGGCGCCGGTGAAGCTGGCCTATTCGGCGCGCAACCGCTCCGCCTCGATCCGGGTGCCGTTCTCGGCCTCGCCCAACGGCAAGCGCATCGAGGTGCGCTTCCCCGACCCGATGGGCAATCCCTACCTCACCTTCACCGCCCTCTTGATGGCCGGCCTGGACGGCATCGCCAACAAGATCGACCCGGGCCAGGCGCTCGACAAGAACCTCTACGACCTGCCGCCGCGCGAGCAGAAGCGGGTCCCCGAGGTGTGCGGTTCCTTGCGCGAAGCCCTGGCCAACCTCGACAAGGACCGCGCCTTCCTCAAGGCCGGCGGCGTCATGGACGACGATTTCATCGACAGCTACATCGAGCTGAAGATGGAGGAGGTCCACCGCCTCGACATCACCCCGCACCCGGTGGAATTCGAGATGTATTACAAGTGCTAGAGAGCTGCGCCTGAAGTTGCGCGCGAAGGGCCGGGATGCACGTCCCGGCCCTTTTTCGCGCGGCGGGCGGGGACGCTCGGGCGGCTCGTGCTATCATCGGCCGCCATGATCGAGCCGCTCGCGACCATTCTCGAAAGGCTGCGCAGTCTCTCGCCCGAACTGCGACACGAATTCGGAGTGGAGTCGCTCGCGGTGTTCGGCTCCTACGCCCGTGGCGAGGCCACCGATGCGTCCGACCTGGATCTGCTGGTGGACTTCCTCGCCGAGGCGCGCCACCTTCTTCTCGCTGGCGAGACTGGACGCCAGGCTCGAGCGGGCGTTGGGCGTGCGGGTGCAAACCATTCCGCGCGATGGACTTAACGCTCGGATCGCACCCTTCATCCGAGCGGAGCTGGCGCCGGTCTAGTAGCGAAGCGCGCAGCGAGGCCCCTGCTCGAGGACATAAGGGCGTACGCGCAGGAGGCGATCGAGCACCTCGGGAGGCTCGCCGTCGCGGATCTGCCTAACGATCGGTTGCGGCTGCTTGCGCTGAGCCGGGCCGCCGAGATCGTCGGCGAGGCGGCTTTTCAGGTCCCGGCGGTGATTCGCGCGCAGCTTCCGGCCATCGAGTTCGACGCCGCGATTTCGATGCGTCACCGGCTGATCCATGGATACGGCTCGCTGAGCGTGGCGATCCTCGTCGAGACCATCGATGAGGAAGGCCAATGACCGGGAAGGGGCGCGGTGCGAAGAGCGACTTGGCGAAGGTTGATTCCCACGAACCCGGACCCGCGGACTACGCGGAAATCCCGGAACTCCCGGACGAATGGTTCGCCGCCGCCCGTCCCCACGCGGCGGGCAAGCCGCGCGGCAGACCGCGAGCGGCCACGCCCCGGCAGGCGGTCAACCTGCGCCTCTCGCAGCGCGTGCTGGCCGGCTTCCGCGCCACCGGCCCCGGCTGGCAGACCCGGATCAATGCGGCGCTCGAACAGTGGCTGGACCGCAACCCCCCGGAGCGCTGAGGCGGCCGGCACTCGACGGCGCCGGCGCCCGGGCCTAAGGCTTGCGGCCTCCGCCCAAGCCCACGAGCCTCAGCCCATGCGCCTTGCCGCTCCCCGTATCGCGCCGCTCGCCGACGACGAACTCACCGACGAGCAGCGCGAGGCCCTGGCGCCGCTGGCGGGACGCAATCCGCTACCGAACATCTTCCGCACCCTGGCGCACGCGCCCAAGGCGCTGACGAGGTTCCTGGAGTGGGGCGGCTATGTGCTGTCGCGGCGCAACGCCCTGGCGCCGCGCCAGCGCGAGATCGTCATCCTGCGCGTCGGCTATCTGTGCAAGTCGGGCTACGAGTTCGCCCAGCACACCCGCATCGGCCTAGCCGAGGGGCTGAGCGCCGAGGAGATCGCCCAGATCAAGGCGGGCGCGGGCGCCGGCTGGAGCGCCGCCGACGCCGCCCTGATCCGCGCCGCCGACGAGCTGGTCGCCGATCACTTCGTCTCGGAGCCGACCTGGGCGGCGCTCTGCGCCCATTTCGACGAGAAGCAGCGGATGGACGTGGTGTTCACCGCGGGCCAGTACACCCAGGTCTCGATGTTCCTGAACAGCTTCGGCGTCCAGCTCGAGCCGGGGCAGACGCTGGACCCGGACCTGAAAGCCTAGAGAAAAGGAAAAAGACGGCATGTTCTCCCACATCATGGTCGGCACCAACGACCTCGACAGGGCCAAGCGGTTCTACGACGCGGCGCTGGGCGCGCTGGGGGCCGGCCCCGGCGCCATCGACGACGGGCGCAGGCTCTTCTACATGACCCCAACCGGCATCTTCTCGGTGAGCAAGCCGATCAACGGCGAGCCCGCCACCACCGCCAACGGCGCCACCATCGGCTTTGCCTGCACCACGCCCGCCCAGGCCGACGCCTGGCACGCGGCCGGCCTCGCCGCGGGCGGCGTCGCCTGCGAGGATCCGCCCGGCGTTCGCGAAGGCGCCGCCGGCAAGCTCTATCTCGCCTATCTGCGCGACCCCGACGGCAACAAGCTCTGCGCCCTGCACCGGATGGGCTGATCCGCGCCGTGGCCGGGCGCGGACGGGCGATGCGCGGGGGCGGCCGGCGCCTGGACCCGACCGCCCTTCTTTACCGCGGAGTTCGCCGAGCGCAGGCGCAGAGGACGCGAAAGGCCGCGCTGCGCGCGACCGCCGATCATCCATGCGCCGGCGCCTGGCGAGGAGAGCGCGCCCGATCGGGCGCGCCTTGGCGTGCTCTGCGCCTGGCCTCCGCGCAAGCCCGCGCCAGCGGGCGGCTCTGCGGTTCCTGCGCCCTCGCCTCTCAGGCGCCGAGGCCCGCGGCGGCGGGCTGCCGGACCTTGCCGCCGGACGCCGAGAGCATCAGCCGGATCAGTTCCTGCGTCACCTTGGGCTCCAGTCCCTCGGTGTGGCCCTTGTCGAGGCGCACCACGTCGGCGACGACGCGCCCGTCCCTTGCGCCCGGATAGACCCACACCTGCGCCGTTCCCGGCCGCGGCTTCAGGCCCCAGCCCGGGGTGGAATACTGCTGGCGGCCGGTGTCGTAGATCTGGCCGGGCTCGCTATCGACGACGTCCGGCGCGCGCTGGCGCGGTCCGGCGCCATATTTCTCGGCGCGCGGCGACGTCTGCGGCAAGGCTTTGATCTCGTGCTCGCCGGTGGTGTAGATGAACGAGAAGTCGCAGTCCGGCGGCGGCCCCGGCTGTGGGCGCGGCAGGGTGCGGGTCTCGCCCGGCGGCAGCGGCGGCCCGAAGCCTTCGGCCCGTTCCGCCGGTCCCAGCCGCCCGCCCGAGAGGCTGAGCCAGCCGTCCACGCTATCCTGGAAGAACCGATCCTCGCGCAGCAGCCGCGCCGAGGTCATGCCGCCCTGGGAGTGGCCGGCGAGCCAGAAAGCGCGGATGTTGCGCCGGCCATAGCGCTCGAACATCTGGTCCACGAGGCTGCGCAGGTGCGCATCGTCGGCCTCGCCGACCCAGCGCCGCGCCGGCTCCTTGGTGGCGGCCGAGGGCGTGGCGATCACCAGCCGGTGCTGGTCGACGTAGTCGCAGGCCGGGAAATACAGCCGCTGCCAGGCGCCCACCGAGCCGCCGCCGTGCAGGCTGAGGATGAAGGTGACCGGCTCGCCCGGCACGAGGTCGCTCGGCTCGTCGACGTAGAACTTGCGCCCGGTGGTCTCGTCCTCGGTGGTGAGCTGGGTCATGGACGGTTCCTGGCTGGTCCGGTGTTCAGGGCGTGGACTATGCGCCGCCGCCGGGCGCTATCAAGAAGCAGGGGCCGCGAAAAACACGAAAAGCACGAGCGCCGCCGTGGCGATCAAGCGCCGCCGGCGCGCCCGATGGTTCATCCGCATCGGCGACGACCGCGTTGGTGGTTTTCGTGTTTTTCGTGACCCGACAAACCGCTACACCGGACCCGGGAGTTTTGCCGGCCGGAGGGACTTGACCGATGCGCGCCGCGGCCGTCGCCATGCTGATCGCCGGGCTGGCCGGCGGCCCTGCGGCCGCGATGCAGCTGACCAGCCGCGACGTGAGCGCCGATGCGGCGATGCCGGCGGCGCAGATTTATCCGCGCTGCGGCGGCGCCAACATCTCGCCCGAGCTTTCCTGGAGCGGCGCGCCCAGGGCGACCCGCAGCTTCGCCGTGACCATGATCGACCTCTCGGTGAAGCCGGCCGACTGGTCGCACTGGATCGTCGTCGACCTGCCGCCGACGACGACGGCGCTGGCCCGCGGGGCTGGGCGCCTGCCGGCGGGCGCGCGGGCGGTGGTCAACAACTTCGGCCAGGCGGCCTACGACGGCCCCTGCCCGCCCGCCGGATCGGGGACGCACCGCTACCGGATCACGGTCTGGGCGCTGCCGGCGGCGAGCATCCGCGTCGCCCCCGACGCGCCGGCGAGCCAGGTGCTGGCGCTGCTGGCGCGCCAGGCGATCGGCCGGGCGTCGCTGACGGCGACGGCGCAGCGGTGAGGCCGCAAGCAGCGAGGCGGATGGGCGCGCGGGCGTCGAATCGCTGCTAAATGCGCCGCGGATGCCCAGGATCGCCCGACAACCCTCGCTGTTCGACGACGCGCTGAACCCGGCGCCGGCCGAGCCGCTGGCCGAGGCGCACGAGCCGCGCGCCGCCTCGGCCTATTCGGCCAAGGACATCGAGGTGCTGGAAGGCCTCGAACCGGTGCGCAAGCGCCCGGGGATGTATATCGGCGGCACCGACGAGCGCGCCCTGCACCACCTGTTCGCCGAGGTGCTGGACAACGCCATGGACGAGGCCATCAACGGCCACGCCAGGCTGATCGAGGTGACGCTGGGGGCCGACGGCGCCCTGACCGTGCGCGACGACGGGCGCGGCATGCCGGTGGATGCGCACGCCAAGTTCCCCGGCCTCTCGGCGCTCGAGGTGATCATGACCATGCTGCATTCGGGCGGCAAGTTCTCAGGCAAGGCCTATGCGACCGCGGGCGGCCTGCACGGCGTCGGCGTCTCGGTGGTCAACGCCCTTTGCGAGCGCGTCGAGGTCAACGCCTGGAAGGACGGCTTCGAGTGGCGCCAGACGTTCTCGCGCGGGCGCCCCACTTCGAAGCTGGAGAAGCTCGGCCCCACCCGCCGGCACGGCACGCAGGTGACGTTCAGCCCCGACCCGGTGATCTTCGGCGAGGACATGGCGTTTCGGCCCTCGCGCCTGCACCGGATGGCGCGCTCCAAGGCCTATCTCTACCGCGGCGTCGAGATCCGCTGGCGCTGTGCGCCCGAGCGCATCGCCGACGCGACGCCGGCCGAGGCGGTGTTCCACTTTCCCAACGGGCTCGCGGACTTCCTCGCCGAGAGCGCCGAGGGGCTGGCCACGGTCACGCCCGAGCCGTTCTGCGGCCGCATCGAGCGCCCCGGCGAGGGCGGCGCGGTGGAATGGGCGGTGACCTGGACCGCGGACGGCTTCGGCGAGGCCGACGGCTTCATCCGCTCCTACTGCAACGCCGTGCCCACCCCCGAGGGCGGCACGCACGAGGCGGGGCTGCGCGCCGCCCTGACCCGCGGCCTCAAGGCCCACGCCGAACTGACCGGCGAGAAGCGCGGCGCGCTCGTCACCGCCGACGACGTCATGGCCGAGGCCGGCGCCCTGATCAGCGTCTTCGTCCGCGAGCCGGAATTCCAGGGCCAGACCAAGGAGCGGCTGTCCTCGAGCGAGGCGCAGCGCCTGGTGGAGGGCGCGCTGCGCGATCCCTTCGACCACTGGCTGGCGGCCCAGCCCAAGGCCGCCGGGGCGCTGCTCGGCTTCGTGATCGAGCGCGCCGAGGAGCGGCTGAAGCGGCGCAAGGACAAGGAGGTCGCCAGGGCCTCGGCGACGCGCAAGCTGCGCCTGCCGGGCAAGCTCGCCGACTGCTCCGGCCAGGCGGCGGACGGCACCGAGATCTTCATCGTCGAGGGCGATTCGGCCGGCGGCTCGGCCAAGCAGGCGCGCGACCGCCGCACCCAGGCCATCCTGCCGCTGCGCGGCAAGATCCTCAACGTGGCCTCGGCCAGCCCCGATCAGCTTCGCGCCAACAAGGAGCTGGCGGATCTGGCCCTGGCGCTGGGGGTGCAGACCGGCGCCCGGTTCTGCGAGGACGACCTGCGCTACGAGCGCGTCGTCATCATGACCGACGCCGACGTCGACGGCGCCCACATCGCCTCGCTGCTGATCACCTATTTCTACCGCACCATGCCGGAGCTGGTGCGCAGCGGCCGGCTCTACCTCGCCCTGCCGCCGCTCTACCGGCTGAGCCACGCCGGCACGACGCTCTACGCCCGCGACGACGCCCACAAGGACGAGCTGCTGGCCACCCGCTTCAAGGGCAGGAAGCCCGAGATCGGCCGCTTCAAGGGCCTAGGCGAGATGATGCCGGCCCAGCTCAAGGAAACCACCATGGACCCCAGGACCCGCTCGCTCGCCCGCATCAGCCTGCCGCGCAGCGAGGAGACGGTGGAATCCCTGGTCGAAGCCCTGATGGGCCGCAAGCCGGAACTGCGCTTCCGCTTCATCCAGGAACACGCCGAATTCGCCGCCGAGGACCTGGACGTCTGAGCCGGACGGTCCAACGCCGGCGGCGGATTGCGCGGGTCTGGCGCCCGGGGGCCGGACGCAGTCACACCAGTTCGACCCGCGCACGATGGCCGGCGGCCGCGGCCAGGCGCCGGTCGCGCGTCAGCAACGGCGCATCCAGAGCTTCGGCCAGCGCCACATAGGCGCCGTCATAGGCGGTCAGATCGTGCCGCAGTTCCCAGATGCGCGGCAAAAGGAAATCGTGCGGATATCGCCGCAGGGGAAAGTCGGCCAGATCGGCGAGCGCCCGGCGGCCGCGGGCGGCGCCGATCTCGCCCGTCGCAGCATAGCGGCGGATCACCTGAGCCACCTCGACATCGAGCAGATGCGGCGCGTGGAGGGGTCTGGCGAGGCGCAAACAGCCTCTCTTCCACGGCGTTGGCCGCCGACGTGCGCAGCAGCACCTCCAACAGGGCCGACGCGTCGACGACCGTCACCTGCCGTCGCGCTCGGCGCGAACCGCTTCAGCCGGCGCCACGGCGGGGGCCGTCCCGGCGCGGCCGTGCAATCGCGCCCGCAATTCGTCGATCGTCGGCCGTTCCGCCACCTGGCCAATCTCGCCGAGCAGATAGTCGGAGAGCGACATGCCGGCCTGTCGCGCTGGTCGAAGAATTTGAAGCCATGCGTCTCGTCGATCACCGCGATCGCCTTGCCGAGCCGCGCCGCGACCTGCATCGCCAGCTCGAAGCACAGGTCCATGCTGCGCGCGCGGATGTGGAACAGGATATCGCCCGGCGTCGCCACCGCACGGTGATGGCCGTGGATTTCGCGGAAGGGGTGCAGCTGCTGCGGTCGCGGCGCAGCGTGCGCAACCAACTTCGGTCACAGGCTCGTTTCCACCGCCAAATCCGCGAGATCAAGCTCTTCCGCGAGGCGATGAAACATCTCGTCTGCTCCCGGCCCGCCGGCGCCGGGCGAGCGCGCCCCTTCCACCCCCGCTCGCGGGGAAGGATGAAGGGATTTCCTCCTCACCCGTGCAACGGGGAGGTGGCGCTCGGCGCGGCAGCGCCGGGCGGCGGAGGGGGGCTTCGGGCGATGACCCCGTGCGCGCCTGAGATTGGTCGGGACGCGCAGCCTGTTCAGTGCACCGTCGCCGGGAACCGCACCGTAAACGTCGTTCCCGGATCGTCAGATCCGGAGACCTCGATCTGGCCGGCCAGTTGCCGCACGAAGATCGCGACATAGTCGGACCCGTGCTTCCCGGTCCCGCTCGCCGGGCCTTCGGCCGGCATGCCCACCCCGTCGTCAGCGACGACCAGTTCGATCTGGTCGCCAGCCCGTTCGACACTCATCACGATCCGTCCGCTCCCACCCGGAAACGCGTGCTTGACGGCGTTGGTGACCAGTTCGTTGACCAGCAGGCCGAACGGAACGGCGCGGTCGGCGTCGAGATCCACCGGTTCCGATTTTACCTCGATGCGGATCCCTGACGAGGGCTCCAGCACGCCCACCGACATGTTGGTGGCGATTTCCCGCAGATAGGCGTCCAACTGGACGCTTTCGACCCGGCCGGATCGCGAGATCAAGTCGTAGAGCTTGCCGATGGCGCCGATGCGCGCCTGCATGGCGACGTAGCCCTGCGCCAACCCCGACGGCAGCCGCCGGATCTCGTTGGCGATCAGGGCGACGACGATCTGCAGGTTGTTCTTGATCCGGTGCGAGATTTCCTTGGTCAGCATCAGCGCGTCAGCCTCGGATTGGATGCGCTGGCCGAGCTCCGTCCGCAGTCGGGTGTTCGACCGGTCCGCGGCCTCAGTGAGTTCGTGCTGGCGCAGCGAGCCGAGCAGCAACGCCTCGTTCATCGCCAGCGTCTTGTCGTTGAGCGACTGGGCCTGGATCACCTGGATCATGACGCCCACCGGGCGTTGATCCGCAGTCACCGGCCACATGGTGTAGAAGGGCACGACCGGGCGCTGGCCGACGGGTTCCAGCCCCTTGTGGATGGCGGCCCCTCCCGTGCGATAGACATGGTCGAGCAGCGCCAGGCATTCATCGTCTGCGGGCAGCAACTCGGAGAAGGGCTTTCCCAGGATGTCGTCGCTGGCCTTGTCTATCAGCAGGCAAAATGCCGGGTTGACGTAGCGCACGATGTGGCTTTCGCCCTCGACCGTCGCCAGGGGAAACGGCGCGTGATCGAGAGTCGGGGACGCGGCATCCGGTGCGGGTTTCGTGGCCATGGCGAGGACCCTATTCGTTTGCCTTTGGCTCCGGCGGGATTTCGTCCTCCTGCTCCCGGCGCGGGCCGGTCCGGAGCGGGATACCGGTGATCAGCCGGGCGTAGTCCGTGCGCCGCGGGTGAATGATCACGACGCCCCCGTCGGTGATCACATATTCCCGGATGTCCTTGCTGTGGTTGCCGCCGCGCATCTTGATCACCACCATGATCTTGCGCAGCTGACCGTCGATCTCGACGTAGCGCAACCGGACGATGTCGTCGGTCAGGAACGATATCGCGTAGTGGCTGAACTGCAGCGAGGTGAAGTTGTCCTCCACCTCGACGGTGGAAAGGATGGTGATCCCCGCGCTGGTGAGGGCGCCGATCATCCGGTAGAGCGACTCGCGGAAATCGGTGCGGAAGCTGGGGGCCAGAGCCATCTCGAAGCCCACCAGCGAATCGATCACGACCCGCTTTGCGCCGACCCTCCCGATCGCGTCCAGAATCGCGAGCATCGTCTCATCGACCGAGAGGTCGAGCGGACGAAGGTAGAGGATCTCCAGCGTTCCGTTCCTCTGCGCCGCGGCGAGCTTCAGGCCGAACGAGTCCGCCCGGTGGATGTAGCCTTGCGGCCGCTCTTCGAAAATCACCATGATCCCCGGTTCGCCCTGCTGCAGGCCCTCGGCGATGAACTGCGTCGCCAGGGCCGACTTGCCGGTGCCCGAGGGGCCGGCCACGAGCAGGCTGTCGCCTTCGATGACGCCGCCGCCCAGCATCCTGTCCAGTTCGGGAATGCCGACGGAAAGACGCCGGCGGCGAGAGGATCTCGGCTTGGCGCTGCTCAGTCCGAGCGTGCGCGAGAAGGCCTGCAGGCCATCTTCGGTGATGCGGATGGTGTGGAGACCCGGCACCGAGGCCTGGCCGCGCAGCTTCATCACCTGCAGCTTGCGCACCACGGAATTGCGCTCCGTAACCTGGGAGAGCCAGACGATGCCGTCGACCATCGTGAACAGCGGATTGTCGCGGATCTCCTGCTCGACATACTCTCCCACCAGAAATGTCGTCGCTTGCGAACTGGTCAGGAACTGGGAAAGGCCGTGGATGAAGGCCTGTAACTCGAACTCCCCCACGGCGTTCGTCGCCTTGCGCGACAGGGTGCGAAAGGAGTCCACCACCACCACCCCGGCATTCGCCGCGGTGACCTGCGCCATGATTTCCTCGAGCACGGCGTTCTGGTCCTGCTCCAGCACCAGATCGGAGAGGTTGATGAAGCGGACGGCCCCGCCCACCTTGGCTTCGTCGAAGAACGAGAACTGCTGCTGATAGCGCAGCATCTTGATGACCGGCTCGCCGAGCACCGTGAAGTAGAGCGCCGGTCGTTCGGGCGTCGCATTGGCGAACGCGACCTGATGCACCAGCGTGGTCTTTCCGCAGCCGGGGGAGCCTGCGATCAGGTTGAAGGAAAATTCCGGCACGCCGCCGCCCAGGATATCGTCGAGGCCGCGCACGCCAGTGAGCATCATATGCAGCCTGATCCTCGCAGACCGGTCCCTGGCCGTCTTCGCAGCGGCTTTCACCGTCTTACGTGGCTGTTTCACGATCATCCTCCTTGCCGAGATCCCAGTCTTCGAGAGGGATCAGCGGCCAAATCTCGCTCATCAGGCGTATCGTCAAACCCGGGCCGATGAAGGCCACCAGCAAGCCGACCAATTCAGCGAGCAGAACCACCCGGCCTTCGAGAAATTCGCCAGGGTCGAGGTCTGCGCGAATTGCATCCAGTCCTTCGAGGTCGCCGTTTGCGTTCACGTGCACGGCGCTCAGCCAGGCGACTTCCGTCGAGGCCAGAACCAGGGCGCGCGTCAGCAGCGCGCGAACGCCGCCCTTGCCCACCAGCGTCGCCAGGTGCGGACGCAACCTGTCGGTCACGGGGAAAGCCGCCGCAGGCATTGTGCTGCCCGAACCCTTCCCCGCGGCCTCGCCGACCATGAGGCGCCTGGCGATCCTCCGCATGCCCGGAGTGGCTCTATTCATCGTGCCGGGCCTCACGGGACCTTGGGAAAGCCAACCACCCACGGTCGGCGCAACGGGGAGAACCATCGGCCTTTCCGCCGCTTCTATAAGATGCCGACCCAAAAAAAACGGTTGTCATCAGCGATCAGTGGCGCAGTCCGGGGCAAGGCCGTCGCCGGGTCGACGGCCATCGAGCCGCCGGTTACCTTTCATCCGATCGGTCGCGCACACCGTCGGCCGCACGCCTTGGATCCGATACATGGACGAGAGCCGGACGTTTCGGAGCCTGCGCGCCCTCCTGATCGATGTCGTCGCGCCGGTCGTCGCCTACTTTGGACTGCGCGCTCTCGGCGTCGCCGTTCTGCCGGCCCTGCTCGCCGGGGGCGGCGTCGCCGCCCTCGACGCGGTTCTGTCGCTAATCATCCAGCGCCGCCTCCGCCCACTGCCGATTTTCGCGTGCTGCACCTTCGCCCTGACCGGGACGCTGGCCTACCTGAGCGGCGATCCGCGCCTGCTGCTGCTGAAGCCCTCCATCGCCTCGGCGGCCATCGGCCTCTTCCTGCTCGCCCTCGCCTGCCTGCCGTCGACGCTCGACCGCCTATTGTCGCCCTTGATCGCCCGTGGTTCCGAGTTGCGCGCGGCGCACTGGCGGACGGCCTGGGACACGCGCCCGCCGCTACGCCGGACGATGCGGCTCGCCTGCCTGCTCGCCGGTCTCGCGGTGCTCGCCGAGGCCGCCGCGCGCGCTGCGGTCGTCTTCTCCTTCACGGTCGGCCAATCGCTGTTCCTCGCCCACGGTCCGGCGGTGATCCTGGTGATCGTGCTCATAGCGATCGCGCGGTTCATGGTGGCGCCCGCCGTGACTGGCGCGATGGCCGACGACAACCCGGACCCGAAAGCTCCCGGCGCCGCATAGGTTCCGACGCCGCCGGAGCGTCACGATATCGGCGGCGCCTCGTTCCGCTCAGGCGCGCCACCATGGCTCCGGCCTGGCGCGGAAGTTCGCGGCCTTCTCCAGCGCCGAGGCGAGCTGGAAGAGCGTGCCCTCGTCGAGGGAGCGGCCGATGAGCTGCAGGCCGAGCGGCAGCCCTTGCGCGTCAAGGCCGCCGGGCAGGCTGAGCGCCGGCAGGCCGGCGAGGTTCACCGTCACGGTGAAGATGTCGTTCAGGTACATGGCCACCGGGTCGGCGCCGGTCTCGCCCAGGCCGAAGGCGGCCGAGGGCGCGGTCGGGGTGACGAGGGCGTCGACCCGCTCGAAGACGGCGGCGAAATCGTCGGCGATCCGGCGGCGCACCTTCTGCGCCTTGAGGTAGTAGGCGTCGTAATAGCCGGCCGAGAGCACATAGGCGCCGATCAGCACCCGGCGCTTGACCTCCTCGCCGAAGCCGGCGGCGCGGGTCGCCTCGTAGGTGTCCAGGAGCGTCGGCGCCTCGACCCGCAGGCCGTAGCGCATGCCGTCGTAGCGGGCGAGGTTGGAGGAGGCCTCCGCCGGGGCGATGATGTAGTAGGCCGGCAGGGCGTAGCGGGTGTGCGGCAAGGAGACCTCGACCACCTCGCAGCCGGCGTCCTTCAGCCATTCGACCCCCTGCGCCCACAAGGTCTCGATCTCGGCCGGCATGCCCTCGACGCGGTATTCCCTGGGCACGCCGACCTTCAGACCCTTCACCGAGCGGCCGACGAAGCCTGGGAAATCCGGGACTTCGACGGGCAGGCTGGTGGAGTCCTTCGGATCGTGACCGCTCATCGAGGCGAGCAGGATGGCCGCATCCTCGACGCTCTTGGCGATCGGGCCGGCCTGGTCGAGCGAGGAGGCGAAGGCGACGACGCCCCAGCGCGAGCAGCGGCCATAGGTGGGCTTGATCCCCACCGTGCCGGTGAGCGAGGCCGGCTGGCGGATGGAGCCGCCGGTGTCGGTGGCCGTCGCCCCCAGCGCCAGATCGGCCGCCACCGCCGCGGCCGAGCCGCCCGACGAGCCGCCGGGCGCCAGCGGCCGGTTCGAGCCGCGCGAGCGCCAGGGATTGACCACCGGCCCGAAGGCGCTGGTCTCGTTGGACGAACCCATGGCGAACTCGTCCATGTTGAGCTTGCCCAGCATCACCGCGCCGTCGCGCCAGAGGTTGGCGGTGACGGTGGATTCGTAGGTCGGCCTGAAATCGCCGAGGATCCTCGAGCCGGCGGTGGAGCGCACGCCCTTGGTGCAGAACAGGTCCTTGATCCCGAGGGGGACGCCGTCGAGCGGGCGGGCCTCGCCGCGGGCGCGCCGCGCATCGGAGGCCTCGGCCATGGCCAGCGCCTGCTCCGGGGTCTCCAGCACATAGGCGTTGAGGGCGCGGGCGGCGGCGATGGCGTCGAGGTGCGCCTGGGCAAGCTCCCTGGCCGAGAACCGCCGCGCCGCCAGGCCGGCCAGCGCCTGCTTCAGCGTCTGGCTGGTGAGTTCGCCGCTCATTCCACCACCTTGGGCACGACGAAGAAGCCCCGCTCGGCCCGGGGGGCGTTGGCGAGGATGGCGGCGGCGTCGCCGCCATCGGTGACCGCGTCCTCGCGCATGGGCAGCAGGACCGCCTCGGTGGAGGCCATCGGCGCGACGCCCTCGACATCGACCTCGTTCAGCTGCTCGATCCAGCCGAGGATGCCGGAAAGCTCGGCCGCCAGCGGCTCGAGGCGCGCGTCCTCGATGCGGATGCGCGCCAGCCGGGCGACCTTCCTCACCGTGGCGGCGTCGATGGACATGCAGATCGGCTCCCGTCTCCGCCGCGGGGGTAGCCGGCGCTTGGCGGGCCTGGCAAGCCCCCCTATGGAACGGGCATGGCCGTCGTCGAACTTCTGGAGCTGCCGGGGGCCGCGCCGCCGGGCGCGCCGCTGGTCGGCCTCGACCTCGGCGAGAAGACCATCGGCGTCGCCGTCTCCGACGTCCGGCGCGTGGTGGCGAGCCCGCTCGCCCTGATCCGGCGCGCGAAATTCACGGCGGACGCCGCGAGGCTCTTCGAGCTGATGCGCAGCCGCGGCGCCGGCGCGCTGGTGATCGGCCTGCCGGTCAACATGGACGCGAGCGAGGGGCCGCGCGCCCAGTCCGCCCGGGCCTTCGCCCGCAACCTCATACGGCTGAACGACCTGCCGATCGCCTTCTGGGACGAGCGGCTCTCCACCGCCGCGGTGAACCGGCTGCTGATCGGCGAGGCCGACGCCAGCCGCGGCCGCCGGGCCGAGCTGGTCGACAAGGCCGCGGCCGCCTGGATCCTGCAGGGCGCGCTCGACCGGCTCGCGGCGGCCGGCGCGCCCTTCCCTGGCCCGTCCATCGCGCCTAGAACGCGGCTTTGATGACCGCGACCGCGCCCGCCTCCGCGCAGATCCCCGCCGGGATCTTCCCCTTCCCGCAGCGGCATTTCCTTTGCGTCGCCGACCTCGAGCCGGGCGACGTCGCGGCCCTGCTCGACCTGGCCGAGACCTTCGTCGACCTGAACCGCCAGAGGGCCAAGAAGCTCGACCTGCTCAAGGGCCGCACCCTGATCAACCTCTTCTTCGAGGCCTCGACGCGCACCCAGAGCTCCTTCGAGCTGGCCGGCAAGCGGCTGGGCGCGGACGTGGTCAACATGAGCCCGCGCGCCTCGTCCATCGCCAAGGGCGAGACCCTGGTCGACACCGCCGTCACCCTCAACGCCATGCAGCCCGACATACTGGTGGTGCGCCACGGCGCCTCGGGCGCGGCGTCATTGCTCTCGCAGAAGGTGAGCTGCAGCGTCGTCAACGCCGGCGACGGCCAGCACGAACATCCCTCGCAGGCGCTGCTCGACGCCCTGTCGCTGCGGCGCGCCTTCGGACGGCTGGAGGGGCTGGCGGTCGCCATCTGCGGCGACGTGCTGCACAGCCGCGTGGCCCGCTCCGACGTCGGCCTGCTGACGCTGATGGGCGCGCGCGTGCGCCTCGTCGGCCCGCCTACCCTGATGCCGGTGGGCGTCGAGCGCTGGGGCGTCGAGGTGTTCCACGACCTCAGGGCCGGCATCGCCGGCGCCGACGTGGTGATGATGCTGCGCCTGCAGCTGGAGCGCATGCAAGGCGCACTGGTGCCGTCCATGCGCGAATACTTTCGCCTCTGGGGCCTCGACCGCGAGAAGCTGGCGCTGGCCAGGCCGCACGTGCGGGTGATGCATCCCGGACCGATGAACCGCGGCGTGGAGATCGACTCCGACGTCGCCGACGATCTCGCCGTCAGCCTGATCCAGGACCAGGTGGAGATGGGCGTCGCTGCGCGCATGGCGGTGCTCGCCTCCATGGCCGCGCGCCTGGACAACGCCTGAGGATGGCGCCGCGCGCGATCGCCTTCGCCAACGCCCGGCTGGTCGATCCGGCCAGCGGCTACGATGGTCCGGGCGCGCTGATCGCCAGCGGCGGTCGTATCGCCGAGGTGCGGCGCGGGCGGGGCCTCGCCGACCTCTCGGCGGACATCCGCCAGGTGGACTGCGCCGGCGCCATGCTGGCGCCCGGCCTGGTCGATCTGCGCGTCAAGACCGGCGAGCCGGGGGCCGAGCCCAAGGAGACGCTGAAGTCCGCCGCCAGGGCCGCGGCCGCCGGCGGCGTCACCTCCATCGTCGTGCAGCCGGACACCGACCCGGCCATCGACGATCCCTCCGTGGTCGATTTCATCCTGAGGCGGGCGCGCGACATCGAGCTCGTGCACGTCTATCCGGCGGGCGCCGCCACCAAGGGACTGGCCGGCAAGGCCATGGCCGAGATCGGGCTGATGCGCGAGGCGGGCTGCGTCTACGTCACCGACGCCGACCGGCCGATCGTCGATTCGAAGGTGATGCGCCGGCTGCTGGCCTATGCAGCGGGCCTCGACCTTCTGGTGGCGCACCGGCCCGCCGATCCGTGGCTGGTCGACGGCGCGGCGGCGACCGAGAGCGAATTCGCCGGCCGCATGGGCCTGCCGGCCGCGCCCGCCATCGCCGAACGCATCATGCTGGAGCGCGACCTGGCGCTGGCCGAGCTCACCGGCGCGCGCCTGCTCGTCGACCAGGTCAGCGCCGCGGCCTCGCTGGCGAGCCTCGCGCGCGCCAGGGCCGCGGGGGTGAAGGTGCTCGCGACCTGCTCCATCAACCATCTCAGCTTCAACGAACTCGACATCGGCGACTACCGCACCTTCTGGAAGCTGACGCCGCCGCTGCGCGCCGAGGACGACCGCCAGGCCCTGATCGAGGCGCTGCTCGCCGGCCTCGTCGACATCGTCGTCTCGGCCCACGCCCCGGCGCCCGCCGAGGACAAGCGCCTGCCCTTCGAGGAGGCCGCGCCCGGCTCGGTGGGGCTCGAGACCCTGCTGCCGGCGCTGCTGGCCCTGCACCACGACCGCGCAGCGCCGCTGCTGGACCTGATGCGCGCCGTCACCTTCGCCCCGGCCCAGGCGATCGGGCTGAAGGCCGGGCGCCTCGACGTCGGCGCGCCCGCCGACCTGGTGCTCTGCAACCTCGCCACGCCGCGCATCATCGATGCGGAGAAGCTGCTCTCCAAATCGAAGAACTCCGCCTTCGACGGCCGGCGCCTGCAAGGCGAGGTGCTGATGACCCTGGTGGACGGACGGGTGGTGTTCGAAACCCGACCAGACGCGCTGAGCAACACCCAGAGCCCCGCTCACCCCGGCGGTCCGACGGGATGAGCGGATTGGGGGAAGCATGCGCCGAGCCTCCGGAGACGGACCGGCCGAGCTTTGCCGCGGGGGCGCGGCCCTCTAGACTGGCGCAATGCTCGCGTCGCTCGCTCCCCTCGCCCCGGCCGTCTGCATCGTCGGCGGCTACCTCTTGGGCTCGATCCCGTTCGGCGTCATCGCGACGCGGCTGGGCGGCGCCGGCGACATCCGCAAGGTCGGCTCGGGCAACATCGGCGCGACCAACGTACTGCGGACCGGACGGCGCGACCTCGCCCTCGCCACCCTGATCGGCGACGCCGCCAAGGGCGCGGCGGCGGTGCTCGTCGCCGGCGCACTCTTCGGGTCGGCGCAGGCCGCGGCGCTCGCCGGCGGCGCGGCTTTCCTCGGGCATCTGTTCCCGGTCTGGCTGGGATTCCGTGGCGGCAAGGGGGTCGCGGTGTTCTTCGGAACCCTGATCGCCATCGCCTGGCCCGCCGGCCTCGCCGCGGGCGCGACCTGGATCGTCGTGGCGGCGCTGTTCCGGCTGTCGTCGCTCGCGGCGCTGGCGGCGGCGGCGCTCGCACCCCTCTACGTCTTCCTCCTGGCCCCGACGCCGGCGGCCAAGCCGTGGCTGGCGGCGTTCATGGCCGTGCTGATCTTCGTGCGCCACCGCGACAACCTGCGCCGGCTGGTCAGCGGCCAGGAGCCGCGCATCGGCGCCGGCGCGAAGGGCGCGAAATGACCGACTTCGGCCCGCGTCAGCGCCTGGACTGGCTGCGCCTGGCGCGCACCGAGAACGTCGGCCCCGTCGCCTTCCAGCACCTGCTGCGCCGCTTCGGCTCGGCGAGCGCCGCGCTGGAGGCGCTGCCGGACCTGGCCCGCCGCGCCGGCCGCGCCCAAGGGCCGACGATCCCCAGCGTGGCGCAGGCCGAGGCCGAGGTCGCCGCGGGCGAGGCGCAGGGCGCGGTTCTCATCGCCGCGTGCGAGCCGGCGTTCCCGCAGAGCCTCGCCGCCATCGATCCGCCGCCGCCCGTGCTCTGGACGCTGGGCGATGCCGCCCTGCTGCGGCGCCGCAGCGTCGCGGTGGTCGGGGCGCGCATCGCCTCGGCCGCCGGCCGGCGCCTCGCCCGCACGCTGGCGGGCGAACTCGGCGCGGCGGGGCTGGTGGTGGTCTCGGGCCTGGCGCGCGGCGTCGACGCCGCCGCCCACGAGGGCTCGCTGGCGACCGGCGCCGTGGCGGCGCTGGCCGGCGGCATAGGCGATGTCTATCCGCCGGAGCACGAGAGCCTCTATCGGCAGATCGCCGAACGCGGCTGCATCGTCTCCGAGCGCGAGCCGCTGCATCGCGCCAAGTCCAGGGACTTCCCGCGCCGCAACCGGCTGATCTCGGGGCTATCGCTGGCCGTCGTGGTGGTCGAGGCCGAACTGAAGTCCGGTTCGCTGATCACCGCCAGGCTCGCCGCCGAACAGGGCCGCGAGGTCCTGGCCGTGCCCGGATCGCCCCTCGACCCGCGCGCCCGCGGCTGCAACGACCTGATCCGCCAGGGCGCGGGCGTCTGCGAAGGCGCGGAGGACGTGCTGAGGGCCATCGAGGGCTCGGGCGGCTTTGGCGCGCCGCCGAGCGAGTTCGAGCGGGCGCCGGCCGAGGCGGGCGAGGCGTTGCTGGAGGCCGTCTTCGCCCTGCTCTCGCCCGCGCCGGTCCATATCGACGAACTGGCCCGCCTGGCCGCAGCACCCTCGGGCGCGGTGTTCGCGGCGCTGGTGGAGCTGTCGCTGGCCGGACGGGCGGAGCTGCAGGCCGCCGGCATGGCCTCGCGATCCTGAAACACCCGCCGGCCAGCGAAATCGACGTAAATGGACGCCGGCGTTGACAGAGCGGCGCCCTCGCCCCCACTTTCCCCGGCTCGCAAATCAGGGGCGCGCCCGCCCCGCGCAGAGATCGAGACTTCCCCCGCTTGAAAAACGTCGTCGTCGTCGAGAGCCCGGCCAAGGCCAAGACCATCAACCGGTACCTGGGCCCGGACTACAAGGTGCTGGCCTCGTACGGCCATGTCCGCGACCTGCCCTCCAAGGACGGCTCGGTGCGGCCGGACGAGGACTTCGCCATGTCCTGGGACGTGGACGCCAAGTCGCAAAAGCGCCTGTCCGAGATCGCCGAGGCGGCCAAGGGCGCCGATCGCCTGATCCTCGCCACCGACCCCGACCGCGAGGGCGAGGCGATCAGCTGGCACGTGCTGGAGGTGCTGAACCGCCGGCGCGCCCTGAAGGGGGCCAAGGTGGAGCGGGTGGTGTTCAACGCCATCACCCGCTCGGCCGTGACCGAGGCCATGAAGAACCCGCGCGCCATCGACATGGAGCTGGTCGAAGCCTATCTCGCCCGCCGCGCCCTCGACTATCTGGTCGGCTTCACCATCTCGCCGGTGCTGTGGCGCAAGCTGCCGGGCGCCCGCTCGGCGGGCCGGGTGCAGTCGGTGGCGCTGCGGCTCATCGTCGACCGCGAACTGGAGATCGAGCGCTTCCGGACCCAGGAATACTGGACCGTCGAGGCAGACGTCGCGGCGGGCGCCGAACCGTTCCTGGCGCGTCTCGTCAAGCACCAGGGCAAGCGGCTCGCCAAGTTCGACCTCGCCGACGAAGCCGCCGCGGCCGGCGCGAAGAAGGCGGTGGAATCGGCGAGCTTCGCGGTGGCGGCGGTCGAGAAGCGGCCGGCGCGCCGCTCGCCGGCGCCGCCCTTCACCACCTCGACGCTGCAGCAGGAGGCGGCGCGCAAGCTCGGCTTCTCGGCGCAGCGCACCATGCAGGCGGCGCAGAGGCTCTACGAGGGCGTCGAGGTCGGCGGCGAGACGGTGGGGCTGATCACCTACATGCGCACCGACGGCGTCGCCAGCGCGCCCGAGGCCCTGGCCGAGGCGCGCGAGGTGATCGTCGGCCTCTACGGCGCGGCCTATGCGCCCGAGAGCGCCCGGTACTACAAGGTCAAGGCCAAGAACGCCCAGGAGGCGCACGAGGCGATCCGGCCCACCAGCCTGGCGCGCAACCCAGGGTCGCTGCATCTGGAGGGAGATCTGGGCCGCCTCTACGAGCTGATCTGGAAACGCATGATCGCCTCGCAGATGGAAGCGGCGCGCATCGAGCGGACCACCATCGACCTGGAGAGCGCCGATGGCCGCGAGGGGCTGCGCGCCACCGGCCAGGTGGTGCTCTTCGACGGCTATCTGCGCGTCTACGAGGAGGGCCGGGACGATCACGACGCCGCCGCCGCGCACGCCGGCGAAGAGGGCCAGGATTTCGCCGGCCGGCTGCCGGCCGTCGTCCAGGGCGCGGCGGCCAGGGTGCTGGCGGCGCGGGCCGATCAGCATTTCACCGAACCGCCGCCGCGCTACTCGGAGGCCTCGCTGGTCAAGAAGATGGAAGAGCTGGGGATCGGCCGGCCCTCCACCTACGCCTCGACCTTGAGCGTGCTGCGCGACCGCGCCTATGTGCGCATGGACAAGACCCGCTTCGTTCCGGAGGATAAGGGCCGGCTGGTCACCGCCTTCCTCGAGCAGTTCTTCCGGCGCTACGTCGAGTACGACTTCACCGCCGCCCTCGAGGAGAAGCTCGACCTGGTCTCCGCCGGCGAACTCGACTGGAAGGCGCTGCTGCGCGACTTCTGGGTTCCCTTCAGCGCCGCCGTCGCCGAGATCGGCGAGCTGCGCATGGGCCAGGTGCTGGAGGCGCTGAACGAGGCGCTGGGGCCGCACGTCTTTCCCGACAAGGGCGACGGCGCCGACCCGCGCACCTGCCCCGGCTGCGGGGCCGGGCGGCTGTCGCTGAAGACGGGGCGCTACGGCGCCTTCATCGGCTGCTCGAACTATCCCGAGTGCCGCTACACCCGCCCGATCGCCCAGGAGAACGGCGAGGCGGCCGCCGAGGCCGGCGAGCGCGAGCTGGGCGTCGATCCGGCGACGGGACTGCCGGTCTGGCTGAAGGCGGGGCGCTTTGGCCCCTATGTCGAGGCGCAGGGCGAGACGCCCAGGCGCGCCAGCCTTCCCAAGGACTGGCCCGCGGCGGCGGTGGACCTCGACAAGGCGCTGAGGCTGCTTCGCCTGCCCCGCGAGGTCGGCCTGCATCCGCAGGACGGCCAGATGATCCTCGCCGGCATCGGCCGCTATGGCCCCTACGTGCAGCACGCCGGCGCCTACGCCAACCTCTCCGGCGCCGACGAGGTGTTCGACATCGGCCTCAACCGCGCCGTCACCGTGCTGGCCGAAAAGCGCGCCGGCGCCGGGCGCGCCCGCACCGCGGCCGCCGCCCTGAAGGAGCTGGGCGCCCATCCGCGCGACGGCGAGCCGGTGCGCCTCCTCGCCGGCCGCTACGGCCCCTACGTCAAGCACGGCGCGACCAACGCCAACATCGCCAAGGGCGCCGACCCCGCGACGCTGACGCTGGAGGAGGCCGTGAAACTGCTGGCCGATCGCGAAGCCAAGGACGGCGGCGGGAAGGCTCGGCGCCCGACCGGAAAGACCGCGCCCGCCAGGAAGCCCGCGACCAGCAAGCCCGCGGCCGCAAAGCCCCCGGCCAGAAAGGCCGCCGCGAGGCGCAAGCCGCGGAAGGCTCGATCCGCGGGCTAGAAGAGCCCGCCGCCGAAGCGATAGTTCACCTTGGCCAGGATCTCGTCGTCGGAGAAGCCCATCCGCGACGCGCCCGACAGCTGGTTCGGGCCGCCGCCGCCGGAGACGAAGGTCCGGTGGCCGAAGTCGGAATGCCTGTACTCGGCGCCGATGCTGACGTGGCGCGACAGCGCCCACTCCGCGCCGCCGCCGACCGTCCAGCCGGTCAGAGTCCTGTCGCCGCTCGAACCGTTGGCGTAGGGGCCGAAGGTGGTTCCCGGGTTTGCCGTCGTCACCGCGGGCGTCACCGCCGGCGCATAGCCGTAGCCGGTCGCCTCGCGCACGCCGGCGAAGGCGACGCCTCCGGTTCCGTAGAGGAGCAAAGGCCCCATGGCCCAGCCCAGGCGTCCGCGCACCGAGCCCATCCAGTGCGGGTCGGTATAGTTCGTCACGGTGGTGGCGCTGCCGGTGGTGAGCCCGGTGGCGGGAAGGGTGAAGGCGCTCGTCTGCGACCTCGCGCCATAGAGCGCATTGAGATCGCCCTCGACGCCGAAGACCAGGGCGCCCGACTGGGCGTTCACCCCGAGCTGGCCGCCCCACGTGCCGCTCGAGCCCTTGTTGTCGACGCCGAAGGTGCTGAACGTGGTGGGCGGGACGGTGACGGGCCCGGCGCCGGCGTTGACGCCGCTCAGCTGGTTGACGGTGACCTGCGACGGGTCGACGTGGTTGCTCCAGCTGTTCCAGCCGCCGTTCAGGCCGGCATAGACGCCGCTCCACGTCGGCTGGGCGGCGGCGGCGCCCACGAGGGCGAAGCTGGCGAGGCCGGAAACGGCGAGCGGGAGGATGGCGATGGACTTCATGGTGGTTACTCCTGGAAAGCGCCCGGGCCGACGTGGCCTGGGCGGAAGTTGCGAGCAGCGACGGGCACAAATCCGGATCCGAGCCCCGAGGTTCCAAAGTCAAGCTAATGTTCTGCATGAACCGTGGCTCGCAAGTCACGGCGCCCACAGTGCCCGCGCTTCAGGCGTTCGCCGCTGGCCCGCCGTCGCTGCGCAAAGCTGAACCGCACGCCCGCCCGGGCGTTTCAGCTCTGTTCATGTGCGGGGATCTACGGGATCCTTCGCAAGGGCCGCAGCGGCGCGGCCCGACGAGGAAAGCCAATGACCAGCAAACGCCAGATCTGTCGCAGCGCCTCCATCCTGGTCCTGGCCGCATTCTGCGCCGGCGCCGGACTGAGCGGCTGCCAGCGCGCCGCTCCGGGCGCGGCCGCGCCGCCACCGCCTCTGGCGGCCCTGCCGCCGACGACCGGCGCCCTGCCCCCCAGCGCCCCCGCTCCCGCGGCGGACGCGCTGCCGCCGGCGCCGGCCGCTCCGGTGCAGCAACTGGCCGATCCGAGCCAGGGCTATGCGTTCGCCGACCGCGCCTACGCCATGAGCCAGGCCTTCGCCGGCGCGCCGCCGGACTACACCTTCGAGGACCAGGGGGAGCGGCCGTGGGTATGGCGGGCGAACGACGGCGCCGAGCGCGTCGCCGAGGCGACCCCGGAAGGCGAGCGCTACTATTACTACGCGCCCGGCGCGGATCAGCCCTACTACGTCCAGGACGGGCCCTATGGCTATGGCTTCGAGGGCGGCGCCCTGGTGGCCAGCTTCGGCCCTGGCGGCCGCTACCTGCCCCCCGACGCCCAGCGCGAGGATCTGGCCGGCCGCTATCTGGCGCGGTCGCGGTGGCTGCACCATGCCGCCAGGACCGACCCGCGCGCCCCGGTGGGCGCCGGCAACTGGGCCGACCGGCGCGCCCAGATTTCCGCCCAGCGCCAGGCGTGGGCGCAGGACGTGAACGGCGATCCGGGTTGGCGAGCCTACCATGACGCCCATCGCGGCGAGGAGCAGGCGCACTGGCGCGGCGAGGCCGAGCGCCGCGACGCCTGGGCGGCGCGGGTCGATGCGAGCCTCGGCGACCAGGCGCGGGCGCAGGCGGAGTGGCGCGCCGCCGGGGCGACGGCCGCAGCCTTGGCGGCGGCCCGCGGCGCCAGCCCCCCGCCGGGCGGGCAGCCTGCCTGGGCCAGGCGACCGCCCCCGCCGCTGACGCCGCCCGCCCAGCCGCCGGGGTTCGTCCGCCGCCAGTTCGGCCAGGGCGCGCCGGGCGGCCTTCCCGGCCAGGCTCAGCCCCTGCCCGCGCCGGCCCAGCAGCAGGGGCCGCGCCAGGGCCGGTTCCAGCCCGGGTTCCAGACTCGACAACAGGCGCAACAGCGGCAGGGCGCCTACCAGGCTCAGCAGCAGCAGGCGGCGCGGCTCGCCCAGATCGGCGCGCAGCAGCAGGCCCAGCAGCAGGCGCAGGCCCAGCAGGCGCAGCTGCGGGCGCAGCAGCAGGCTCAGGGGCTGGCGGCGCGCAATGCCCAGATGGCCGCAGGGCGACAGGCGCAGGCGGCGGCGCGGCAGGCCGCGGTCCAGGCGGCCCAGGCGCGCTTGGCCCAGGCGGACGCCGCCCGTCAGGCCCAGATGGCCGCCCAGGCGCGCCAGCAGCAGGCCGCCCGCGCCGCCCAGATGCAGGCGCAGGCCCGCGCTCAGGCCCAGGCTCAGGCCCGGGTACAGGCCCAGGCGGCTCGGCAGGCCGCGGTCCAGGCGGCCCAGGCCCGCTTCGCCCAGGCGAACGCCGCCCGTCAGGCCCAGATGGCGGCCCAGGCGCGCCAGCAGCAGGCCGCCCGCGCCGCCCAGATGCAGGCGCAAGCCCGCGCTCAAGGCCAGGCCCAGGCTCAGGCTCAGGCCCAGGCGGCGGCGCAGCGCCAGGCCGCTGCGAGGATGGCGCAGATGCGCGCCGGTCAGGCGCACGCGCCGCCGGCCGCGGGGCGGGCGAACCACAGGCCCCGCGGGCCGGGCGCGAACGCTCCGCCCTGACGAGACGCCGCCGCGGCGAGCAGGCCGGCGGCCGCTTCGCCTTGGCGCCGCTCGAACACGCGTCTAATGGGCGCTCGGGCGCGGCATTGCGCCCGATTTGAAGGGGCAAGCCCGTGGACCTGAAGCTGAAGGGCAAGCGAGCCGTCATCACCGGGGCGTCGCGCGGCATCGGCCGGGCGATCGCCGAAGCCCTGGCCGCCGAGGGCGCGGACGTGGCGCTCTGTGCGCGCGGCCGGCAGGGGGTCGACGAGCTGGTGGCCAAGCTGGAGGCCGGGGGCGTCAAGGCCGTCGGGGCGGCGGTGGACATCGCCGACGGCGCGGCGCTGAAGGCCTGGATCGAGGCGGCGGCCGCGGCGCTGGGCGGCGTGGACATTCTCGTCTCCAACGCCAGCGCCCTGACCCGCGGCGCCAGCGAGGAGGACTGGCGGCGGATGTTCGATGTCGACCTGATGGGGGCGGTGCGCGCCCTCGAGGCGGCGCGGCCACATCTGGAGCGGGCGGGCGCGGCGTCGGGCGACGCCGCCTTCATCATCACCTCGTCCGTCTCGGCGGCCGAGACCAGCGCGCCTTCGGCCTACGGCGCCGTCAAGGCGGCCCTGATCCATTTCGCCAAGGGCGTGGCGCGCGAGGGCGCGCCGAAGCACCTGCGCTGCAACGTCGTCTCGCCCGGGACGGTCTATTTCAAGGGCGGCGTCTGGGGGCTGGCCGAGGAGCGCGCGCCGGACTTCTTCAAGACGATGATCCAGCGCAACCCCACCGGGCGGATGGCCACGCCCGAAGAGATCGCCGCGGCCGCCGTTTTCCTCGCCAGCCCGGTCTCGGCGTTCACGACCGGCGTCAATCTCGTCGTCGACGGCGCGATCACCCAGCGCGCCAACTTCTGACCACGGCAGCGCCAGGAACGCCGACGTTCGCCACCCGTTCACCAACCGGGACGGGTTGGGAGGCTCAACCTGAAGAGAGTTCACGTGAATGTCGACGACTTACCCATCAACTGATACGCGGCGCTCGCGCACGGTGAGCGCCAGCGGCGGGGCCACCGAGAGCATGGGTGGCGTCGCCGTCGTGGTTCTGGCGATCCTGTCGCTGGTGGACGTGGTTCCAAGAGTGCTTCTGCCCATCGCGGGCATCGTCTTCGGCGTCGCCTTCATGGTCGAGGGCGCGGCGGTGGCGGCCCGTCAGAGCGCGATCGGCGAGGAAGGCGCGGGCTTCTCTGCGAGCAGCATCACCATCGAGCTGTTCGCAGGCCTGGCCACGCTTATTCTGGGCATCCTGGCCCTCATCGGCATCGCCATCCCGGTGCTGATGGCCGCCCTGGTGATCACCGGCGGCGGC
>DATKRO010000039.1:0-2834 GCA_035532115.1 Caulobacteraceae bacterium | reverse complement strand
CGCGCTCGCCCCCCACCGCCGCGAGGATCGCCTGAAGGTGCTCGGGCTGGTCGGGGCCGGGATCGATCACGGCGACGCCTTCGCCCTCGCCGACGATGTAGGTTCCGGTTCCGGTGAAGGTGAACGGCCCGGGATTGCGGGCGATGACGCGGCGGATCGATTGCGAGACCCGATCGACCCTGCCGTATTCGAAGGCGATGTCGCGCACGAACGGGATCATGGCTGCACGCCCAGCACCGGGGCCAGATCGTAGCCGGCGGCGGCCGCGAGCCTGACGAGCTCGTTGCGGTCGACGCCTGCGGCCGCCTCGCCCATGGCCCAGGCGGTGATCGAGCGCGTGCCCGAGCGGCAGAAGGCGAGCACCGGCCCCCTGGCGTGCGCCACCGCCTGCGCCTGGGCGCGCGCGGTCTCGGGGCTCGGGCGGCCGGTCACCGGCAGGTGCAGATAGTCGGCGCCGGCGGCGCGCGCCGCCGCCTCGATCGCCGCCCCCGCCGGCTGGCCGGGGGCCTCGCCGTCGGGCCGGTTGTTGATCACGAGGGCGAAGCCATCGCCCACCGCGGCGGCCGCTTCCTCGGCGCTGATCTGCGCGCTGACCGAGAGCCGGTCGGTCACCTTGCGATATTCGGTCATGGGCGCTCCGGCCAGCCTCGGATTTGGCTTCGTTGACATCATCGGGGGCTGATGGAAGGTTCGCAAGCGATGTTGCGTTTCCTTGGGCGGCGCCTCGCCGTCGCCATTCCGACTCTGTTCATCGTGGTGACGGCGGCCTTCTTCATGATGCGCGCCGCGCCCGGCAGCCCCTTCGACACCGACCGCAAGCTGCCGCCCGAGATCCTGAAGAACGTCGAGGCCAAGTTCGGCTTCGACAAGCCGCTGGTGGTCCAGTACGGCGACTATCTCGCCGGCGTGCTGCACGGCGACTTCGGCCCATCGCTGAAATACCGCGACAAGTCGGTGCTGGAGATCCTGAAGGAGAACTATCCCGTCAGCCTCACCCTCGGCCTCTCGGCCTTCACCGTCGCCATCGTGCTCGGCGTCAGCCTCGGGGTGATCGCGGCGCTGCGCCAGAACGGGCCGGCGGACTACGCCACCATGGGCATGGCCATCGTCGGCATCTGCATCCCCAGCTTCGTCACCGCGCCGCTGCTGGTGCTGGTGTTCGGCTCGATCCTGGGCTGGCTGCCGGTCGCCGGCTGGGACGGCGGCGCGCCGGCCAACCTCGTCATGCCGGTGGCGGTGCTGGCGCTGCCGCAGATCGCCATCATCTCGCGCCTGACCCGCGCCGGCATGATCGAGGTGCTGCGCTCCAACTATGTGCGCACCGCCCGCGCCAAGGGCCTCTCCGAGACCTCCATCGTGCTCAACCACGCCCTGCGCGCCGCCATACTGCCCCTCGTCAGCTATCTGGGGCCGGCGTTCGCGGGCCTGATCACCGGCTCGCTGATCGTCGAACAGATCTTCAACCTGCCGGGCCTGGGCAAGTTCTTCGTGGTCAGCGCCCTGCAGCGCGACTACACCGTGGTGATGGGACTGGTGATCTGCTTCGCCACCCTGATCCTCGTCCTCAATCTTCTCGCCGACCTGCTGCAGGCCGCCCTCGACCCCAGGGTGCGGCTGTCGTGATGACCGCACCCGGCTCCCGTCCGGCGCAATGCCGATGACCCAGATCTCGCTTGCGCCGGGATCGCCGGAGACGGCGGCGCTGATGCACCGGGCGGTGAAGGGGCGCAGCCTCTGGGACGACGCGCGCCGGCGGCTGATGCGCAACCGCGCCGCGGTGGCGAGCATGGTCGTGCTGGCGCTGCTGGTGCTCGCCGCCGTCTTCGGCCCCATGCTGACGCCGTTCGCCTATGACGAGATCAACAAGAACGACGTCTGGCTGGCGCCGATGACCGGCGGCCACCTCTTGGGCTCCGACGCGCTCGGGCGCGACTTGCTGGCGCGCCTGCTGATGGGCCTGCGCGTCTCGCTCTCCATCGGCGCGGTGGCGACCTGCGTCTCGCTCGTCATCGGCGTCGCCTGGGGCGCCATCGCCGGCTATTTCGGCGGGGCGCTGGACGAGGCGATGATGCGCATCGTCGACGTGCTCTATTCCCTGCCCTACATCTTCTTCGTCATCCTGCTGATGGTGACCTTCGGCTCCAACATCATCCTCATCTTCCTCGCCATCGGCGCGGTGGAGTGGCTGACCATGGCGCGCATCGTGCGCGGCCAGACCATCTCGCTGAAGGAAAAGGAGTTCATCGAGGCCGCCCGCGCCGCCGGGCTTTCCCGCCCCGCCATCATCGCGCGCCACATCATCCCCAACCTGCTGGGGCCGGTGGTCATCTACGTCACCCTGACGATTCCGGGCGTCATCCTGGCCGAGAGCTTCCTGTCGTTCCTGGGCCTGGGCGTGCAGCCGCCGATGGCCTCGCTGGGCACCCTGATCTCCGGCGGCGCCCAGGACATGGAACTCGCCCCCTGGCTGCTGATCTTCCCGTCGGTGACCATGGCGGTGACACTGATGTGCTTCAACTTCATCGGCGACGGCCTCAGGGACGCCATCGACCCGAAGGACCGGTAGGCGCGTGAGGCCGCCGTCACGGCGATGCGGTCGGATTGCGAAAGGGCTAATTCGCGGAGGTTGACCACCATCGCCGTCTCCCCGGACGACCTGAAAGGGCGATCCGGGGCCGGAGCCGCCGCTTCCGGGACGACTTCCAGCTCGGCTGCGGCGCGTCCGGCCCCGGCTCGCGCTTCGCTTGGCCGGGGTGACGGCGATGATGAGCGTCTCGTCGACTCAGGCACTTCGCCGTCGCCCCTGGTCTGTTTCCCCTTGACGGAATGATATA